>NC_015844.1:369166-738333 GCF_000973105.1 Zobellia galactanivorans | reverse complement strand
GTCCCCAAGACCTTACCATTGCCTCTTTGGTGGAAAAGACCAAAAAAGGAGAGGTAAAGGAGCTTATTTTTGCCTTGAGCTCTACTATGGAAGGCGATACGACCAATTTTTATATTTACAAGCAATTGAAGGGACTTGATGTCAGTACTTCTACCATTGCCCGGGGGATCGCCGTGGGTGATGAACTTGAGTATGCCGATGAGGTCACGCTGGGGCGAAGTATTTTAAATAGAATTCCCTTTGAAGGTTCCTTGAAGGCGAATTAAAAATGTTGGAAATTTAACAAATAGGTGCTTTTTTTGGTATTTTTGCGACCAAAATAGCTTAAAAGCAGTATAAAATAAGAATATGTCAAAGTTTGAACTGAAATTACCGAGAATGGGTGAGAGTGTTGCCGAGGCAACGTTGACCTCTTGGTTGAAAGAAGTTGGGGATACTATTGAATTGGACGAGCCTATTTTTGAAATAGCCACCGACAAGGTGGATTCGGAGGTTCCTAGTGAGGTGGAAGGTGTTTTGGTAGAAAGGTTCTTTGAGGTAGACGATGTGATCAAGGTTGGGGAAACGGTTGCGATAATCGAGACCGAACAGTCGGACAATACGGAAGCTGTGGTTGTCGATAAGACAAGCGATAAAGTAGAGGAATCTGCGGCTATGGTAGAGGAGACGGTAAAAGTGGCCAAGGAAGTGGCCAGTGCACCTGTCCATCAAGCTCCAAAGGCCGTATCGGGAGAGCGCTTTTACTCACCCTTGGTGAAAAATATAGCGAAACAAGAAGGTATCTCAATGGACGAACTCGATACCATTAAAGGTACGGGTAACGATGGAAGGGTCACCAAAAACGATATTCTCGATTATTTAAAGAACGGTAGGGTAAAAGCTGAAGAGCCTGCTGCTGCGGTCGCTACAGAGGTAAAAAAAGAAGCCCCTTCAGTGAATTCGGTGCAAGCGGTAAAAGAGCCGGTTGCGGCGGCTACCATAAAGCAATCCGTTGATGCGGAGGTCATTCCCATGTCGCGTATGGGGAAATTGATAGCCAAGCATATGGCCGAGAGCGTGTCGACTTCGGCGCATGTACAGAGTTTTATCGAGGTAGATGTGACCAATATCGTAAACTGGCGTAACAAGGTTAAGGCAGATTTTGAGAAAAGGGAAGGTGAAAAACTGACGTTTACCCCCATCTTTATGGAAGCTGTGGCCAAGGCATTGAAAAAGTATCCCATGATGAACATATCTGTAGATGGCGATACGGTTATCAAAAAGAAAAATATAAACATTGGTATGGCTGCGGCCCTGCCGGACGGTAACCTTATCGTTCCGGTCATAAAAAATGCCGACCAATTGAATTTGGTAGGTATGGCCAAGGTGGTGAACGATTTGGCCTTTAGGTCAAAAACGAATAAATTAAAACCCGATGAGGTGCAAGACGGTACCTATACGGTAACCAATGTCGGAACCTTTGGCAGTGTGTTCGGTACGCCTATTATCAATCAGCCGCAGGTAGGTATTTTGGCCTTGGGGGCGATTCGGAAGATTCCGTCGGTAATAGAGACCGCCGAAGGTGATTTTATAGGGATTCGCAGTAAGATGTACCTTTCCCATAGCTATGATCATAGGGTGGTAAACGGGGCCTTGGGCAGTATGTTCGCCAAGGCGGTGGCCGACTACTTGGAAGGTTGGGATGTAGATAGGGAAATCTAGTGTATTGAAGTCTTGTCGGTTGGTTCTGGGGCTATCTGTGCTATGGGCGGTCCGGGTGTCCGCAAGAAGATGGCCTTAAAATGATGCGGTACGGTCCGTGGCTTGTGATTTGTATTCCGGGTGAGGTGTAGGGTAAATCCTTGTATTTGATTTGTACATATCTGTAACTCGCTTGTTTGTGTGGTAATTGTCGGCCTTTCCGGCTATAGCGGTCCTTAATCGGGCAAGAAAACCGAAGATATATTTTCTCTAAGCTCGTTAAAGATTATATTTGCTTAAAAAATTGCAAAAACATGGAGCTTAATCTTACGCGTCCCATTTGTTTTTTTGATTTGGAAACTACGGGTACCAATGTTGCCAAAGACCGAATTGTAGAAATATCTGTGTTGAAAGTATACCCTAACGGGAATAAGGAAAGCAAGACTTGGTTGGTAAACCCTGAAATGCAAATACCGGACGAGGTCGTCGCCATACACGGTATTTCAAATGAAAAGGTGGCCAATGAGCCTACTTTTAAGGAGTTGTCCAAGACCATTTACGCGATGATAAAGGACTGTGATTTGGGCGGATTCAATTCTGATCGTTTCGACATTCCCTTATTGGCGGAAGAAATGCTTCGGGCCGAAATCGACTTCGATATGAAAAGTATGGTCTCGATAGATGTGCAGACTATTTTCCATAAGATGGAAAAGCGTACTCTTGCCGCGGCCTATAAATTCTATTGCGGGAAGGATTTGACCGATGCGCATAGTGCGGAGGCCGATACCCAGGCTACCTATGAGGTGCTTTTGTCGCAGCTAGATCGATACCCCGAGCTTGAGAACAACGTAAAAAAATTAGCTGAATTTTCCACGCATCGGCAGTTTGCCGACTTTGCCGGCTTTTTGGGCTATGATGAAGATGGTGTTGAGGTGTTTGCCTTTGGTAAGCATAAGGGTAGGAGGGTGTTGGATGTTCTTGAAAAAGAGCCGGGCTATTTCGGGTGGATTCTTAATGCCGACTTTCCCCTGTATACCAAAAAGGTATTAACGCAGATCAAATTGAGCCAACTGAACAATAAACTAGGGTAAGGCTTAAATCGGTACACATGAAACTTATTTGTATAGGGAGGAACTATGCTGCGCACATTGCCGAATTGGCCAATGAACGCCCTGAAGAACCGGTGGTGTTTATCAAACCCGATTCCGCAATCCTGCCCAAAGAACAAGATTTTTATATCCCTGAATTCTCTAACGATGTCCATTACGAGGTTGAAGTATTGGTCAAGATCAACAAGGTGGGCAAGCATATCAATGAAAAGTTTGCGCATAAATATTATAGTGAAGTAGGCTTAGGTATTGATTTTACGGCTAGGGACCTGCAATCAAAACTGAAGGAAAAAGGCCTGCCGTGGGAAAAGGCAAAGGGGTTTGACGGAGCAGCCGTTATAGGTGAATGGCTTCCGAAAACCGATTTTGAAGATTTGAACCGTATAAATTTTTCGCTGTTCAAAAATGGTAAAGAAGTACAAAAGGGAAATACAAGTCTCATGCTCTGGAAGATAGATGAACTTGTGGCTTATGTTTCCCGGTTTTTTATGTTAAAAAAAGGCGATATAATTTTTACCGGAACGCCTTCCGGTGTTGGAAGAATTGAAGCAAATGATTACCTTTCGGGTGTTCTTGAAGGGCATGAGCTTTTTCATTTAAAAGTAAAATGATGATTTACAATCTTGATAAAATCAATGAGATGGCTGAAGGGGATGAGGATTTCATCAACTCTGTAATTTCAGTATTTTTAGAAGAAGTGCCACAAGATCTAGAGGATCTTGAGATTGCACTGAACGATCAAAACCATGACCAAGTATATAAATTGGCCCATAAAATTAAGCCTAATGTGGATCTTTTGGGGATGGAGCAGACCCGTGCCGCTGCATTGCAAATAGAGACCTTAGGTAAGGCCGGGGCAAATATTTCGGAGATACAGGAGGTCTTTCCCTTGCTAAAAAAAGATATACACCAAGTCGTATCGGAGTTGAAGAAAGATTTTAGTATTTGATGTTTGCCGAAATCATTACCATTGGCGACGAAATCCTAATCGGTCAGATTGTCGATACCAATTCAGCCTTTATTTCTAAGGAGCTGAATAAAATCGGGGTCTCGGTATATCAGATTACTTCGGTTCAAGACGATAGGGAACATATTCTTCAGGCTCTTGAAGAGGCCAAGGGTAGGGCTCAGGTGGTTATCATGACCGGAGGGCTCGGGCCGACCAAAGATGATATTACCAAGCACACCCTTTGTGAGTTTTTTAATGATACCTTGGAGGAAGACGCGGGTGTGCTAGCCCACGTGGAAGAACTTTTTGAAAAGTATATTTCATCTACTCCTATATCCGATATGAACAGGATGCAGGCCTTGGTGCCTTCTAAGGCGACCGTGCTTCACAATGCGCTCGGTACGGCACCGGGAATGTGGTTTAAGGATGAAGGTGTGGCCTTTGTTTCCTTGCCGGGGGTACCCTATGAAATGGAGAATTTGATAGTAAATCAGGTCATTCCTAAAATCATTAAGGATTTTGAGCGCCCATACATCCTGCATAAGACCATAGTAACTTATGGCTTGGGAGAAAGTGCCATTGCCGAGAGATTGGAGCAGTGGGAAGACCATCTTCCCCCCTTTGTCAAACTGGCCTATCTGCCCAATTTGGGGAAAGTCAGGTTGCGCTTAAGTGCTAAAGGGCCAGATAAACAGGTCTTGGTCGATGCGGTAGAGAAGGAGGCTCAAAAACTGCCGGCACTCATAGGCGACATCATGTATGGAACCGAAGACGAGGAAACCTTGGAAGAATTGGTGGCCAAGACCTTAACGGGCAAAGGCCTGACCTTGGCTACGGCGGAAAGCTTCACCGGAGGAAAGATCGCAGGGCAACTGACGGCCTTGCCGGGGGCTTCAGCCTACTTTAAGGGCAGTGTCGTGAGTTATGCCACGGAAACAAAAATAAACGTTCTGAAGGTGCCCAAGGATGTAGTGGATAGATATTCCGTGGTCAGTGCCGAGGTGGCCGAGGCCATGGCCAAAAACGTAAGAAGTTTGTTAAAAACCGATTATGCCATAGCAACCACAGGTAACGCCGGCCCGACAAAAGGGGATTCGGATGCCGAGGTCGGAACGGTCTTTTTGGCCATTGCAACACCGACAGGTGTTCACGCCCAAAAATTCAATATGGGCAACCATAGAAATCGTATTGTGGAGAAGTCGGTAAACAAGGCTTTAGAGCTGTTACAAAAAGAAATTTCAAAAATCTGAAATATTCTTTTGTCCATCCCATAAAAATGATATAAATTTGCACCCTGTTTAAAGAAAAATCAGCGCGATGTCAAAAGTTTGTGAAATTACGGGAAAGAGAGCGATGTTCGGTAACAATGTATCGTTCTCTATCAATAAGACCAGAAGAAGGTTTAATGTCAATCTTTCTAAGAAACGTTTTTATATTCCCGAAGAAGACCGATGGGTAACTTTGAAGGTTTCAGCAAAAGCGTTGAAAATTATCAACAAAAGGGGTATTTCTGCGGTTTTGAAAGAAGCGAAGGCAGAAGGATTGGTAAAATAAGCTAGAATACGATGGCAAAGAAAGGAAATAGAATACAGGTTATTTTGGAATGCACCGAACATAAAGATTCGGGCATGCCAGGTACTTCAAGGTATATCACTACCAAGAACAAAAAGAACACTCCCGAAAGAATGGAGATTAAAAAGTTCAATCCTATTTTAAAGAGGATGACAATCCATAAGGAGATTAAATAAGTTTTCGTATCAACGGGGACATAAAAGAAATTAGTCATGGCAAAGAAGACGGTAGCAAGTTTACAGACAAGTTCAAAAAGATTGACAAAAGCCATTAAAATGGTGAAATCGGCAAAAAGTGGTTCTTACACTTTTGTTGAATCCGTTATGACCCCAGAAGCGGTCAACGAATGGTTGTCTAAAAAGTAAGATACTTTTATAGTATGATGAAGCCTCTTCGTAAAGAAGGGGCTTTTTTTGTTGCTCCTATACCGAGATGAGAAAAGCCCCCGTTTAAACATGGATCGTTTTAAAGCCATGGTAGTGCCAATTAAAGTAAAAACTTCCGCCTTACTTTATTATCTTTGAGCCTATTAATACAAAGAAAACATGAGTTTGTTCAAGAATATATTTTCTTCAAAGAAAAAGGAAAGCCTTGACAAGGGCTTGGAGAAATCTAAAACTTCCTTTCTCTCTAAGCTTAGCAAAGCGGTTGCCGGTAAGTCTAAAGTAGATGACGATGTACTCGATAACCTAGAGGAAGTTCTTGTTTCTTCCGATGTCGGGGTTACCACGACCTTAAAAATTATTGACCGCATCGAGGCTCGTGTCGCCAAGGATAAGTATATGGGTACCGACGAGCTCAATACTATTCTTCGCGAAGAAATATCCGGTCTTCTTTCCGAGACCAATTTGGGGAACCAAACCGAATTTTCAGTACCACAAGATAAAAGGCCCTATGTCATTATGGTGGTAGGTGTAAACGGCGTGGGGAAGACCACGACCATTGGTAAGTTGGCCTATCAGTTTAAGAAGCAGGGCTTAAAAGTGGTTTTAGGTGCAGCCGATACCTTCCGTGCTGCGGCCATCGATCAATTACAGGTGTGGGCCGATCGTGTTGACGTTCCCATCGTAAAACAAAAAATGGGCAGTGATCCGGCTTCTGTCGCTTTCGATACCTTGAGTTCGGCCGTCAAGCAAGATGCCGATGTCGTGATTATCGATACGGCAGGACGACTTCATAATAAGGTGAACTTGATGAACGAGTTGACGAAGGTCAAACGGGTAATGCAAAAAGTGGTCGATAATACACCCCATGACGTTTTGTTGGTGCTCGATGGTTCAACCGGGCAGAATGCTTTCGAGCAGGCCAAACAATTCACCAAGGCCACTGAAGTAACCTCGTTGGCGGTTACCAAATTAGACGGTACCGCAAAAGGCGGTGTGGTCATCGGTATCTCCGATCAATTTCAAATTCCCGTCAAGTATATTGGCGTCGGAGAGGGAATTGAAGACCTGCAGGTGTTCAACAAGCATGAATTTGTAGACTCCTTCTTTAAGGTATAACGGCGTTTAATTTAGCCCACAGTTCATTATCGAAGCTTGAGAGTCCTAATTGGTTTTCCCCAGCACTTTCGCCGCACCTAACAATAACCAGACCTTGGCTGGGAACGACGTAGATTTTCTGGTCGTTGGCACCTAGGGCCGCAAATAGGTCGGAGGGGGCATTGGGTATCAGTTCGCTCGATACCACTTCTTGGGAGGTCGTACCCATATAACTTTGTTTTCCGTTTAACCACCACAAATAGCCATAGCTTTTATTCAGTTCTTGGGAGGTATCGGTCATTTGGTCGAAGTAGGTTTTGCTTACGATCGAACTCCCGTCCCAACTCCCTTTGTTCAGGGCGAGTAGTCCGAAGCGTGCCATGCTTCGGGTGGTACTGTTGTATAGGTTCAAGCCTAGGGCTTTGGTCCAATTTCCCCGCATTCCGATACGGTCTTCAAGTTTGGTTTTTCCATAGTTCTGAAAGTCCATTCCCGTACTTTGGGTCAGAATATTTTGAAGAACGATAAAACCGCCCTGATGGTAGGCCCAACGGGTGCCGGCATCTGCAGTATACTCCAAACAACTTGGGGTGGTACAGACCCACGGTATGTAGTCGCCCACATGGTCGGTCAAGCCAGTGGTCATGCTTAAATGGTGCTGTACGGTAATCAGGTTTTCCTTTTCTATAGGTAGTGAAGTCCAATTCGTTCCGAGATAATCGGAGGTTTTGTCGGTAATATGGAGCAGGCCTTCCTCTTGTGCAATACCGGTGATGGTCGCCGTTAGGCTCTTGGCGGCGGAGAACCAGGTCCATTGGCTATCGGCCGTATGGCCATTGAAGTATTTTTCAAGAACGATACGGCCGTCTTTCAAAACCATAAAACCCTTGGTCCGGTTTACGTCTAAATACTCATATAGACTTTCTATTTCCGTTTCGTTCCAAGCGAGTTGGGCAGGGGTGAGTGTATCCCAAGTGGTACTTGAAATGGCTGGGAAATACATGCCCTGTGGAACTGGGTCGATTTCGACTTCGGATTCTACCTTGTCGTAGGAACAACTAAAAAGAAACAGTAAAAGGAAGCTTAATACAGAGTTGGTGATATATTTCATGACCTCGATTTCTTATAGGACGTCAAATGGCTATTAAAGTTTAACGCAATTCAACAAGAAATCGTACCAAAAGGAAGCTGTTCGTTCATCTTGTTGTATTTTTGCGGTCAATTTCCAATTATGAGAACAAAATCGCAGAAGCAGAATAAAATCAATGTAGTTACTTTGGGATGCTCGAAAAACGTGTATGATTCCGAAGTGCTCATGGGGCAGTTGCGTGCCAACGAAAAGGAAGTGGTTCATGAGGAGGAAGGTAATGTTGTTGTAATAAATACTTGCGGCTTTATCGCCAATGCAAAAGAGGAAAGTGTCAATACGATTCTGGAATATGTTCAGAAGAAGGAGGCCGGTGAAGTAGATAAGGTATTCGTGACCGGATGCCTAAGTGAGCGCTATAAGCCCGATTTGCAAAAGGAAATTCCGAATGTAGACGAGTATTTCGGCACCAGTGAACTTCCTAATTTGTTGAAGGCCCTTGGCGCCGATTATAAGCACGAGCTTATAGGGGAGCGTTTGACGACCACACCAAAAAACTACGCCTATTTAAAAATTGCCGAAGGTTGTGATCGACCTTGTTCGTTCTGTGCCATTCCTATTATGAGGGGCAAGCATAAGAGTACGCCCATTGAAGACTTGGTGACCGAAGCTGAAAAGTTGGCCGCCAAGGGTGTCAAGGAACTGATTCTCATTGCGCAAGACTTGACCTATTACGGTCTTGACCTCTATAAAAAGCGCAACTTGGCCGAGCTATTGCAAGCTTTGGTAAAAGTTGAAGGTATTGAGTGGATCCGATTGCATTATGCCTTCCCGACGGGCTTTCCTTTAGATGTTCTTGACGTAATGAAGGAAGAACCTAAGATCTGTAATTACTTGGATATTCCCCTGCAGCATATTTCAGATTCCATCCTAAAAAGTATGCGTCGCGGTACAACACAGGCCAAAACGACAAAGTTGCTAAAAGAATTTAGGGCGGCGGTACCTGAAATGGCCATTCGTACCACTTTGATCGTGGGTTACCCTGGGGAAACCGAAGAAGATTTCCAAACCCTAAAAGAATGGGTGGCCGAAATGCGCTTCGAGCGATTGGGCTGCTTTACCTATAGCCATGAAGAGAATACCCACGCCTATACCTTAGAAGATGATGTTCCCGAGGAGGTCAAGCAAGAAAGGGCTAACGAGATCATGGAGCTGCAATCACAAATTTCATGGGAGTTGAACCAAGAAAAAATCGGACAGACCTTCCGTTGTATTATTGACCGCAAAGAAGGAACGTACTTTGTCGGACGAACGGAATTCGATTCCCCCGATGTTGATAACGAAGTCCTCATTGATGCTTCAAAATACTATCTGAAACAGGGAGAGTTTGCAAATATAAAAATAACCGATGCCGCAGATTTCGATCTTTACGGCGAGCCGGTATAATGATATGTCCTAGAAGTAGGGACTTTTTGAAAAGAATTGAAAACCTGTCTTGAACGAGACAGGTTTTTTTATGGCCCGGTCTCTGGGCTTATTTTTAAACGTACTAATTACACTTCAATATTATTCACTACTTTAGGGGAAACCAATCGTAACGGTGAGAACTGCTGCTTATGGTGAGATAAAAATAACCCTAGAACTTTAGTTGAATAGTATGGATGACTTGCGAATCGAAAAAATAGAACTTTTTAAAGTACCGCCACGTTGGCTTTTTCTCAAAATAACCACGAAAAGCGGAATCATAGGTTGGGGAGAGCCGGTTGTAGAAGGCAAGGCCGCTACGGTCGAAGCCTGTGTTAACGAATTGTCACAGTACCTTATCGGTCGTTCGGCCAATGATATAGAAGATATTTGGCAGACGCTTTATGGGGGTGGTTTCTACCGCGGCGGGCCTATTCTTATGAGCGCCATTTCAGGGATAGACCAAGCACTTTGGGATATAAAAGGCAAGCACCTTGGTGTTCCGGTATACGATCTTTTAGGGGGTGCGGTACGGAAGAAAATGAAAATGTACTGCTGGATAGGAGGGGATCATCCCGAAGTTGTTCTAGAGCAGGCAAGGGAAAAAGTAGAGCAAGGCTACAAAGCCGTAAAAATGAATGCTACGGGAGCCTTTGCATGGATCGATTCCTTACAGAAAATTAAGACTGTGGCCGATAATATCCGATTGCTTCGGGAGGAGTTTGGCGATACTTTGGATATTGGACTCGATTTTCACGGAAGAATACACAAAGGTATGGTCAAACGTCTGATCGACGAACTGGCGCCTTACAACCCTATGTTTATCGAGGAACCGGTGTTGAGCGAGAATAAGGAAGCCTTTGATCATATTTATCCGTATACCAGTATTCCAATAGCAACCGGCGAACGTATGTTTTCCCGTTGGGATTTTAAGGAACTTTTGCATAGGGGAACGGTAGATATCATTCAGCCCGATTTAAGCCATGCCGGGGGAATCTCGGAAGTGCGCAGAATCGCGGCCATGGCGGAAGCTTACGACGTAGCCTTGGCGCCACATTGCCCCTTGGGCCCAGTAGCGCTTGCCTCATGCCTACATGTTGATTTCAATTCCATAAATGCGGTAATCCAAGAAAGTAGTTTGGGTATTCATTACAACAAAGGTTTTGATCTGTTGGATTATATGGACAACCCCGAAGTGTTCGATGTAAAGGATGGCTATATAGAACTCCTGAAAAAACCGGGCCTTGGGGTAGAAATCAACGAAGAGAAGTTGAGGGAAGGCCAGAAAATTGGTCATAACTGGGCCAATCCTGTCTGGAGAAATGAAGACGGTAGTTTTGCCGAATGGTAAGAAATAATAACTTAAATATCAGTTTTAGAATGATTTAGTGCTTAAATTAATCCAACTTTAACCAACCACCTATGCTTTATCTTGTAGCTTTAATTTGTGCCCTGACCTTTATAATCATGGGCATTGTCCGATGGAAAATCCATCCGTTTTTTGTGCTTTTACTGGCTGCCATTGGCTACGGATTCATCACCGGAATGGGCGTAGAGGCTATTATAGACTCCGTAAACAACGGTTTTGGTAGCATCATGGGCAAAATCGGACTTATTATTTTCTTTGGTGTGGCCATAGGCACCGTACTCGAAAAATCAGGAGGGGCTATGGTCATTGCTACGCGTATGATCCAGCTTATTGGCGAGAAATCCATTCACTTGGCCATGATGCTAACCGGCTATCTTCTTTCGATTCCCGTTTTTGCCGATAGTGCCTTTATTATTATGAATTCATTGAACAAGGCCCTTTCCGAAAAGGCCAAGGTTTCTTATGCCGGTACTACCGCGGCCTTGGCATTGGGCCTGACCGCCACCCACGTCATGGTACCGCCGACACCCGGACCAATTGCCGCGGCCGGTATTTTGAATGCGGAATTGGGGAGTGTTATATTATGGGGATTGATCGTTAGCTCCTTGTCTTTGGTCAGCTGCTATTTTTTTGCGACCAAAATAGCTTCCAAAGTATATGTGCCTATCCGGATGGAAGTTGCTCCCGATGTGGTACATCGACCCAAATTGTCGCTTTCCCTGTTGTGTATTATAGTACCGATTATTCTGATCGTTTTAAAATCGATTTTTGATTACCCCGAACTTCATATGACAGGCATGGCGGTATATCCGGTCATTGCTTTTTTGGGTACTCCTGTAATAGCATTGCTGATAGGGGTGGCTTTGTCTTTATTGCTTCCTGAGAAATTAGATGCCCAAGTCTATTCAGCAACAGGTTGGTTGGGCGATTCGTTGCGTATTGCGGCACCTATTATTTTAATTACGGGCGCAGGGGGCATTTTTGGTGCCATGCTTCAAAACTCGGGTTTCGCCGAGTTGATTACCGAAAGCTTTTCGGGTATGTCCATAGGTTTATTTTTTCCTTTTTTGTTGGCAGCTTGTTTGAAGACTACCCAAGGTTCCTCTACCGTGGCCTTGATAACAACGGCTTCCATTGTCGCACCTATGATGCCCGCCTTGGGCCTAGATGAAACTTTTATGAAAACGATGACGGTTTTGGCCATTGGGGCCGGTTCTACCGTAGTTTCACACGCCAACGATAGCTTCTTTTGGGTGTTTACCACATTAACGGGAATGGATGTCAAGCAAGGAAACCAGATACAGACGGTTGGGACCTTAGTATTAGGTACCTCGGCCATGACCTTGATATTCTGTATTTCACAACTCATGGGCTAGGTTTCAGGGGATAATCGATTTTAAATAAATTGGACATGAAAAAAATTTTTGTAATTGTTTTAGTGATGGGGCTTCACACCGCACTTGTTTCACAAGAAAGGGAAGACCGTTTTTCTGTTGAAATTCTAGATAGTGAGGCATTACAGCTTATAGATGCGAATGCCAAAATTGAAGTTATAGGAAGTGGGTTTACATGGACGGAAGGCCCCTTGTGGATTGCGGATGGCGATTACCTCCTGTTTTCCGACATCCCGAACAATACCGTGTTTAAGATCGATGCCTTAGGAAATACTAGCGAATACCTCAAGCCGTCAGGTTATTTGGGTAAAAGCGATTACGGGGCGGAGCCTGGTTCGAACGGATTGCTGTTGAGCCCGAAAGGAGAGCTTGTGTTGATGCAGCACGGGGAACGACGGGTAGCCAAAATGAAAAGTGGGTTGAACGCTCCTAAGGCAGATTACGAAGCAATTGCCGATTCATTTGAAGGAAAGCGCTTTAACAGCCCGAATGACGGTGTTTTCGATGCCGAGGGGAATCTCTATTTTACCGATCCGCCATATGGGTTGCCCCAACAGATGGACGACCCCCAAAAAGAACTCGATTTTCAAGGGGTGTATTGTTTGAAAACCACAGGGGAAATCGTTTTGGTAGATAAATTATCAAGACCGAATGGCATTGCGGTAAGTCCCGATGCTTCCAAATTGTACGTGGCGGTTTCCAATCCCGAACACGCCGTATGGTACCAGTACGATATTTTAGCGACGGGAAGGGTCGAAAACAAAAGGATTTTTTACGACTTAACCCCAATGGTAGGTCAGGAAGGGCAACAAGGCCTGCCCGATGGTATGAAAATGCACAGCAAAGGCTATCTGTTTGCTACGGGACCCGGTGGGGTTTGGATTTTTAATGAATCGGGAAAACCGGTGGCCAAAATCCATACCGGTGAAAAAACGGCGAATTGTGCTTTCGGAAAAGGTGAAAAAATACTCTACCTGACGGCCGATGATTATATATTTAAGGTTTCGCTTAAATAAAACGTGATATCTATTTATACAAAAGCCCCCCGGAACGTCGGGGGGCTTCGTAGTTGGGAATACTTGCGGGCTATACTAAGTCATTGACTATTTTGGCCCATTTTTCGGCGGTTTGCAGCTCTCCGTTCAGTTGTAGGTTATTATGGCTGTTGAAAAGCTCAAAAACGACATTGCGACGGTCGGCCGGACGGGTAGTGAAAACCAGTTCGATTCGTTCGATGACCTGCTCTACCTTTCCTTTATTTCGGAACGTCTTTCCAATTCTAGAGGCTTTGCATGACTTTACGTCTTTCAGGTCTACCGAAAGTTTTTCAGAGGCGTCCCTTTCTTCCTTATAGAAAAAAACAACCTTTTTATTGGTGTCCATTCCTATTATAAAATCGCCCAAATACTCGTGTTCGTGTATTTTGCAGTTTTCTTGTTCCGCAAAATCGCTTAGGGAACGGAGCATTGCTTTTTCTTTTTTCTTGACACTTCTGGTAACCAAAACAAAGGGGATTACACATACTAATACGGATATGGCCCCGACAAGGGACGTACCTAAATCTAAATTCATTTTTTTAAGTTTTTAAATGGATAAATGGGGCAGTGCGTGGAGCAAGCCCGATGGTAATGGGTCAAATCAAAGATTTGACATGGGGTACTTAAAAAAAAGGATTTACCAGAAGTAATGAAAAGGGAATATCATATCCGATTTTCGATAAGAAATAAGCAAGTTTCTCGAAAAACGGGTGTATTGGGTGAGTTTGCTTTCAAAGGTGCGCTCACTGGCTTTGAAATAGCCCGAAAACTTGTCCGGACCTTCAAGCCAATCAGCGGAGTTGCTCGATGGGTTGTCTATCGTTGTTTCCGATTCGGAGGTATGGCAGTAAAGTTTGGCCGATACCGAAGAGATAGATTCCTTAGGGGAATGGCTTTGGTTTTCTGCCGAAAGGGTCTGGTCGGTATTTAACCCCATGCCGATGGCGCAGCAATAAATTGCCGTCAGCACAAATAAACCAAATACCTTTTTAACCGATTTCATTCGGCAAAGGTAAAATTATATTGGTTTGTAGATGTTAAAAAAAACTAATGATTTAGGCATTCTTGAACGGCGTTCAATCCTTCCATGTTGTCGGAAAGTACGACCAAGGTATCGCCTTGTTGAATTTCGGTGGCCCCTTTGGGGGTAATGTAAACATCGTCTCGTTTGATCATGGCAATGATGGCGTTCTTGGGAAAGTTTAAATCGACGATTTTTTTGTTGACCGAAGAGCATTGGGCCCCAATGGTGATTTCCTTCATGACCGCCTTGGGTATTTCGGCGAGGAACTTCTCTTTTTCGTAAATACGCTTGGCCTTTTCGGGAAGGCCAACGTGTAGCCATTTTGCAACAATGGCCAAGGTCGTACCTTGTATAAGGACCGAGGTCACCGAAATAAAGAAAACGATATTGAAAATGATATGCGCCTTGTCGATGCCCGCCAATAGGGGGTAGGTGGCAAACACGATGGGTACGGCTCCCCGAAGACCTACCCATGAAATATAGAAGCGCCTACGGAGTTTCATTTTAATGAACATTAGGCTAATGAATACACCTATAGGTCTCGCTATAAAAATCAAGAACAGTGAGATGGTGAGGCCGATGCCGATATAAGGTACCACATGACTGGGGAAGACCAAAAGCCCTAGTGTAAGGAAGAGCACGATCTGCATCAGCCAGGCCAGACCATCGAACATACGAAAGATGGTTTTTTTGTGGATGAGATCTTGATTCCCCAAATAAACGGCGCAAATATAGATGGCCAAAAACCCGTTTCCTCCTATAAAATCGGTTGCCGAAAAGGTAATAAACATCATGGTGATGACCAGTACGGGATAAAGCCCTTCAAAATCTAATCTTATCTTGTTGATGACCAGCTTGCTCAACTTGCCAAAACCGAAACCTGCCGCGCCACCAAGAATCATCTGTTGTAAAAACAAGGGAACTATAGAGGCCAGTCCTTGATCTTGGTTCACGACCAAGGAAAGAAAGGCAATGGTAAGTACGTAGGCCATGGGGTCGTTACTGCCACTTTCGAGTTCCAGGGTCGGTCTAAGGTTGGTTTTGAGGGCGAGGCTTTTTCCCCGTAGAATAGAGAAAACCGCAGCGGCGTCGGTAGAGGAGACTATGGAGCCTAGTAGTAAACTTTCATAAATGGTAAAATCGGTGACATAGTATACAAATATACCTAATGAGACCGCGGTGAGCAATACGCCCAGGGTCGAAAGCAAGATACCTTCTTTGAGAATGGGCTTTACGGCAGGCCAACTGGTATCAAGGCCTCCCGCGAACAAAATAAAATTCAGCGAAACCACACCGATGAATTGGGCGATTTTGGGATCGTCGAATACAATACCACCTATGCCCTCCGATCCGGCCAACATTCCGATGCCCAGGAAAAGTAGCAAGGTAGGTACCCCAAATTTGTACGAGGTTTTACCTA
This sequence comes from Zobellia galactanivorans, assembly GCF_000973105.1. Lineage (NCBI taxonomy): Bacteria > Pseudomonadati > Bacteroidota > Flavobacteriia > Flavobacteriales > Flavobacteriaceae > Zobellia > Zobellia galactanivorans. The sequence continues at coordinate 722,747 of NC_015844.1, read as the reverse complement.
CGACAATACTAATAAAGAGTAATAAAGAGCCAATTAAGACAATATTTTCGATAGTAAGATTCATTCGCTTTGCATGCTTAAAAAATATCTGTGCAAGATATTGTTTCTAGGTAAGGAAATCAATCAAAAATAGCGGCGAGTTACCATTAATATCAATAAAAATTGGCTTGAAATAATGTAAAAATGCCATTACCATCGTGAAGCCATGAACTTGGTTCGCTAACAATGGTAATGGCACATCCGAAAGGATCTATGAAACTACGTTTTCGGTTTTTTTATAATACTTCTTTCGCAGCCAAAACGAAACCCGAACCAGCAAAATAAGGGCGGGAACTTCTACCAAGGGCCCGATAACCCCGGCAAAGGCCTGGCCTGAATTTAATCCGAAGACGGCTATGGCAACCGCAATGGCCAGTTCAAAGTTGTTTCCGGCGGCGGTAAAGGCCACGGAAGTGGTTTTGTCATATGTGGCCCCCGTGGCTTTTGTAACGAAGAAACCTATGATAAACATAAGCGCAAAATAAATGAGCAAGGGTACGGCAATGATGAGTACATCCATAGGAATTTCAACGATCAGCTCGCCTTTTAAGGAAAACATGACCACGATGGTAAACAGAAGGGCGATCAAGGTCATGGGAGATACGGTAGGGATAAACTTTTTTGAGTACCATTCCTCTCCTTTTAAACGTACGAGAATAGAGCGGCTCAATATGCCCAGAACGAAGGGTATGCCTAGGTATATGGCAACACTTTCGGCAATGGTGGCAATTGAAATGTCAACAATGGCCCCGTCAAAACCAAAATAGGGGGGTAGTACGGTAATAAAGATATAGGCATAAAAACTATAGGCGAACACCTGAAAGATACTGTTCAGTGCCACAAGTCCGGCCCCATATTCACTACTGCCATCGGCGAGGTCGTTCCAAACCAGTACCATGGCGATGCACCGTGCCAAGCCGATCAAAATTAGCCCGACCATATATTCCGGATAATCTTGAAGAAAGGTAATGGCCAGCAAAAACATAAGAACGGGCCCTATGATCCAGTTGAGTACCAATGAAATGGATAAAATCTTGATATTTCTAAAAACCTTGGGGAGTAGGGCGTAATTTACCTTGGCCAAGGGCGGGTACATCATTAGGATGAGGCCGATGGCAATAGGTATATTGGTCGTTCCACTGCTTGCGGAATTTATCAGGTCGGGAAGCTGGGGAAAAAAATTGCCGATAGCGACACCGAGTATCATGGCGGCAAATATCCAAAGCGTGAGGTAGCTATCTAAAAAACTTAACTTTTTAGCCATTTTTAGGGGTTATTTTTGAGAAAACAAAAAACAGTTCGGTAGCAATTTGAATACTCCTTTCATGGTACTTTTCTGCCTGCTGTGGGGTGTTGTCGAAAACTTTTGGGTCTTCGAATGTGATGGGAATCCGTTTTTCGGCACCCGCAATAAATGGGCAGCCACCATCGGCCTGACTGCAGGTCATAATGGCCGCAAAATTGGATTGGGGGTTAAAATCGTCATCCAAGGTTTTTGAAAAACAAATAACAGGATGCTCGTTGGGGGCATATTTAATGCTGTAAACGGGATTTTTGTCATCGGATCTTCTTACCACATCGAAACCGGTATTGCCCAGTGTTTCGGCCGCCATGGGAAACAAAGCCGTGGCTTCCGTTCCTCCGGAATAGCAAAAAACGTTCTTGATATTGAAATGATAGGCCATGGCCTGTGCCCAGACTTGCGAAAGGTGGCTTCTGCGAGAGTTGTGGGTGCAAATAAAATTCAGGCGTATGGTTTCATCGGCATCTACCTTGCCCTGGATAAAATCGATTAGGGGTTGCAATATCGTTTTTCGCGCATCGGAAATAGAACCCGTTTGCAGGGAGGCAATGGTGTTCTCAATTTTTTCAAAAGTTTTCATTAAAATATGTTTAGTTGGAAATTTAGGAGAAACGCTTAACAACACCCGCTTTTAGGGTCACAAGAACTCCCTTGTCCCAAGTCGGAAAATTGTAGTTTCGGTTTTTCGGTAGGAATGCCACAGTTTTCCTTGGCCAAGCAATCCGTTTGTTTGGTCGTTAACAAGAAGTTGGTGCCGTCAAAATCCAAACCGAATTTGCCGATGGTATCCCCTTGGTATTCGACCTCGATTTCAAGGTCACCTATGCCCAAGGTCTTTTCGGAAAGCTCAATAATGTGCAATAGTTTTTCAGGGTGTAGTCTGTGGTCGTAGTCGTTGGCGTTCCAGAGTTGAAAATTTACGACCTCTTCGTTGCGCACGGTGCCCCCGCAATCTATAAAGTGTTTGGTGATTTTACCTATTTCCGTTACGTGAAAGTGGCTCGGTACCAATTCCCCATTGGGAAGTTGAAAGGCTATTTTCTCTAATTTAGAAAGTTCTGATTTGATTTCTGATAGTTTCATAATCTATTTTTTATTTATTGTAATTTTACGATTAAGCAGTTCAAATTTTTTTAGCAACAATTTGATTTTGGAAGGTCTTGATCCAAGAATTTGAACATGACTTCCTTCATTTGGGTCCAGTTTTCCTTATGGATGCAATAACAAACGCTGGTTCCTTCAACGGTGCCTTTTATAAGGCCTAGGTTCTTGAGTTCTTTCAAGTGTTGTGAAATGGTCGGTTGTGCCAATCCTATTTCATTTACCAGGTCGCCACAGACACAGGCGTTTATTTTAAATAAATGTTCAAGTATGGCTACCCGTGCCGGATGCCCGAAAACCTTTGCATAGAGTGCAATCTCATTTTGAAGGTCTGTGAATATTTCGGTTTTGGCGAGTCCCATACTTTTGTATTTGTATATTGCAATATTACGATTAATAAAAGTACGGAATTAAGTTCGGGGCGATTTTAACAGAATTTTTATTTTCAAAGGTGTTACGGTTAAATTTTCAAAAGGCAGTTGAGTCGTATGGAATTCCCTTTGTCGTCATCGGTAACCAAGGAGAGTCTCAGCTTGCCATCGGGAGTTTTTTCGGCCACGGTGACCGATTCTACTTTTAGGGGAGTGTCGTTGTTCGGTATGGCCGCAACTCCGTATTTTTTCGAAAAAGTATTGTTGACAATAGGAATGGCCCCGATAAAGCTTCCTGCAATCTGGCCATCGTTATAGGCTGTTCCTGTTTTTTCTACGGATGCGGTAAAGAGAACTAGGTTTTCCTCTTCCAAGATAGTGGCTCCTGAAAAGCCTGACTCAAAACCATCGATCTGCGGTAGTTTATAAACTAGGGCCTGAGGTTCGGAAAAAGTTTTTCTTCCTTCCAAATAATCGAGCAAATCGGAATAATCAAAGATGAAAATTACGTTTTTGCCCCTATTGAAGAGATAAATATTCTCATGGTAGAGGGCTACGCCCTCAATGTTCAGGTGGGCGCCATCTAGGGCGTGGTGCTTTCTTAAATGGTCGTAGAATTCCGAAACCTGATAGGTATTTACATTGATACTATCGTTTAAGGTAATGTGCAAAAAAATATCCCTTTCAGGAGATTTTGCCCCAGAACCAAAAGCTAGGATCTCGTTTTCGTTAACACTTTCCAAGGCTTCAAAATCGGGTTTTTTAACCTTGTCGAGCCTATTTCCGTCTAAGAGCTCCGTGGAATAGATGAGCGATTTGTCAAGTATGCGTCCGTCTTCGTCGACCTTGAAGAGGTAGGGGGAGTCGTCACCTATTACGAAAAATTTGTCACCGGCCTTTGTGATGCCGGACGCGCTAGGTACATTTTCGAGTAAGGTGGTATCTATGACTTCTAGTTCCAGAAGAGGCCTGTTGCAGGTGGTCGCAATAGTTAGGAGTAAGGAAATAAAGGCTATTTTCATTAGCTATGTTTCTTGGTGAAAATGGAAATATCAGTCTACATAACTAATGGCCCATCTGGGTTCACCTTTTTGTTATCCGGGCAAATTTAGCTATTTGTATAAAAACAATACCCCTTCGGGCAAGGGTTTGATCGATCTATCTTGCAATTGCGGAACGGAACTTACTTGTTTTTGATATGATAGAACAACAATTCGACCGAGTCACCTGGCAAACGTATGGTTCCGTTTTGGCGAAGGCCAAGTTTAGAGAGTAATCGTTGTGAAGCTTTGTTATCTATTCTCGTAATGGCGGATAGCTCTTCAAGGTGAAAGATGTTGAAAGCCATTTCTTTTAGCTTGAGTGCGGCTTCAAAGGCATATCCTTTTTTCGCATATTCGGGTAGAAAAGCAAACCCGATATCGATACAGGGTAGGCCATCCCGTTTGTATAGACCGCAAGATCCGACTTTGGCGCCATCGGAGGTTCGAATTACGGTATAGTTGCCATAACCTAGCTTTTCGAACTGAGGCCTTATTTTGGTATTGATATAGGTTTGGGCATCGTTTACCGTATATACCTTTCTATCGCCAATATATTTGATCCAACCTGGGGAATTAAAGAGTTCATGGATAAAGATTGCGTCTTCCACGGTGGTCGGTTTTAAGTTTAATCTTTCGGTGTTAAATGCCATGGTAGTTGTGTAGGAATAAAGTGTAAAAAATGAACGTTTTTTAATTCGTTGTTTTTTCTTTTTTCTTGGTATCGGTGTATTTTTGTTAAATTTCCTTGGTGGGTTCTGGTCCGTGCCGTCCCAAAGTGCTTTTTTTTCGTATAACCTTTAGAGAGGAGTAGGTTTAAATCGAAACTCCCATTAAACCAAATCGATATAGAATACCGAATAATGTCTAAAAGTAGTAAAATTGAGAGTAGAGGGGGGGTGATTATCATGATTATAGTGGCATTATTGGCCGTTATGGAGGTGGTAAATAGCAAGTTGGAAGAAAAGATTGCCAGCTCTAATTACAAGTATGTCAGTTATTCAAATTGGTACAATGCAAAGAGTATCAAGCAGATATTAAAAGAAAACCAGCGAGATTATCTAGAATCGTTGCGGAGTGCAGGTCTGGTGGAAGATGAGAAAATGGATCAGCTAGATTTCAGGATAGAGATGACCAACGACCTGATCCGCAAATACGAAGAGGAAAAAACCGAAATACTATTGGGTTCCGATAATATTCCCCGTTCGGCCTGGTCGCAAGACCTTGATGGTGAAATGGGAAAAATAGTTGGGCTCCGCGCTTGGGAGGAGGTAGGTATCTCCAATCGAAAGCTAGTGGCGCAAATCGATATCGGAATACTTTTTCTTCAGATCAGTATTCTCTTTGGTGTTCTAGGCATGATCATTCATGATAACCGAAGATTGCAAGAGGTCTTTACAGGGCTGATGATAGCCTCGGGCTTTATAGGGCTTGCGGTCAGTATATACGGGTATTATTCCCTATTGTAAATCATTTTTTTAAATGAATTCGCCCTAGCATGGATTACCTGATGGGCCACCATGCTTCGGTTTGGGTCTCCGATAAAGTATAGGGCACTCCTAACTTGGGGAAGGTGACCTCCAAACCTTTTTCCTTGGCCGTATTTTTAAAGATTGTGGCAGGTTCTGTCCAGTCGTGTTGCGCCAAGGCGAATCCCGCCCAGTGTACGGGCATGGCTTTTTTTACTTGTGCGTCAAGTGCCGCCTGAACGCTTTCTTCGGGAAACATATGGATCTGTCGCCATTTTTCATTGTATTGTCCCGCTTCCATAAAGCCAAAATCGAAGGGCCCCAGCTTTCTTCCGATCGTTTTAAAGTGATCGCCATAGCCACCGTCACCACTGAACCAAATATTGAGATTTTCTGATTTAAAGGCCCATCCGCCCCAAAGTGATTTGGCCCTATCGGTCAGTCCCCTTCCCGAGAAGTGCCTGCTTGGGGTAAAGGTGATTTGAATGTCGGCATAGGAGGTGTTGTTCCACCAGTCGAATTCCGTAATTAGGCCAGGGTCTATGCCCCAAGCGATCAAATGGCGTTTGACGCCAAGGGCTACATAATAGTTTCTGGTCTTGTTTTTTAATTTTTGAATGCTGTCATAATCGAGGTGGTCATAATGATCATGGCTTAGTAGCATCAGGTCGATTTCTGGGAAATCGTCGATGAGCGCCAATGCGTTTTCTGAAAAGCGTTTGGTCTTGAACGGGGCGATAGGGGATGCATTGGGCCCCAACATAGGATCTATTAATATAGTCTTGGCGTTCATCCGTATCAAAAGGGCCGAATGTCCGTACCAAATGTAGTTGAAGTCGGCGCCTTCCCGTAAAAAGGATGCTTTGTTGAACGGGGCTATGGGGAGGGGCGTGGCAGGTTCCCTTTTTTCTTTGTCGGTAAACTGTCGGTATAGAAGTTTGGGTATGTCCCAAAAGCTGATGGACATTCCTGTGTCTTCCAGGTTTTGAAACTTGCCTTCTTTCCAGTTTTCCGATTGACCGTACCGCTTAATGAGGGTGTCGGTCAATTGGCCGCCAAATTGTTTTCTAAAGTTTTTCAAGTAGTCGTATTGAGGGAGTCAATATAATCATTTCGGGGCTAATCGACCATGAAAAGGGCATTGGAAAAGAGGAGTTTCCCGTTTTCCCAAAAACCTCTGAACAAGGGGTTGTCTACCATGTAGACCAACTGTCCCGAGCCATATTTCTCTACTCCGAAGACCAATGTTTCGGCAATTTTTTGTTGGGCATCGCTACCGGCAAAACCGGCCACGGGTTCAATGTTGTTGCCGTCGAGATAGGCTACGGTGCCTTTGTTGAGGTATGCATAGGCATCGCCCCCCAGTTTAAGGCTAAAGTAAATGTCGTCATACCCATAGGCCAAAGGGTGTGTGTTGTTTATTCTGGTTTTGAAAATGGCCCCTGTTATTTCATTCTTGATTTGCTCCCTTTGATCATGGTCATAGACCGGTATGGGGGCTATGCTGTCTTTCTTGATGTTTTTGGCCTTGAGTTGAAGCGTTTTGTCTTTTGCAAAATCTTTTAGGGCACTTCCCATTGCTATTAATTTACCGCCATCCCTTACCCATTGTTTGAGGCTTTTCATTCGGGCTGGGTTTAAAAATTGACTGTACGGCTTACCGCTGGGCAGGATCAAAATGTCGTATTCGGAAAGATCAACGGTATTGAAGTAGTCGCTATTGAGCACGCTTACCGGGTACTGTAGCTGTTGTTCGAAAAAATACCAGATTTCACCAAAATTCAGGGTAGAGGTGGGCTTGCCCGAAAGCAGTGCCACCTTTGCCTTTTTTAGGGGCTGTACCGAATGCGAACCAAAATCTTTTCCCCCGTCAACAAAACCGGTAGAGGTAGGGTATATCACCTTTTGGTGCCTTAAGGCTTTGGATCGTAAGCTGTCCAAGAAATCCGGAAGGTTTTTATTGTCCGATTTGGTAATGATAAGAGTGCCTCGGTCGTAAGAAACACCATCCATAACAAAGGGGTTTTGGGCATAACGCACCTTAATATCGCTATTGAGCAGGTCGGCCAAGAATCGGGCATCGCTAAAGCTGTTCCATTTTATAAGAAAGGCGTACGACTTGCTTGAGAGTTCTTCTAAGTTTAGGGCATCGAATTTGTTCCGGTCCGTTGTGGTTTGTGCGGCAACCTTGGTTTCCGAAGCAATGGCATTAAGTCCATAGGCATAGGGCAAAGACCATGCGGTAATATCATAGGTCAGGGAGTCGCTCAATTTTGTATTGGGTTCAAAGAGTACCTTTACCAGGGTTCCCTTTTTTTGATCGGAATTGACTACTAAGGCATTATTGTCGATTTTTACCGAGCCGTTCTTGCCTAAAACATAGTTGAAACCCTTTGCGGTCTTGTCGGTGGCCCATCCGTATTCGATTTCGTGCTTGGTCAGTAATTCGGTCAAGGCCTTCAGTTTGTCGGGGTTGCCGTTCAGTACATAACTTTTGTACTTAAAGTCCTTGGGCTGGTAGAATTTTTTGAATTCTTGGTTTAAGCGAACCGCGTTCTGTGATGCGATTTCAAGGGTCGATAGTCCCGTGGTATGGTGGTGAAGGATCCTGTCCTTCAAGGTTAACGTATCGCCTGTGCCTGTTCGTACGCCTAGGCCCGCGCTACCGCTACCGCCTTGTTCGTACGTCATGCCGATACTTCCGTTGTAGGTAGGGAAGGTATCTCCATAGCTTGGGTACAATAGGTCGAAGACTTCCTTGGTAAAATAAAACCATCCGTTCGCATCAAAATATTTTGCGTGGTTTTTGCCTACGGTCGTTTGAAATTCTCGCTGAAAATCGGTAATCACTTCGTGAAAAGGTTCCGCCGCGGGGGCGAAATAATACGGACTGTCCACACCTTGTTCGTGGAAATCGACGTGTACATGTGGCAGCCACTTGTTGTAGACCTTTATTCGTTGCCTGCTTTCAACTTGTGTAAGCCATGCCCAATCTCGGTTCAGGTCGAACATATAGTGGTTGGGCCTACCGTTTAGCCAAGGTTCGTGATGCTCCGCACTGTTGGGGTCTATGGTGTAGGGCGAATTTTTATATTGATTGTACCAGTTTACATATCGATCGCGACCGTCAGGGTTGACACATGGGTCTACAATGACCAAGGTGTTTTCTAAATATTCCTCTTTCTGGGTCAATAGTTCGTACACGGTTTTCATAGAGGCTTCCGTGCTTACGCTTTCATTGCCGTGTACGTTATAGCTCATCCATACGATAGCAATGTTGGGCTCCCCTTTTCCTTCGGTGTTCTTTAGGTGTTCCAGCCTGATTTTTTCACGACTTTTTATGTTCTTGGCCGTTGATATATAGGCCAAGATCAGCGGTCTGCCTTCGTTGGTTTCCCCGTAGTTTTCAAGTTGTACGCGAGAGGGATCGTTTTCCGCGAGATACGAATAATAGTCGACTACACGGTGATGTGGGGTAAATCGCGTACCCAGCTCATAACCTAAAAAATCTGACGGAGCCTTTAAATTCTGTGCATGAGAGCTTAGACAGGTGCAAATGAACAAGAGGGAAATGAAAAATCTCATATAGCGAATGTTTCCTAAGGATGCTATCAAAGCTACTGATTATTGGCCGTATATGGTAAGTTTTTCCATTAGTGGTACGAAAAACAGGTTGAAGTAATTAACGTATTTTTAGGAAGCCGCATTGGCGAAGAGTTTTATATTTACACCCTTATGGAAATTGACTGTTTACCTTTTTACAAAACCGGCTATTTTACCGAATTTATTTGCGATTATCTTGCTGAAGAACCGCAGGTGCGAAATTTTTACCATCGGTTTCCGAACCTGGATAATTTTGAGGCCCAAATAGCCGAGAAGGCGACGAGTTTTCCCGATGGGAACAGGGAAGTGCTCTATGAGGCGCTCCAAAAACAGTACAAGGGTTTCGAGGTTACCGATGCGACCCGAACACATCTTAAAAAATTAAAGGAACCTATTACTTTTACCGTGGTGACCGGGCATCAGTTGAATCTTTTTACCGGGCCATTGTACTTTCTTTACAAGATCGTTTCTACCATAAACCTGACAAAGGAGCTTAAAACGGCCTATCCGAAATATAACTTTGTTCCCGTCTATTGGATGGCTACGGAGGACCATGATTTTGAGGAAATCAACTATTTTAATTTCCGAGGAAAAAAATTAAAATGGAACAGAACGGCCTCGGGCGCCGTAGGGCACTTAGATACGAAGGGCCTTGATGAAATTTTTGAGGCATTTTCAAATCAAATAGGCAACAGTGCCAATGCCAAGGCGCTAAAGGAGCTATTTAGAAAATCGTATTTGGGGCATAATAATTTGGCCGAGGCCACGCGCTATTTGGCAAATGAACTCTTTGGAAAGGAAGGTCTGGTCATTGTGGATGGCGATGATAGAAATTTAAAAAGCCTTTTGCTTCCTTATGCCGAGAAAGATATCTTCGACCAATTGGCCTATAAAAAGGTTTCGGAAACCATAACAGGCTTTGAGGCCCTTGATAAAAAATATGGGGTACAGGTCAATCCGCGTGAAATCAACTATTTCTATCTGAAAGACGGACTCCGTGAACGTATCGTAGAACAGAACGGGGCTTATTTCGTAAACGATACCGAAATCCGTTTTACAAAGGAAGAACTACAAAAAGAATTAAAAGCGTATCCTGAGCGGTTCTCGCCCAATGTCATTGCGCGTCCCTTATATCAGGAAGTTATCTTGCCTAATCTTTGTTATATCGGGGGAGGAGGGGAAATAGCCTATTGGCTGGAACTCAAGACTATGTTCGAGGCCATGCAGGTGCCGTTCCCGGTTTTGTTGCTTAGGAATTCGGCCTTGGTGATTACCGACAAACAAAAGGGAAAGCTTGAAAAAATGAATCTTTCGGTAGCCGATATTTTTTTAAGGCAAAGCAGTTTTATCAATAAAAAAATAAGGGAAATATCGAATATCGATATCGACTTTACGCCCCAAAAACAATATTTGGAAGAGCAGTTCAAGGCCATGTACGATTTGGCCGAACAGACCGATGCTTCTTTTCTAGGCGCCGTAAAGGCCCAGGAAGTAAAGCAAAAGAAAGGCCTTGAAAATCTTGAAAAACGATTGCTGCAAGCGCAAAAACGCAAGCTAAAAGACCATGTCATGCGCATGACGGAAATCCAAAACGAACTCTTTCCGAATAAATCATTGCAAGAGCGTAACGTGAACTTTTCTGAACTATATCTCGAACTGGGCGAAGATTTGATTCCGATGCTCTTAGAGGCTTTAAAGCCTTTGCAACTGGAGTTTACGGTCATTAAGGTGTAGCCCTTGAAGGCTTAAGGAGCCAAGAATTTTCCGGACCAAGATCCATCGGTTTTTGAAAACAGTACCCTTATATGCTTAGGTTGCCTCACTTTGAGGTATTCAATACTCGTAGGCTCGATTTTTATGGCGCAGAAGTAATGCTCGTTTAGGTATTCTACGGATCCAGGGTTTTCGATAGGGCTTCCGGGAGCTAGGTGGGTGGTGTAGTCTTTTTTGTTGCTATCCGGCACGGTACTCCAATAGGTTTTTAATAAGTCGGTATCCGTAATTATCGATGCCTTTCCTTTTAAACCAATCTGCAATAGGTTCTTTGGGTGGTAGAACAACAAGCTTACGGTTCCGTTTTTTTCTATATCCTTGACTTTTTGCGAGCGCCTATCCGTATAAAACACCACATCTAGATTGTCGTTGAAGTGCCTAAAGACCACGGTCCGTTGGCTCGGGTGGTCCGATTCATCGGTAGTGGCCAGTGTAAAAAAACGAAATGGATGTCCTATTTCGGTTATTCCTTTTTTTATTTCGTCTAGGGTTTCATCCCAGTAAATAGAGGTCATGGGCGTGCTTTTGAATAAAAGTAGAAAAAACTTTTAAAAAGAGGTAGGGTATTTCATGAGTAGGGTGTTATTAATAAAAAATGCTATGAAAAAGTTTATTAATTAAACCGTTTCATGTGTTTAGGTTGGTTTTTTTGATTTTGATGAAAAGTCCGGGTTTGGTATCCCGGACTTTTACTTTTTTAAGGGGTCGTCGCTAATTCGTATTCAATTACTTTTTCGGTAAGTTGGTAACCGGCAAAAACGCCTATACCACCATCACCCTCAATATTGTTAGGCGCTATGCTGTATTCTACGAAGGGGTTGCCGTCGTTGAAGTCATTTAGAAAGGATGCGCGCAGGTTCGAATAAAGTATTTCTTCAACATTTGTTACTTGCAGGGTTATTTTTACGCTGACCGCCTCATCTGGAAAACCGTATGAAAAAGTAGCGTACCGGCTTACGGTCTCTCCATCGCCAATGGCATCGGTTAAAAAGCTGTTTAATTCAAAATCCAAAGGAAAGTAACTGACTTGTTCACCTTCTTTTAATTCTGCCGTGGCACCTATGATGTAGTGGTTTTTCTCGTTGGCGAAATCTTGAAAAGCTATATCCAGAATATAATCTTGGTAAAACTCATTTTTTTTCGCCTAGCGTTATCTTTTCCGTAATTGAGGGTATTTTTTTAGGGATGTGGCAGGTTGAGGTAAAGTCCTTGCCTTTGGCGGAAACCTGTAGAAAATATGTGCCGCCTTCGATTACATCAAACGCTGTGGCCGCTACTTGGTAATTTTTTCTCTCGGGATTATAGGTGAGTTCGACCGCATTGTTTTCTTCGTCACTAATAACGACCCGTGCATCTTTGATGATGAATTTTTCGATATCGGCCAAGGGGTCGTTCGAGTCTATGGGCGTTCCTACCGCGGCTGTGGTGGTCGATACATGGACGGAAAGTAAGGTGTCTGCGGGCGAGATGTAACCTACGATATAAGTGCGGTCTTCTTCATTGAGCAGCTCGTCTGCGTCTACCGGATCTTGACATGCACTACACAGCAAAGCCAATACGAAACTTATTTGAATGTACTTGCTCATGGTTTAGAATTTAAAGGTGTAATTGATCGACGGGATTAATATGAGTACCGATGTCCGGGTCAATTGTTTTTCGATTGGGGCATCGGGGTCGTAACTGTCATTGTCTTTATTGTCGATGGTATAGATGAACGGATTCTTTCTAGCATAGGCATTGTATAGGGAAAAGCCCCAAATACGCTCTCGGTCTTTCTTTTTCTTTTTGTGGAATTGTACCCCGAGATCTAACCGATGGCTGGTCTCTCCGCGAAAATTGTTGCGTTGGGTGGTGAAATTTTCCATTCCCGTAGAGTTGTTGTAAACCCCGGTGTTGATAATAGGGAAGTCAACAGGGTTGGCAATGTGCTGTTGGTTGGGCAAGGTGTAGTTGTTTCCGGTCGATAGTACCCATGTTCCCGATAGGGTGATTTTTTCGTTTGGCTTATAAATACCTACTAAGGATATATCGTGCCTACGGTCGTAACGGTCGTAGAATTTTTGGCCCAAATTCAATTCATCGAACTGTCGTTCAGACCATGATAAGGTATAGCCGAGCCAGCCTGTGAGCGGGCCTGTTTGTTTTCTAAGGAGTATTTCGGCCCCGTAGGCCCAACCTTGTCCTGAAGTAATGTTTTCCTCCCAGTTGCTGTTTTTTCCCGTCTCGAGGTCGTCGATAGCTAAAAAGGAGGCCCCTTCCTTGTAGGCGATAACGTCATCCAAGGTCTTGTAATAGCCTTCGAGGGTAATTGAATAGTCTTTGTCGAAGAAGTCTTTGGCAACGCCCACAGCGAACTGCTGCGAGGTCTGGGGCTTTATGTTGTCGGTAGATGAGACCCATAAATCCGTTGGCAGTCCTATGCCCGAGCTCGATAAGAGGTGGATGTACTGGTTCATTCGCGAATATGAAGCCTTAAAGGCAAGGTCGGTTTTCATGTTGTAAGACAATGCCAGCCTAGGTTCGGGATTTACATAGTGCTTGTCCTTATAGTTGAAATAACTCAGTCTGAGTCCAGGGGATAGGCTTAATTTATCGGTCAATTTCCAATCGTCCTCTACGTAAACTGCGCCTTCAAAAGAGTTCAGTTCTTGTTCTTTGTCGATGTTAGGGTTAAATTCATCTTTGAGCAACAGCCGCTGTGGTGTAAAGTTGTGTATGGTGGCGTTGGCCCCAAATCGAATGGTGTGTTGGCTGTTGGGGTAATAATCAAAATCGGTCTTTAACGTATAGTCGTTAATGCCCGAGCTGCTCTTGAACTCGTACTTCTGGTCTTCAAAATCTTCCTCTATCAATATTTTGAACTTGTAATTGCTGAAGATCAACGAGGTATTGGAGAACAGCTTATTGTTGAATTGGTGGTTCCAGCGAAGGGTAGAGGTAATATTTCCCCATTGTAACCGTGATTTGTCCCTGTCCCCATCTTCATAGACACTGTTGTCGTAGAATTTGTCCTGTCCGAAATAGTTGCTCCAGAACAATTTGTCCTTTGGGCTGAAGATGTGATGGATCTTAAAATTAAAATCGGTAAAGTAATACCCTGTTCTATTGCCCTTTTCACTATCAATAAAGGGGCGGGCCATAATATCTGCATAGGTGCGCCGGCCACTGGCAATAAAAGAGGTCTTACCTTTATTAATGGGCCCCTCGAGCAAAGCCGAAGACGAGATAAGGCCAATATTTACCTTCCCGGAAAGCTTCTCTTTGTTTCCGTCTTTCATATCCAATTTGATGACAGAGGACAGCCGCCCTCCAAAGCGTGCCGGAAAACCACCTTTGAACGCTTCTACCGATTTTATGGCATCACCGTTAAAGACCGAGAAAAAGCCAAATAGGTGGTTGGAGTTGTAAACAACGGCATCGTCTAAGATAATTAGGTTTTGGTCGGGCGTGCCTCCTCGGACAAAGAAACCGGAACTACCTTCCGATCCCCCTTGAATACCCGGCATCAGTTGCAGGGTTTTCATTACGTCTTTTTCGCCCAGTAGTGCCGGTATGTCTTGGATGTCGGCAGGGTTGATCTGCACTTTGCTCATTTGGGTGACCTTACTTTCCTTTATCCTTTCATCGGCGGTAACCACTACTTCCTCAAGATTTTGGGTAGATGGTTTCAGGGCTATGGATAGTATCTGGTCTTCCGATAAGTTGATTTGCTGTTTTTCGTTTCCGTACCCGATATATGAAATGATGACTTCGTGATTTCCTTCGGGAAGGGTCAAAGAGAAAAAACCATAGTCATTTGTAGTGGTGCCCAGTTTTAATTCGGGCACATATACGGAAACGCCCAAGAGATGTTCGCCGCTGCCACTTTCGGTAACATATCCGCTAATGGTGTATTTCTCTTTGTCTTGGTCAGGGGGTAGATAGTTGTTCTTGATAACGAAGGCTAGCCTTCGATTTTTATGGATGCCATTTTCGACCGGGGAAGGAGGGTGGCTTGTTTTGGCATGGCCTTGTTGAAAAAGAACTAGAAAAAATGAGGTACAGCAGATTGCTTTTTTCAAGATATGTTCGTTTTTTGATTGATGGAAATACTACTTTTAAACACTGATGAAATGTTTTTGTAGTGGTAAATTCTTACGCAAGAAAGTTATTATCTTTAAGGCAGGCTGTTAATGAAACGATAAATAATTTGGCGTACAAAATGGCTCTTATAAGGAAAAGGTTTTTTGGGAGGGATGAAGTGGCGGGGTTTCGTTTTAGGAGGAAAAATGATCTTAATTTACCTGTTTTAATACAATTTAACATTTTGTAGGAATAAATTTAAAGATTTTAAAACCAGTTATTTGATTGTTTTTATATGAAGTTTTAAATTATGATTTGTGTTTTTGCTTTAAATTTGATTTTTGAAACGAAATCCTAGGGAGATTCATTGAAAAAATATTGTAAATGGACTCCTTTAAAAAAATGTAAGATTGAAATAAATCATTTTTTTTATGGTCTCGATCGGGTGTTTTTTGGGAAATGCCCCTTTGTTTTTTGTGATGGTTTGGGGTGTGTTTCAAGGTCGTACCCGATTTATTAAAGACGATTGTTAAAAAACGGATTATAATTATCACAAAAGAGTCTTTTCGAGAAAGTGGAATTTCCTATTTTTGGCCATGCAAAACAACGTCCTTATACTCGATTTCGGTTCTCAGTACACACAACTCATTGCTAGAAGGGTTAGAGAACTCAATATTTTCTGTGAAATAAAGCCTTATAACAAGCTTCCTGATGATTTATCGTCGTACAAAGCGGTAATCTTATCGGGGTCGCCCTTTTCGGTACGTGCCGATGATGCGCCACATCCCGATTTGTCGCAAATCAGGGGCAAAAAGCCGCTATTGGCCGTTTGTTACGGGGCCCAATACCTTGCCCATTTCGGCGGGGGTAATGTTGCGCCTTCCAATACAAGGGAGTATGGTCGGGCAAATCTGTCGTATATAAAACCTGATGAAGCTTTCTTTGAAGGGGTTTCGGAAGGGAGTCAAGTGTGGATGAGCCATAGTGATACCATTCAGAAACTCCCGGAAAAAGGAGTGGTCTTGGCCAGTACGCACGATGTAGAACATGCTGCGTATAAGATTGAAGACGAGAGTACTTACGCCATACAGTTCCACCCAGAGGTTTATCATTCCAAAGATGGAAAGAAAATATTGGAAAACTTTTTGGTGAACATCGCCGGCCTTGAACAAACTTGGACCCCGGATGCATTTGTAGATATGACCGTTTCCGAGTTGAAACAAAAAATAGGAGACGACAAGGTAGTGCTTGGTTTGTCGGGTGGGGTTGATTCTACCGTGGCGGCAGTGCTTCTGCACAAGGCTATCGGAAAGAACCTGTATTGCATATTCGTAAATAACGGCCTGTTGAGAAAGAACGAATTTCAAGATGTTCTGGATCAATACGAACATATGGGGTTGAACGTTAAAGGGGTTGATGCTTCGGCACGCTTTTTGGATGCCCTTGCAGGGGAAAGCGATCCTGAAAAGAAACGAAAGATTATCGGAAAGGTGTTTATAGATGTGTTCGATGATGAGGCCCACTTGGTGAAAGATGTAAAATGGTTGGCGCAGGGTACCATATACCCTGATGTTATTGAATCGGTTTCGGCAACGGGAGGTCCGTCCGCAACCATCAAAAGCCACCACAATGTAGGGGGCTTGCCTGATTTTATGAAACTCGAGGTGGTGGAGCCGCTAAAAATGTTGTTTAAGGATGAAGTCCGAAGGGTCGGTAAGAGTATGGGTATCGATGATGAGCGTCTAGGGCGCCATCCCTTCCCAGGACCAGGATTGGCCATTCGTATACTAGGGGATATAACCCGGGAGAAGGTGGCCATTTTGCAAGAAGTAGACCATATTTTTATCCAAGGATTACGCGATTGGGGACTTTATGACAAGGTTTGGCAGGCCGGAGCCATGCTTTTGCCCGTAAATAGTGTAGGCGTAATGGGAGATGAGCGTACTTATGAAAAATGCGTAGCTTTGCGGGCTGTAGAAAGTACCGATGGTATGACCGCCGACTGGGTGAATTTGCCATACGAGTTCTTGCAAAAGACGTCAAACGATATTATCAACAAAGTGCCGGGCGTGAACAGGGTCGTATATGACATAAGTTCAAAACCGCCCGCAACCATTGAATGGGAATAGATATGAATCAGTTTTTAAAAATAGGCTTTACGCTTCTATTATTCGTTTTTGTGGGCTGTAAGGCTTCTGCGCAGAAGTTTACTACACATGCCGTAAAAAAGGGTGAGACCTTGGTGAGTATCGCCAAACAATATCGCGTCGATACCGAAACCATCCTTAAGCTGAACAAAGAGATAAAAGATGGCGACAATTTAAGGGTCAATACCATCTTGGTCATTCCAAAAGACGGTAAGGCTAAGGCCGTTGCGGAACAGTCTACCGTAAAAACGGCAAGTAGTTCGGTGCAAAACAATAAGGGGGAGACCCAAGAAGAGCCCATTGGTTTTACTTCTTATACCGTAAAGAAAAGGGAGACCCTTTATAGTATCGCAAAGCGATTTCATATTGGTACGGAAGACATCAAAAAGTACAATCCTGAGCTGTATTCTTCGCAGTTGAAGCGAAAAATGACTTTAAAAATTCCTAAATACAAAAGGGTGAAACCCGAAGATGTTTTGGAAATCAATGAAGACGATTTTGAAACGTACACGGTATTGCCCAAGGAGACAAGGTGGAGCATCGCCTATAAATACGGAATTACCGTAGATAGTATGGAGGTCTTGAACCCGGAACTTTCAAAGGCTAACGACTATTTGGCGGTAGGGCAAGAGCTAAAGCTTCCTAAAATAGCAGGTAGTACGGTCGAGAACCAAGAAACACAATTGTATTTGTCCTATACCGTTCCACCAAAAATGAATTTCTTCCAACTGGAACAAAAATTCGGGGTAAAGTCCGATGAGGTGGTTCGTTTGAATCCTGAGATTCAGGAAAGGGGCGGACTCAAAGAAGGTATGGTCATCCGTATTCCCCAGAAAAAAATAGCAAGTGGCGAAATCAATACGGAGAACTACAACTTTTACGAGGTAAAGCCGAAGCAAACAGAATTTTCGCTTACCCGTAAATTCGGTATTAGTTACAAGGAGCTTTTAGAGTTGAACCCAGACTTGGCCCAAGGATTGAAAGCAGGTATGGTCTTGAAATTGCCGAAAGACCAGAAGGGCGATTTTGAAATACGCAATTCCTTGGTTCTTGATAAGATCAATCTCATTGACAGTATTAATGTTCAAAACAGGCCTAAGCTCATGTTTCTTTTACCTTTTAGGTTAGACAAGCTCGATTTGTCCGATAAGGATCGTGTGGCGAATACTATCGATAAACGAAATAGTCTAAAATACAGTTTGGGTCTTTATTCAGGGGCCTTGGTGGCATTAGACTCCATTGCCGACCTAGGGGTATCGGTAGACGTGAAAACATTCGATAACCAATTGAGCCTTGAGAAGACCAAGGAAATCTTACAGAAAGAAAACCTGGCTTCGTACAGTGCGATTGTCGGACCTTTGGATGTGCCATCCTTAAAAGAGGCCGCGGTTCGCGCGGGTGGTAAACGAGTGCCGCTTGTAGCGCCCATACCGGCAAAGAGTGATTTAAGTCTTGCGAACGTGTTTTTCTCCTATACTTCTGAAGAATTGTTGCGGGAGCGGATGATAGGCTATACCCTGGAAAAGCGTACCGATCAGCATATAATTGTTATAGCCGACGATAAAAACCAAGGGGTCAAAGGTCAATTATTGGCCACCTTTGCCGATGCCGATACGTTGAAAGTGACCCAAGAGGAGAAAAACATCGGTATCAATATTGATAAACTGACCCGATTATTAAGTGATAAAACCGAAAACTGGGTATTTGTTGAGACCGATAATTTCAAGTTGGTTTCCAGTGTAACCTCTATTTTGAATTCATTGAATACCGAAGAGGTTAAAGTGCGCATGTTTACCACGGATAAGAATAGTGCCTTCGATAACGAGGTGATCAGTAATGCCCACTTGTCGAATCTTCGTTTTACCTATCCGTCAGTGTACAAGGCTGTGTCTGCCGATGCTTTTTTCAAGCGCTATGAAAAGCGCTTTGGAAGTGCTCCGGATCGTTATGCCGTTCGCGGTTTTGACCTAACCTTTGATCTTTTGCTTCGGTTGGCCTATAAGAACAATCTTATGGAGGCTTCAAAAACGGTGGGAGAGACCGAGTACTCGGGAAACAAGTTTGATTATGAGCGCAATGGTGCTTCTGGTTATTTTAACCGATCTTCATATATCCTTACCATGGAAGACCTTCGTATAAAGGAAGCGGAATAAAATTCGGGGCAACCCCGAATTTTATTTCTTTTTTGAAAGTCGTATCGCTAACTTGGGGCGAGCATTTTTACGAATTATAACCCCTTGTTTGATTATGACTTCAAAAGTTACCTATAACGGAGATTTAAGAACTACATGTGAGCACCTGCGGTCAGGTGATTCCTTTATTACGGATGCCCCTGTGGACAATAATGGTCTGGGCCAAGCTTTTTCGCCTACCGATACCGTTGCTACCGGTTTGGGGAGTTGTATGATTACCATGATGGGTATTAAGGCCAAAGGCTTGGAGGTCGACCTTAAGGGGTCTACTGTCGACATCAAGAAGCATATGGCCGCCGGACCAAGACGGATTTCAAAAATTGAAGCTAAATTGGTTTTGCCTTCCACTGTGTCCGACAAGAACCGGAAGATATTGGAGAATACCGCATTGACATGTCCTGTGCTTTACAGTTTACATCCAGATATAGAAAAGGTAATTACATTTCATTGGGAGCTTTAAAACACTTTGTTTGGGCAGTATGTCTTCTGGGTTTCGGTATGGTCTTTTCCCAAGAGGAGGAGGTGATCGTCTGGGATGCGGATAGAAAACTTCAGTGGTCCGATTTTAAGGGGAGTTATTTTAAGACCGAATGGGCCGCCGCAACTACGGCCAGTGGAATTAGTTATTCGTTTACGTCTTTTACAAAAGAAGGGCAGCTGTATCTTGATTTTGTGGTACAAAGCGAGTTTTATCCCAAAAAATCATGGTATCGCCCAGAATTGTGCGATTCTATTATTCTGGGGCACGAGCAATTGCATTTTGATATATCGGAACTCTATGCCCGGAAAATGCGAAAACGACTGGCGCAGACCCAATTTACAATGAATGCCAAGGCTGAGGTTCGGGCCATTTATAAGGGCATCTTAAAAGAGTTGGGCAACTTTCAGAACAAATATGATCGGGAAACCAATTTTTCCAGAAATTTAGAAAAGCAAGTACTCTGGAATAGGCGGATCAAAGCCGCCCTAAAAGAAGAAAAGCCTTCCCGTAATTAAATATGGGAAGGCTTTTATATGGTATGCTTAGGGTTTCTAGAACCTGAACGATACGCCCAAGGTCAAAAAAGAAGACCCGTAACCGGCTTCTGCAAAACCAGCAAAACTATCTGAAAAATACCAGCGTCCACCGACAAAAGCGCTAGCGCCCGGCCTGCTGTTTAGATCGCTGTAATTGTCGCCGCTATAAATACGCATAGAGGCCATAACCCCACCGTAAACGTCGAGATTGTCAATGTCGAAACCAGTGTAATGATAGGCTCCGCGGGCACCTATGGTTGTGTATGACCAGCTATAATCATAATTGTCAAAGGAGCTGTTATAAGTAAACCTCTTGTAGCCAAGGTAGCCTCCAAGACTTATAACACCGGGGCCGGGCATGTCCCAAACACCTCTTTCGTAGCTGGCGCTAAATACAGGGCTTTCCGTAGAGGTATTGTATCCTCCGTAATAGCCGCCTAAACCTATACCGGCATTGATTACATTCGAGCCTACTTCAAATTCTTGGGCCGATGCAAACTGTACTAAAAAAGTAAATACTGCTAATAGGGTAATCGATTTTCTCATTTTTAATTATGTTTAATGAAGTCGTTATTTTAAAAGCGCTGGCGTAAAATTACGTACATATTTTTAATATATTTTCCTTCTCTTTATTATTTAGTGGAAAAGAAGGGGACGCTTCAGGTCTGAGGGAAAAAGAATAAGGAGGCATTGGTGGACTTCCTCGCAATTTGTTTTTGTTGGCGGGAGGTCAATCCCACTTTACGGTTCCGTTCATGGTCAAGACGGCATCGGTTTTTGTGTTGATGATCGTGGTTTCTGAAAACAACACCTCTTTTTTGTCAAAATCTATACGGTAATCCGAACCACAATCGGTAAAACTGCCAAAGTTCGGGCTGGCGCAGGCGTGCTTGTATTCGGTACCGTCTACGGTTATATTCATCGATAGGGATCGGCTTGCGCTACTGGTAGATGCCTCGCCAAGATCTAAGCCTATAATGATAAAATTGTTTTTCAGGTCGCTGGGAATAGGGCCTTTTTCATCTATTTTGGTGTTGTTGTCGGTCAAGATTATGGTTTTGGCATGTCCGGTCAGGTCAGAACGGCCAATAGCGATATGTCCGACTTGTAACGATGAACCTATGTTGCCGGTTTCTTCTCCGGATAGTTGTATCGTTCCATAGGTCTTGGGTGTGTCGGTTTCGTCGGTCTCTTCGGAATTGCTGCTGCAGGCTACCGTTAAGCTTAGGCCGAGCAAAAGTAGGTTGGTGCGGTAATGGTTCAAGTTCAGTCTGGTATATTTCATTGGTGTGGTAGGGTTTTGGTTAAGTTTGGATTAAGAGGGTTTTAATTGTCCGCATCGCAATTTGCCGAATAGAATTCTAGCTGTGCCTTTTGTTCTGCACTTATAAAGTCTTTACAGGTTTTCAGGATCTTGGCTACGTCCGACTTTATTTCCTCACAGTCCCTGTCTTGTTTATCCCATTTTTCGTCAATGTCTTCAATTAGGTTGACACAATCAAGTGCCTTTTGTGTATCGCTAAGCTCGTCTATGGTGTCTTTAACGTTGCAGTTGCTCAAGGTAACTAGGCTCAAAAAAAGCATTGTAAAAAGGAGTGATGGTTTTTTCATGGTTCTTGGATGTTTTTTTAGGTTTTAAGGTCGGTTCTAATTATTGGTGATGGTGTATTTGTAGTTTTTAAAGGTGCCGTCGGTAACTACATAGGTTTTTCCTGTGTCCTTATTCTTTCCTGAAAAACTGAATTCTCCGGATAGGAGCTGCTTCTCGTGGTCTATTGAGGTGATTTTGATGTAGACTTTCTCCAAGACATCAAGCGTTGAACTCGTGTTGTCATTGTCATCGGTGTCTATGTTTTCCGAATAAGCGGCTAAAGCGCCTCCGACCAATACATCTTCTACAATGGTGTTCCATTCCGAACCTGATTTTACTGAATTGAAATCCTTGCCAAAAATAGACAGTAAGATATATTGGGCTTTTTTTAGGCCTAATTCGACATCAAAACCTGAAATCTGTAAAAAATAGTACCCCTTGTTTATAGAGACACCTGCGCCTGTCAGTTCTAAAAAATCAGGGGTGGCGAAGTTGCTTTCATTTACCTTGGCGGTCATAGTTCCTATGATTTCCTTGACTTCCTCTTCTTTCTCTTCTTCCTCTTCTTTTTCATTTTCTTTTCCCGTGTCGACTGCTTCAAATTCATCTGCGAGGTCTTCGGTAAGCTCGTTGATGGGGTGGTTGTCACATCCAACGGCCAGAAAGGACATAAGGGTAATGACAAGGATGATTCGGTTGTAGTGATGGTTTCTCATAGTGGCAATACGTTGTTGGGTTTGACGGGGTGAAAATAGGAAGAAGTGGTGTGGCTTCCGATTTGCATTTATTAAGCGTGATGCTAGGTATGGTATGTGTCGGTTTTTTTGCTATAATCGTAATAGCTTCGTTTTTTTATGTACAGACCTCAAAAAGAACAAATTATCACAATATTTACGGCCTTTGGTAGTGCATACTTCATTGAAACTGTTAAATTTGAGGCGTTATACATGACTTGTGCATATGCCCTTACCCAGAATAAAAGTGCTTACCGTATTGCTCTTATTGTCTTTGTTTGGTGTACATGCACAACGGCCCAAGATCGATAGTTTGAGCTTGCTTTTGAAGGGGCATTTGAAGCAAGATACGCTTCGATTGAATATCTTGAATGAATTGGCCTATACCTATTACTCCGTAGACCCTGCGGCCGGGATTGCTCGGTCGACCGAAGCCATAGAATTGGGGCATAAACTGCAAAATCATCCGGGAATCGCAACCGCGTATGCCTACCAAGGGCATAATTATAGCGCCTTGGGCCAAGACTCTTTGGCCTTGGCCTCTTACGACAAGGCTATGGAGGTCAGAAGGCGTATGGGCGATCTTCAGGGGCTTGCCCGATTGATATACAATAAGGGTCTGGTTTATTTTAATGAATCTGACTATGCCCGGGCAAATGATAACAACCGAAGGGCCTATGAGGTTTTTGAGAAGGCAAAGGATAGTTTTTTGATGGCTAAAATGCTCAACAGTATAGGTATTAATCATATGTACCTCTCCCAGTATCCCGAAGCCCTGAAAAGTTACCTTGATGCCAAACGTATTTATGAAGACCTAGGATTGACGGAAGATCGACAATACGCTTCCATCCTAAGTAATATCGGACTATTGTATGCTCGGTTGGAAAAATTTGGGCTAGCTGAAGAATTCCAGAAAAAGGCCCTTTTGTTTTTTGAAAAGAATGATTTTCAGGAAGGTGTAGCCAATGCCCTTACCAATCTTGGGAGGGTGTACAACGATACCGGAAATTCTGAAAAAGCCATTGAAAGTTATAAGCAGGCCCATGATATCATGGAAAAGAACAAAAATGAAAGAGGGGTGGCCAGTGCTTTGACCAACATGGGTATTGCATATTCTGAAATAGCCCAATATACTGAGGCGGTACCATATTTTGAAAAGACCCAGAAGATTTATGAAAAGTTGAAGAATACCAATAACTTGGCTATTGTTCATCGGTATCTAGGAGATTGCTATGCCTTGGGGGCGCATAAAAATTTGAAACGGGCCGAAGAAAATTACCAAGCCTCTTTTCAATATGCGAAAGGTGCGGGTAGTGTAAACCTGCAGTTCAATGCCCTAGAACAGTTGGCTTCCTTGCAAAGTGAAATGGGAAATTATAAAGGGGCTTATAAAAACAAGACCGAGGCTGTGGTCTTGCGCGATAGTTTTGCTTCGGTAGAAAAGAAAGAAGAAATAGCGCTTCTCGAGGCCGAGTATGAGTATGAAAAGGAAAAGTCGGCACTTCAGACGGCCCATGAGAAAAAACAGGCTGTTTCCAAAATGGAAATGGAACGTCAAGAACTGATGATCGGGGGCTTGACAATAGGGGCATCGTTGATCGTTGTTTTTCTTGTAGTGGCTTTTCAATTGTATAAGAAAAGGGAGAAGGTGTTGTCTGAAAAGAAGATTTCGGAGTTCAAGACCAGGGTTGCCGAAACCGAACTGAAGGCGTTGCGTTCTCAGATGAATCCGCATTTTATATTCAATGCCATGAATTCCATAAGTGATTATATGGCCAAGAATGATTTGGAGACCGCTAATGGTTTTCTGGTAAAATTCTCCAAATTGATCAGGGCTATTTTAGAAAGCTCTGAGAAAAAATGGATATCCTTGGAGGAAGACCTTGAGCTTATGGAATTGTATTTGCAGATTGAAGCATTGCGTTTAAAAGATAAATTTGGGTACTCTTTTCATATAGGGGAGCAGGTTGATGTGGGGAACACCATGGTGCCGCCTTTAATTTTGCAGCCTTTTATAGAGAACAGTATTTGGCATGGCATGGCCCCAAAAGAAACTATTGGGCAAATTGACGTATCCATAAAGTGTCAAGATCGGTTTTTGGTCTGTACGGTAGATGATGATGGGGTAGGGCGACAGAAAAACGTGGCTACCCATAATGGGAAGACTTCAATGGGGTTAAAGATTACCAAAAACAGACTGGATATTATCAATCAGTTGAAAAAGGAAAACGGAAGCATTCGCGTATTCGATAAAAAAGAAGGAGTGCGAGTAGAGCTGAAATTGCCTTTGGAACTTCAATTTTAAAGATTTTATGTTGAGAGCGATTATTATAGATGACGAAAAGCACTGTCAAGACCGCTTATTCTCATTGTTGGGTGCTCATGGCGCTATACAGGTGGAAAGTATGGTTTCTTCCTTTGATGAAGGGGTGGTAGCTATAAAAAAACATAACCCTCAAGTGGTATTCTTAGATGTACAATTGCACGATAGGACCGGATTTGAGCTACTTCAAGAATTGCCCCATGTGAATTTTGAGGTCATTTTTACCACCGGATACGATACGTACGCCTTAGAGGCCTTTAAGTTCTCCGCCCTCGATTATTTGTTGAAGCCCATTGCGGAAGACGATTTGCATGTCGCCTTAGAGAAACTAAGGGAGAAAATTTCCCTACAGGAAATCTCTAAAAAAATGGAAGTGCTATTTTATAACCTTGACAATCAAAAAGCCAGTAATTTCCGAAAAATAGCCGTGCCTACGGTAGACGGACTTTCAATGATCGCGATAACCGATATTGTCCGCTGTCAATCAGATGTGAATTATACCCACTTGTTTTTAAAGGCCGATAGAAAACTTACCGTGGCCAAGACCCTAAAATATTTTGAAGCCCTTCTTGAAAAACACCATTTTTATAGAACGCACCAATCGCATCTGGTCAACTTAAGCTGTGTGGATAAGTATGTAAAGGGAAAAGGAGGCTATGCCCTTATGAACGATGGTTCGCACATAGAGGTGGCGGTACGCAGAAAAGAAGACTTTTTGAAGAAATTAATGGGATAAAAAAAACCTTCCCGAAGGAAGGTTTAGCGATTTTTTAAACGTCACAAATGGTGACGCCTTCTTTAAGGGCCGCGATTTTATCGTCCCAGGTCGGTATAAATTCTTGGGCAACATAGCCTTTGAAGCCGGTTGCTAAAATAGCCTTCATGATGGCAGGATAAAAGAGCTCTTGCGTATCGTTGATTTCGTTTCGGCCAGGATTTCCACCAGTGTGGTAGTGTCCGAAATATTGGTGATAGTCTTGAATATTGCGAATGATGTCTCCTTCCATAATTTGCATATGGTAGATGTCATAAAGCAGTTTAAAGTTTTCCGAACCGATGGCCTTGCACAATTCAACACCCCATGCGCTGGTATCGCACATGTAATCAGGGTGGTTTACCTTAGAGTTGAGTAGTTCCATTTGTAGCACTACACCGTGCTTTTCGGCAATGGGCATTATTTTTTTTAGTCCTTCCGCGCAGTTCTTTAATCCTTCTGCGTCGTCCATGCCGTTTCTGTTTCCGCTAAAGCAGATCAAGTTGGTGTAACCGGCTTCGGCCACTTTTGGAATATGTTGGGAGTAATCGGCAATAAGTTCGGCATGAAGGGAAGGGTCGTTCCATCCTTTTTCAATACCAAATCCGGCACCCCAGCACATAGAGGCGTGAATACCGTATTTTTTCATCAAGGGCCAATCTTCAGGTCCGGTAAGGTCCATAGCCTTTATACCGAGTTGATTCAGGCTTTTTAGAAAATCTTCCATGGGAATGCCCTTGTAGCACCAGCGGCAAACGCTATGGTTGATATTTCCTTTTAATTCTGTACTTTCAGCACTTGCGGGAGCCATAGCATTTGTAGTTTTGCAGGCCACCAGTCCAACTGAGGCAGCGGCCGATGTACCGATAAATTTTCGTCGTTTCATAA
Source organism: Zobellia galactanivorans (assembly GCF_000973105.1). Classification (NCBI taxonomy): domain Bacteria; kingdom Pseudomonadati; phylum Bacteroidota; class Flavobacteriia; order Flavobacteriales; family Flavobacteriaceae; genus Zobellia; species Zobellia galactanivorans. Next base: position 696,340 of record NC_015844.1, on the reverse strand, counting down.
TTTCTTGCTATTGCGCTAAAATAAAGATAAAATATTTAGTTTTGAAAATGAATGTAGCTCCCGATAGAGAAAAATTGTTAGAATTGGCACATTATAGGATGCCTTTCGGAAAGTTTAAGGGCAGATATCTGGTAAATCTTCCGGAGCCATATTTGATATGGTATCAACAAAAGGGATTTCCTGAAGGAAAATTGGGAAATCTGTTAAAATCCATGCTGGAAATTAAGGTTAATGGACTAGAGCCGTTAATTCGGAAGATTCAAAAAGATTTTCCTAGGTAATACCTATGATTTCACGGTGCAATTTATATCTTTGTGCCCCGTAACAAAGAACACCAATATGTCGCAGACAAAGTATATTTTCGTTACGGGAGGTGTTACTTCTTCTCTAGGGAAAGGTATTATAGCCGCATCGCTCGCCAAATTGCTACAGGCTCGTGGCTACAAGACCACTATTCAAAAATTAGACCCGTATATCAATGTTGATCCGGGAACCTTGAACCCATACGAACATGGCGAATGCTATGTAACGGATGATGGGGCCGAGACCGATCTTGACCTTGGTCATTACGAACGTTTCTTGAACGTGAAGACGTCTCAGGCCAACAACGTTACCACGGGGAGGATCTACCAGAGTGTGATCGAAAAAGAACGTAGGGGGGAATTTTTGGGCAAGACCGTTCAAGTAGTACCCCATATTACCAATGAAATCAAACGACGTGTACAGCTTTTGGGCAATAGTGGCGAATACGATATTGTCATTACCGAAATAGGCGGTACCGTGGGCGATATAGAATCATTGCCTTATATCGAATCGGTAAGGCAGTTGTTGTGGGAATTGGGAGATAGCAATGCCATTGTTATACATCTTACCTTGGTGCCCTATCTTTCCGCAGCCGGTGAGTTAAAGACCAAGCCTACACAGCACTCCGTAAAAACCTTGATGGAAAGCGGTATCAAGGCCGATGTTTTGGTGTGCCGTACCGAACACGAGATTTCAGATGAGATCAAAGATAAATTGGCGCTTTTTTGCAATGTAAAAAGGGAAGCGGTTATACAATCCATTGATGCATCGACCATTTACGACGTTCCGTTGTTGATGCAAGAAGAGGGGTTGGATACCGTAGTACTCAAGAAACTGGCACTGCGCGACGATATAGAACCGGACCTTACCCAATGGAAAGAGTTTTTGGGGCAGCATAAAAATCCGAAAAACGAAGTCAATATCGGTTTGATCGGTAAGTATGTTGAACTTCAAGATTCGTATAAGTCCATTTTAGAGGCTTTTATACATGCAGGGGCAGTGAACGAGGTTAGGGTGAACGTTAAGTCCATTCATTCGGAACACCTCTCCGAAAAAAGTTTGCAGAAAAAATTAAAGGACCTAGACGGTATTCTTGTGGCACCAGGTTTTGGTGAACGGGGTATAGAAGGTAAGATCAAGGCGGTACAACATGCCCGAGAGAACAATATTCCTTTCTTGGGAATCTGTTTGGGTATGCAAATGGCGGTCATTGAATATGCGCGCAACGTTTTGGGCCTTAAGGATGCCAATTCTACCGAAATGGACGAAAACACCCCAAATCCTGTTATTAATTTAATGGAGGAGCAAAAAACGGTAACCAATAAGGGCGGTACTATGAGATTAGGGGCCTGGGACTGTGAACTTCTTGAGGGCAGTTTGGTCAAAAAGGTATATAACGGTGCCGAAAGTATCTCCGAAAGACATCGTCACCGCTATGAATTTAATAGTGATTACAAGGCGCAACTTGAGGCAAAGGGACTTAAGGCTACGGGTATCAACAAAAAGACCAATTTGGTGGAAATTGTCGAAATACCTGAGCATCCATGGTTTATCGGTGTGCAATATCATCCTGAATATAAAAGTACGGTCGCAAGTCCGCACCCGCTTTTCGTTGGCTTTGTAAAGGCAGCATTAGCGCATAAAACGCAATAAAACAATGCCAGTATGGCATAAAATGCGGTTTTGGACATATATTTGCAAATTGACTGGACCAAACCCTAGTATTTGGCACTGCGATTCAATATGTAACCATCGTGGGTAGTCTAAAAACAATTAATTAGATGGAAGAAAAGAAAGTAGACATCAATTCCATAATCGGTTTTGTGCTGATTTTTGGGATACTGATATTTATGTTTTATCAGAATAGGCCTACTCCCGAAGAGCTCGAGGCCCAAAAAGCTCAAGAGGAACAGGTAGTGGAGAAAGTTGAAAACGACGTTCAGTCGGTAGCGGTAGATGCCCCGGCCGAAATCAACCTTCAAGATTCTACGGCTATTGCCAATTATCAGGGTAAAATAGGTGCATTCGGGTATACGACCCCTTCCGATAAGGTTACTGAACTGGACAATGAACTGCTTTCGTTGAAAATCAGTAATAAGGGGGGGCAGATCATCGAAGCCCGAATGAAGCAATACCATACGTACGACTCTATTCCGGTTTATTTGGTACACGAAGGCAACGCGTCTTTCGGACTTGATTTTACTACCACTGATAACCGCGTACTCAACACCAAGGATTTGTACTTTGTACCGTCGTTGAGCGAAAGTAACGGTAATAAGGTACTCTCCATGAAGGCCAAGGCAGGTCCTTCGCAGTTCTTGGAATTCCGGTACGAAATGAAAAAAGGCGACTACCTCGTTGATTTCACCATTCGCTCACAAGGTCTGAACGGTATCATCGACAGTAGCAAGCCCGTTGAGCTGAGCTGGAAACTTAAAGGTATCAGGCACAGTAAAAGTGTGGAATACGAAAATAGGTACACCGAGCTGACCTATAACCACGACGATGGAAAAATAGATTACTTGTCGCTTACCAGTGACGACGAGGAAACGGAGGAAGATGTAAAGTGGATATCGTACCGCCAACATTTCTTCAGTTCGATCCTGGCCACCAAAAACAATTTTAAAACAGCTGACCTTACTTCGCGTAATTTAGTGGAGGAAGAGAGCAAAGACACCCAGTTCACCAAATTGTTCGGTGCTACCGTGCCATTGGAGCTTACCGCCGGCGAGCTGGCGCATAATATGTTCTGGTATTACGGCCCTACCGACGTAAAGGTATTAAGTCAATATAAAGAGTTGGGTCTTGATGATTCCATTCCTTTCGGATGGGGTATTTTTGGGTGGTTGAACCGATATCTGTTCACTCCCTTCTATTCGTTCTTGAGCTCTTTCTTGCCCTTTGGTGTAGCCATTGTGGTGATGACCATATTGGTTCGGTTGGCCATGTCGCCCGTAACCTACAAGTCGTACTTGTCACAGGCAAAAATGAAGGTGTTGAAGCCCGAGTTGGCAGAGCTAGGGGAGAAGTACAAAGATAACGCCATGAAGAAGCAACAAGAGACCATGAAGCTTTATGGTAAGGCAGGTGTAAGCCCGATGAGCGGTTGTATTCCCGCATTATTGCAAATGCCGATTTTTTACGCCTTGTTCATGTTTTTCCCGACCTCTTTCGCCTTGCGTCAAAAACCATTTTTATGGGCGGACGATTTATCGTCATATGACGTAGTGGCCAATTTGCCTTTCCATATTCCGTTTTATGGGGATCACGTTAGTTTGTTTCCGATTTTGGCCTCTATTGCCATATTCTTCTATATGACGATGACCACAGGTCAGAACATGCCGCAACAACCAGGTATGCCTAACATGAAGTTTATCATGTATCTGATGCCGGTTATGATGTTGTTCTTCTTTAACAACTATGCAAGTGGATTGAGTTTGTACTACTTTGTTTCGAACTTGATTACCATTGGTATTATGTTGGTCATCAAGAATTTCATTTTGGACGATGCGAAAATCCATGCGCAAATTCAAGAGAACAAAAAGAAGCCTAAAAAGGAAAACAAGTTTCAGCGAAGAATGCGCGAAATGATGGAGCAGGCCGAAGAACAAAAGAAAACCGGTAAGAAGTAATCGACTGACTTCAGTACCGCTTATTTATAAAACAAAAAACCCTGACATTTCTGTCGGGGTTTTTTTTAGCATTCAGTTAGTTTGGTAAGATTTGGGACTCCAAAGATGCGCCATAACTGCAGTTAAAAAAAAATAGAGTTGTCAAGTGGCTGTTTTTGTATGCTAACTCAGTAGGGCTTGTTGTCTGATTTGTTTAAAATCAAAATCATCGATAGAAAGTCTTTTTTAAAGTCCTTCATCTGACGGGTTTAAGAATGGAAAGTTGAAAGACCGTTAGTTGTAAACTGATATTTGAACTACGGATACGAACAAAAAAAAGCCGCTGAATTCAGCGGCTTTACTCTTATAATGGATAATTGAATATTATTCTTCGGTGGTACTGGGCAGTAAAACGGTATCTACGGCATGAATTACACCGTTCATGGCTTGAACATCGGCCTTGACAATATTGATTCCTGAATTTCCGGCACCGTCCGTTATGGTAAACGAATCATTGGCGGCGGTAAAGGTGAGGGCATCCCCTTGTAGGGTTGCTGGCGAAACCAGTCCGTCACTTAAATCCCCAGAAACAATATTGGCCTCTGCTATGACGTGGTGTGTTAAGACCGCGGTCAGATCTTCTCCCTCAGGTACTTCGGCTAGTGCCGCAAAAGCACTGTTTACCGGAGCAAAGACGGTAAAGGGCGTATCTTCCGTGGTAGAGCTGAGTATGCTTACGAAATCGGGTTGTCCCTCGGCAGTAAGTACGCTCACTAAAGTTGAGAAGTTTTCACTGTCAGCAGTGGCAAAAGTAACAATGGTAGGTAAATCGATTACCATATCCACTGCGTGTATAATACCGTTAGTGGTTACTACATCGCTGATGATTACTTGGCTTGTTCCGTTCAATACAACGCCGTCATCGGTATTTACATAAATGCTCAGATTATCTCCATCTTCATTTGCCGCTACAGTATTTGCATAGCTGTTACTTAAGTCACCGGCAGCAAGGGCCGCACCCATAATAACATGGTTTGAAAGGATGTCGTTCAAAGCATTCTCGTTCAGGTTCTCAAATGCGGTAAATGCATCGTTGGTCGGGGCGAATACGGTAAACTTTTCCTCAGTATCACTTAATAGGTCGGTAAACACGGTGTTGTTGTCCGCCGTCAATGCCGCAACCAAGTCCGTAAAGGCACCGTTATAAGTGGCATGGTCTACGATGTTCGGTAGGCCTATTACCATGTCTACTATATGTATGGTTCCGTTAGAGGCCTCAATGTCGGCCGTGGTTACTGATGAACCATTAATGGTCACCCCATCTTCAATATTGACGTAGAGACTGAGGTTTTTACCATCAACCCCTGCGGTAGAAGAGGAAGTGTAGTAGGTAGATTCTAAATCGGCGGCTTTTACGTTGCCACTTACTACGTGATTCAAAAGAACCTGTCTTAGGGTTTCTTCGGGAATATCGTCTAACGAAGCGAAATTGTTATCGCTCAAAAAAGCCTGAAAGGCCGCATCGGTCGGGGCGAAAACTGTAAAGGGGCCATCTCCTTGGAGGGTAGAAACCAAATCGGCTTCGCCAAGGGCTTCCACTAAAATAGAAAGATTGGGGTCGGTAATGGCGATATCTACAATATCGGTCTCGGGTTCCATGGGAACAACGGGGGCGTTGTCATCGTCGCTACAAGAGACGAACATTACTACGGTAAAGGCTAAGCCTAATAAGCTTTTAAAATTGTTGAGAGTCATAATACATATATTAAATGTTCATATTAAATGGACAGAATACAATACCCTATGTATCATCCTTACCCACTTCCTTAAGTTAAATCTGATGCAATTTAAGCTAAAAATATAGTTTTGTTTAACTTTATTGAATAAAAGTTGAACACTTTTAAGTTTAAGGGAATGCTAAAATTGGATTTGAAAAGGTGGAATCCGTGTTTATTGACTAATTTTGTCCTCTTATTTATTATCATGAAAAAAGTAGTTGTAGGCCTCTCGGGAGGGGTGGATTCAAGTGTAACGGCATACCTCTTGAAAGAGCAGGGGTATGAGGTAATAGGCTTGTTTATGAAGAATTGGCACGATGATTCGGTTACTATTTCGGAAGAATGCCCGTGGTTGGAAGATAGTAACGATGCTTTGATCGTGGCCGAAAAGTTGGGGATACCTTTTCAGACCGTAGATTTAAGCGTTCAGTATAAGGAACGGATCGTAGATTATATGTTCGCGGAATATGAAAAAGGACGTACCCCAAATCCTGATGTGCTCTGCAACCGTGAAATAAAATTCGATGTATTCATGGATATTGCTTTGCAACTGGGGGCCGATTACGTAGCTACGGGCCACTATTGCAGAAAGGGAATCATTAAGAATGAAGATGGTTCGGAAACCTACCAACTTTTGGCAGGTGTCGACGGGAACAAAGACCAGTCCTATTTTCTGTGTCAGCTTTCCCAGGAGCAATTGTCAAAAACCTTGTTTCCCATTGGGGATTTGAACAAGCCGGAAGTTCGACAGATCGCGGCTGATAATAATTTGATTACGGCCGATAAAAAAGATTCACAAGGACTTTGTTTTATAGGAAAGGTGCGTTTGCCGGAATTTCTTCAACAAAAATTGAAGCCTAAAAAAGGGGTTATTGTTGAAGTGCCGTCGGATGTTTCCCAATACCAAAAAGAACGGCCCCAGTTTGAAAGCAAACAGGCGGAACTAGCCTTTTATTCCGAAAAGCCTATATACAGCGTTTCAGACGGTAAGGTGGTAGGCGAACATCAAGGGGCACATTATTTCACCAAGGGGCAGCGTAAAGGTCTTGATGTTGGGGGAACCAAAGAACCCCTGTTCGTGATCGATACCGATGTGGACGAAAACGTGATTTATACGGGGCAGGGTAAATCGCACCCCGGTCTGTATAGAAAAACCCTCTTTATAACCGATGAAGAATTGCATTGGGTGCGTACCGATTTGGCGCTGAACGATGGTGAAACACTTGAGGTAATGGCCCGAATTCGATATCGTCAACCCTTGCAGAAAGCAAGCTTGTATAAAGTCGATGGAGGGTTGTATGTAGATTTCGAGGAAAAGCAATCAGCAATTACCGAAGGTCAGTTTGCGGCATGGTACCTAGGCGATGAACTTATTGGGTCGGGAGTAATTTCATAAAGGAAATTTTTCAATACTATATCGATGCAAAATAGAATTACGGAACTCTTCGGAATTAAATACCCGATCGTTCAGGCGGGAATGATATGGACTAGCGGCTGGCGATTGGCTTCTGCCGTTTCCAATGCCGGTGGATTGGGCTTGATCGGTGCCGGTAGCATGTATCCGGAAGTATTAAGGGATCATATAGAAAAATGTCAAAAGGCAAGCGATAAGCCTTTTGGTGTCAATGTACCGATGCTCTATCCTGATTTGGGGCGATTGATGGATATTATCGTTGAACTTGGGGTAAAAATTGTTTTTACTTCGGCCGGAAACCCGAAAACATGGACATCCTACTTAAAAGAAAAAGGAATTACGGTAGTACATGTGGTCAGTAGCCTAAAGTTCGCCCTAAAGGCCCAAGAAGCCGGTGTAGACGCTATTGTGGCCGAAGGTTTTGAGGCCGGGGGGCATAATGGTCGCGATGAGACGACTACCTTGACCTTGATTCCGGCGGTAAAGGAAAAAATAGACATCCCTATCATTGCCGCCGGTGGAATAGCTACGGGTGCGGCCATGCTCGCTACTATGGTCTTGGGTGCCGATGGGGTACAAGTAGGGAGTAGGTTTGTTGCCAGTGATGAAGCTTCATCCCATTTGTTGTTCAAGCAAAAAGTAGTGGAGGCCGGCGAGGGCGATACCCAGCTTACCTTGAAGGAATTGGCCCCGGTACGGCTTATAAAGAACAAGTTTTATAAAGATGTAGAGCAGGCTTACGCCAATGGGGCTACAAAGGAAGATCTAAGGGAACTCCTGGGAAGGGCGCGTGCCAAAAGGGGCATCTTTGAAGGTGATTTGGAAGAAGGGGAGCTCGAGATAGGCCAAGTGGCTTCGCTTATTCACGATATTAAACCGGCGGCCCGCATTGTAAGTGACTTGATGTCGGAATTTGAAAAGGCCAAACAGGGGGTGTCTTTCCTTTAATAAAAACCGTATCGAAAAATAAGAACAAAAAAAATCCCTCCAGAACCGGAGGGATTTTTTTGTTGGTCTTTAACCTTGTTTGAGATTGGCAAGGTACTCTATCAAGTTTCGCAATTCCCTTTTCGATATCAATCGGCCCATAGGCGGCATGGCCGATGGCATGTTTTCACGTTTGGCTATACGTGATATAGGGATGTCCAAAGGTTCGGCTTCCGATGTTCTCAAAGTAATTTCCTCATCGGTTTCGGCTTCGAGAATGCCGCTAATTTTTTGTCCGTCTTTTAAGGTCAGGGAAACGCTACCGTATCCTGGGGCCAATCGTGCACTTGGTTCAATAAGTGCTTCTAAGATTTGCTCCCTGCTTAGAATGTTTCCTATGTTTTCAAGGGAAGGCCCTACGTCGCCACCGGCACTGCCAATAGCGTGACATCGGGTACATTGTGCGGTAGGGTTTTTGTTGAATACGTTCCGGCCATCCCTATAATTGCCGCCGACCAAGGTTTCTTTAAAGGCGTCAATAGAGTTGCCGTTTTCCTTGAGTGGTGTTAGTTCCGCGATTAAAGTTTCGCTTCCAGTGGCTTCAACGGCCTCGATAAGGTCGAGAATAACACTTTGTTTAAGGCGGTCAGCCCTGGCTTCTTGTATCAATCCTTTTAAAACATCACCACTCTTCTCGATGGGAAGTTCTCCTAAAACACTCAATAGCTGCTGCTGTTCGCGAACCGACCCCTTTTTGAAAATGGGATTGATGATGTTCGGTAAGTTCTCTTTTGAGATATCCATTTTAGTCATCAGGCTTATGGCCGTGGTGCGAACATTTTTATCGTCATCTTTCATGCCGTATTGCATGGTGGTTTCAATTTTCTCGTAGTTCAATGTGCCCAAGGCCTTTAAGATTTCAGACCTGACCTTTGGTGATTTGTCCTTTTTCATAATAGCGAAAAGGGCGTCGTTATGGGTGTCGATTCCTAGGTTTGCCAAAGTATTGGTAATGCCGATAAGTATTTCGGTATCGCTATCTTCAAGAAAATCGGGAATGTCTTTTTCTATCTTTTGCTTTACGCTGTTCGGGTCTCTCTTGATTTCGCCTCGAAAGCGACCGTCTACGCGGTCAAGGACCGAAGGTTCTGCCCATGTGCCAATCGTAGCCAAGGCTTCACCTCTTAAAACGTTCGACCTATTCTTGTCTTTGGCGAAGGCGATAAGGTTTTCCAATTCCTTTTCACCACCAACACGAAGGGCGGCATTGATTGCCCTACGCATTAAGGGTTCTGAATTGAACTTTTCTACGGTAAGCATATTCGCAAGGGCGGGAAGCGCCGCTTCAATAGACCAGTCGTCGTTAATGGCCCTCGCAGCTTCCGTTACAATGTATTCGTCCTCATCGTTCAAGAATTGGGCGACCGCGGGGTCTTGGAGCCGGCGTAAAACGAGAACGGCGGCAATTCTAAGGCTTCGGTTCGGGTTATGCGCCAAAGGGATGATGGATTCGGTTTTTCCGATTCGGGATAGGGCCAGAACGGCCGCATGTCTCAAATAAACATCTTCATCGTTATTCGTTACAATAAGGTCAAGCAAGGGTTGTACGGCAGCGTCGGCCTTTGTTCTTCCCAAAGCTTGGGCGGCAAAGAACTGTACCCTAGGGTTGGTATGCTTTAATAGTCCGATTAATTTTGAAGTAGCTCCCGTATATCGTACATCACCTAAAATTTTTGCGGCTTGGGCAATGATTTCAGGGTCCTTATCGGATAAAAGGTTGACTAGGGGCTCGGCTTCGGCGGCTTTTGTATCGGCCATTTGGCCAATGCCCCAAATTGCGTGGATCCGGGCAAATTGATTGGGGCTTTCGGCAGCGACCTGTTTCAGTGCCTTATATCCTTTTGCGCCGTTCTTTGCCAATTGAAATTGGGCTTTTTTCCTGATGCGCATATCGCCGTATGAAAGCAATTTGACCAGTTCTTCGATTGATTGGACTTCGTAGTCGAGGGTCATAAGGCGCTTGGTCTCCTGACGTTCTTTTTCAAGGTCGTTTTTAGAAGCGTTCACATCGAGCTTCCAGACCCGGCCATAATTTTTGGTGCCCCATCCGGTAATCCAGTCCGCAAGGTACATGGCGCCATCGGGGCCAAACTGGATTCCTGTAGGTAGAACGCCGCTCAAGATACTTTTATCGGTATTGAGTTCAAAACTGGCTCCTTTGGGTTTTAGGTCAAAGGCCCAGATATTGGAACGATCCGGGTTGCCCACAAATTCGACCAAAAAGAACTTGTTCAGCCAATCTTTACCTAGGGCGGTACCTGGGTTATAGGTCATACCCGTAGGTCCGTTGTGGAAATTCTGTATAGGGGGAACAATGTATGCCGCTTGTCCTTCCCAGCGGGGAGTGAATAGCTTTTCGTCCATCCAAACCTTATATCCGTTGTTCTTGGGGTCGGTATACTTGCCGTATTGCCAGTTGGAGCGCCATCCCGAATCGGAACCTTCCACGAGGTGTACAAGGCGTTCGCTTTCACCGGCGTGGTCGCCATCGTTATCGGAGGAGATAATATTTCCGTAGGCATCGAATACAAATTCGTGGGTGTTTCTCAATCCCCTGGCGAATACCTCAAAATTACTTCCGTCAGGGTTGCAGCGTACAATAACACCTTGGTTCGGGTATTTGAACTTTTGGCCGTCGGCAGTGGTAAGGTTGGCGCCAATATCACCTATGCCCCAGTAAATCTTGCCGTCGGGGCCTTCAATGGCCCCTGACATACCATGGGCGGCAAAACCTATATGAACGGCGAAACCGTGGGCAAGGGAGGTTTTTTCGTCAAGGATCAAATCGTCATTCGTATCGGTCAAGCGCCACATATCGGGCCCTACTCCTACAAAGACATCGTTGTCGCGTACTAAAAGTGCTCCGGCAACATCGGTAATCTCCTCGTTAAAATCTTCCAATATTCGGGTAGACCTATCGGCGATACCGTTATTGTTGCTGTCTTCCAGCATCCATACTTCGTCTTTTTCAACAGCAAGATCTTTCCAGTCATGGCTGCCATCTTCGTTAAGGTCTGGAAACCATTCGTTCTCCTCACTTTTTTCAGGGGCGAAGGTTTCGTGTAAAAACTTGCGACGATCCTCTACCGACTGCAATGAAATTGAAGCGGTCATCCAATCTTGGTGTCCCCGGATATCGAATTCCGAGTTTTTTTGTCGATTGGTACGGGTGAGGTAAACTCTGCCCTCATCGTCAATTTGCATGGCAATGGGGTCGGGAGCGAGAGAATCGGAAGCCCATAGGCTCAATTCGAGTCCCTCTGCTATTTGGGGGTTAATGCTTTCCCTGATCTGTTTTGCCCGGCTTACTTCGGTAAGTGAATCTTCAACGATTACCAAGGGCGTTTCCTTTGGTTTTTTCGGTGTGGATTCGCAGGAACAGAATAAGGTAAAAAGAAGCGCGAACGCGACGAATTGGGGGAGTTTGGTGTTGATTGTCATTGTTGTTATGTATTCATTGGTATGGAGCCGATAAAAATAGGGAATAATGAATACAGAAAGCAATGTTGCCCCGTTTTTTTACTCTGCCGATACGGTTTTGGCAATACGCATGGCCTGTTCTTTTTCGTCTTCGCGGACGTAGAGCTCTAGCGCGCCATCCATATTGGCCGCGAACCCTGCCAAACGGGCGGATTTCGATTCGTCCTTGATGATCGGCACTATACCGACTTCATTCAATTTTCCTTCAATTAATTGTGCCGTAAAACGGTTTCCGGAGTAGATTTTAACATCATTCGTGTTCATAGCATTGTTTTTATAACAATATGAAGTTATGGTGTTATTCCAAATTTGACTCCCCTTAAAACGTTAATTTTTAGTCATATGAAACATGATAAAAGCAGGAGTCTAGTGTTTAGGGGGAATAAGGACGCTTTTTGTTACCAGTAACTGACCGACATGGCGTTGGCTGTGTTCGGCGGCGTGAAATAACAGGCCTAGGGTCGTTGAAGGAAGCTTTTTTCTTCCTACCGAACGCACTTCCCTTAAGGTATCCTCGTCTAAGGTCTTAAACAAAGATAGGGCCTCTTGGGTCTTCTCCTGAAAAGCGGAAACCAGTTGTGTGACAGTACGTCCTTCGTCGGCTTGGCCTTCTTTGGAGAGATAGCTAAACTGCTCTTCCGATAAGCTTTCGGCCCGGGCATAGCTCATCATACGGTCGAGTACACCGGTAATGTGCTGCAAATGAAAACCTACCGAAGCGCGACCGGCAACTTTGGTCCATAATTTGTCTTGTGGGAAATCGATCAGGTAGCGTTCTATTTCCTCGCAAGATTGTAACAGGGCGTGTGCCGCGGGTTGTAGTAGTGCGGGTATTTCCGGAATAGGGCCGCGAAGCCAGACTTCAGGTTTTGGGTTTTGCATCTTCTCAAAATTTAGGATCCGAGGTTTAATGGCTGTGCTCGTAGTGCCGTTTTAAAATATCTTGGCCGAAATCATTGGTCAGGTCGCGGACTACGGTGTGCACATGGTTGGCATTGTTTTGGGTATTGTCGTATTCTATAAGTATGGTTGGTCCGTAAATACGGTAATAGTGTCCTTTTCCGGGTTTTAGGCTTCCGGCCCAGCTAAAGGAAAGCGTGTTGATGCCGGCCTCTTCAATTTTGGACTTTAGCGATTTTGAAAACTTGGCTTCGTAGTTGCCCAAATAGAGGTCCAATAGGTTTAGGAAGAGGTTTTTTTGCGCTTTGGATAAATCGGTGAACGAAATTCCGCTAGGCTCTGGTTGAGATACGGTTCTTTGGTTACCGGTGATTATTTCGTAGGGTGCCTTTTCGGAAAACAGGGCTTGGGCAAGTTGTTGTTCTGATAAGGAGTGAACAAATGAAAACCCCATTTCGGTCTCCTTTTGAAGCACTTGTTTTCCCTTGGATTTTCCGTGCGGCACGATGCCCGGATTGGAGCCCATAAAGGAAGGTGTGGCCGACAGGATGGTTCCTTTGGAAGCTACAAAGTTCAACGATAGGTGATGTCCTTCAAAACGCCAGCCCCAAAAGTCCTTGGCTGTGGGGTTTCCGAAAATGCAAAAATGGTAGTTAAGGGCATCCCGCATCGGGGATCCATCGGGCATAGTGAGTTGCTTCTTTTCGATGACGGCCAAAACGTCTTCAAGGGCCATGATCTCAGAGGTTTTACGTAAGCCTTCCTTACTTAGCGATGTTTTTAACAAGGCCAGGGCGGCCTCTTTTTGAACCGGGTCAAAGTCTTTGAAGGTGGGGCCTTTTCTTTCTAGGGGTATATAGTTGAAATTGAAACGTTCGTCATCGCTTAGTTTGAACTGGGCTTCTTGGCGTAGTTCATCGGTCAATGAAAGAAGAAAGGTTTCCGCTAGCGTATGTAGTTCTTGGGCTTGTCCTATTTGAAAAGCAACCAGGGCAAGCAGCGATACTAGGTTTTGTTTGACGGTCATGGTTTTTGTCTGGCTAAAAGGTGCTGGTATCCCCTAAATTTAGGGAACTCAATTGAATTGGCGGACAGACTCGACCTAAAACTTGCTATAGTGTGCTTTTTGTGAAGAAAGCCAATATTGAAAAGCTGTTAAAATAGTAGAAAACTAATAAAGATTGTAGTTCAAAAGACTTAATGTCGGTTTTTGAACAAGGTTTAATTCGTCTGTATATCCCGCCTTTTTGAAAATTCGGAGTAGCTTACCGTAGTCGTTACCGCTGGTTATCAGCTTTAGTTGGTATTCATCACATTTGATGACGACCTGGGTCTCCGTAATCTTGTGTTCCGATGGGTATACTTTAAAATAGCGCGAGATGCTACTAGGGATGCCCAATTTGAGTAAAATATGCATGGGCGATAAGCAGAATGTATCAATGGTTTCCTTTCCTCTGATCAAGCTAATTGAGCGTATTTCGTCTTTCAGCAAGGGGATGATGTTGTCGTTGCCATCAAAATTCCCTACTATCATAACCCCTTTAGGTAGGATTTCTAAATTGCATTGGGTCTGACATAATAAAAGATCGGTTTTGTAATCTTTGTTTTTGAAATCGACAAGACGAAACCTATACTTTGGTTTTTTATCTGAAAAATTTACGATGTTCTTTGATGATTTCGCAAATCGTGGAAGTGTTTCTTTCATTCCTGTTCTAGTAGGTTTGGTTCGTCGTATAGTTTTTCTCTGTGGTATTCCGCATACCGTGGGGGGGGGGGTGCAATTTACAGAATAATACTATAATTTTTGCCGTGGTATTTCGTCTAGAGGTATAAACTAAGGTTATTAGGTGTGCATTTTGTCGATGATATATAAGCAGAATAAGGGTTGACAAATTGCTGTTTTTCCTCCAAAAAGTTATCAACAGAATTTTTGGGGATAAACTGTTGAAATCTTATGAAAAATTTATTTGTAAAATCAATTTAATTGAAAACCTTAAGTTTTATAGAAGTCCGCGTGCCTTAATCTCTAAATAGGTGTTAATAGTGTTGACGGTAAGCTTTTCAGGTCGCGTAAGAATAGTCTGTATTCCGTATTTTTGAAGTTCTTTTTGCATCAGTCGTTTTTCGAGCGAGAATTTTTCGGCAATGGTTTTATGGTAGATGCCCTGAAGGTCTTCTGCCTCTTTTGATATGAGTTCTTCCAGTTCGGTGTTCTCAAAAAATATGACCACAAGAAGGTGTTTTTTGGCAATGGCCACTAAAAAGGGAAGTTGCCTTTTCAGGGCGGATATGTGTTCAAAGTTGGTGTACAAGAGCAGTAAACTGCGTTGGTTGACATTGCGTTTTATATGGGCATACAGCATGCCGTAATCGGCATCGGTAAATTCGGTATTGATGTGGTAAAGCTTTTCAAGTATAGTGTTGAGGTGGGTAATTTTCTGAATTGCCGGAACAAAGGATTCTATTTTCTTTGAAAAAGTGATCATGCCCGTTTTGTCGTTTCGTTTTAGGGCAACATTTGAAAAGGCCAAAGCGGAGTTGATGGCATAATCTAAGAGTTTTAGGCCGTTAAAGGGCATTTTCATGACACGTCCGGTGTCAATAACGGAATAGATAGGTTGTGAACGTTCATCTTGGTATTGATTGACCATCAACTGGTTGTTTTTGGCGGTGGCCTTCCAGTTTACGGTCCTGTAATCGTCACCTAGAACGTATTCCTTGATTTGCTCAAATTCTTGGGTGTGCCCGATCCGACGTATCTTTTTGAGTCCCACTTCCGTGAGGCGGTTGTTCATGGCCAAGAAATCGTACTGCTGCATCTGAATGATGCTGGGATAGACCGGCACCATTTGATCATTTTGAAATACGAATCTTCGTTTGATGATCCTAAGTGGGGAAGAAGCATAGATGTTCAGGTGGCCGAACACATATTCGCCGCGTTCAACGGGGCGTACAGTGTATCGGTGTTCTCGTTTTTCACCTTTTTTTAATTGTGTTCGGTATTCAAAATCACGTTTTTGGAACTGTATCGGAAGCTCGTCTATGATAGATAGGTAGGAGGTGAAAGGGTAGAGGTTTTCAAATTGTATGGTGATGGGGTTTTCGTCGCTGTTCGATAGCTTTTTGGGAAGTGTCCGCAGGCCCCGGATAGCTTTGGGGACGGAGTAGAGCAGGTACAGGTCAAAGAGCAGTAGGGCTGCCAATAGCATGGTCAAAAGCCAGGCAATGGGGTAAAGTACGGGAAGCCAATAGCTCATGATAAAGCAGGCGGCAAGTAGGGCGATATACCGAAAGAAAACGTTATGTATGTAGAGCGATCTTAAAAACTGCATATTTACCTCGGGATTTCCACCGACTCGGTTATCATTTGTACCACGCTTTCGGTGGTCATGCCTTCCATTTCGCGTTCAGGCGTTAGAATGACCCGGTGGTTGAGTACGGGTACAAGTGCTTTTTTGACATCTTCTGGTGTTACAAAATCCCTTCCATTGATCGCGGCAAAGGCCTTGGCCGCATTTAAAGTGGCAATCGACGCCCTAGGCGAGCCGCCTAAATATAAATGGGGGTGGTTTCTCGTTTTGGTGATAATGTCCGCAATATATTTGATAACCTTTTCCTCAACGATAACCTCTTGGATCTTGTTTTTGTATTCGTTCAGTTCATCGGGGCTCACTACACCATTGATTGTTTCTTTGGCTATGGCTCCTTTTCGTTCATGGTGGCTCTTAATGATCAAGACCTCTTCTTCCAGAGAAGGATAATCTACCTTTATTTTAAACAGAAATCGGTCTAGTTGTGCTTCGGGAAGGGCATAGGTGCCTTCTTGTTCAATGGGGTTTTGGGTGGCCAATACCATAAAGGGCCGATCCATTTTATAGGTCTGGCCGTCCATGGTAATCTGTCTTTCCTCCATGGTCTCGAACATGGCGGCTTGGGTTTTGGCAGGGGCACGGTTGATTTCGTCGATCAAAACGATATTTGAAAATATAGGACCTTTTTTGTATTCGAATTCCGACTGTTTTACATTGAAAATGGAGGTGCCGAGAATGTCACTGGGCATTAGGTCAGGGGTAAACTGGATCCGGCTAAAATCGGTTTTCAGGGTTTTGGCAAAGAGTTTGGCCGTAACCGTCTTGGCAATCCCGGGCACCCCTTCTATAAGGACGTGGCCGTCTACCAAAAGTGATACGATCAAAAGTTCTATAAAATTATCTTGTCCGATAATGACTTTTGAGAGTTCTTTTTTTATTTGTTCAACAGCGTTTTTCAGTTCGTCTAACGGAATTCGGTTGTTGAAGTGGAGTTCTTCGTTAGGGTCGTGCGTTTCTTCCATGTGCTTTGTTTTTGAATTTTTCTATAGCCGTATTCAATTGTTGTAATTCGGTGTCGGTCAGGTTCGCTTTGGCTTCCACCTGATCTATAAGCGAAAAAAGCGAAGCGATCTCATCTTGGGTATGGTGGCTTCGTGAGGCCAAGTTTTTAAAGAAATCGTCTGTCCTTTCCGCAGTATTCAGATAAAAATGTGACCGAAGGTATTCTAAAAAATGGACGATCTTATGTTGTGCAATTTGTTTTCGTTCCCCTTTTTCAAAATACATGTCGGCGATGGTGCGGGTAAAGGCCAGGGTTTGGTTTTTGAGGGGGGTGACGATGGGTATGGCCCTTTGTTTGCGCTTTCCTTCAAAAAATACGTACATGACGACTCCTATCAATACGAGATAATAGGCCCATTTAAATTCCTTGGTGCTCAAAAAAACGTGCATGGGAGACGTGTAGACCCCTTTTCCGGCTTTATGATGGTTGTCTATGTAAATGGTACGGGTGTCGTCTAGGTAAGAGAGTAGGCCCGCCGTATACTGTTTGTTGTCGTCCTTTAAGATAAAATAATTGGTAAAGGCTTTGGGGAATGTGCTGAGCACGATTTCTCCTTTGCCATAAGCTATTTTGATGACGTTGCCGAAGCCCGGGGTTTCGGTATTGTTCTCGTTGGAAACCGTACCTAAGACGGTTGTGATTTCGTTTTTGTACGCATCGAAATAGGTGGCGTAATCGTCTTTTTTAAAGGGATATGCGTTTTCTGGTTTTAGATTGGGGTTGACCAGTTTGTGCCGATATGAACGTATATTCCCAAACTCATTAAAAAGGCTTGCCGTATTAAGGTTGAGGGTGTCTAAAAGTGTCTGCTCAAAATTTTCCGAAGCAATGAAAAGGGTATTCCCATGGGTGGTCCAATCTAAAAGGGCGAAGAGTTCGGTATCGCCAAAATTGACGGAGTTGTTTACGAAAAAGTAGGTGCCCGAAGCTTCTTTGTTCGTCGATAGAAACTCAAAGGGCGATAGGTTTACCTGCTGTATCCGATCTTGGAAAAGACCTTGCATCACATCGTTCAAGACATAGGTGCCGTAGGGTATTTTGTGCTTGGCTACATAGGAGTCGCTCCAGTTTATCTCTTTAGGCCGGTTGTATTGGAAAAGCATCAGCAGTACCAAGGTGCCAACGGCAATAATGATGTATTTAAGGCCTTTTTTATCCATTTTTTTGTACCGATTTTTCTATGGATAAAAATGTTTGCCTTGCCCTTTGGTATCCTGTTTCGTCTATGGGGAAATCACCATACCATGTAAAATTGTACAAACGGGTGATATGGGTGAACGGATCTTTGAGGTCTGATTTTGATATTTCCCGTAGGTAGTCGTCATTGGTTTTCTGGGGTTCCCAGGCAATCAGTTCTTTTTCGCTCATCAATTTGAGCAGGTGTAGGTAGGAATAGCGCACCGCCAGTCGAAAATCATTTTTTGAGAGGGCCTGTTGTATAAGGTCGTGGATGTTCTCGTTTTTAATGATATGTTCCTCTTCGGAAATCGAAACCAGGGATTGGTTTTTTTGGGCCTCTTGAAGGGCCCTTGCATTGATGTTAAGAAAAAAACGTATCAGAATATAGATCAATAGGCCTAAAAGTAAATAGGGAGCAAGCCGTATGAGTCCCGCCAGAATGCCCGAGGCTTTTCCAACGCCGAAGATAAGCTCTAGTGTTCGAAGCATTAGATTACCGAGCCAACTTTTAAAATCGTCCCACCAAGTGGCTTCGGCTTCAAAGGTTTCGTAATTGAACGCCTTGTCATTTTGGTAAGGAAGCAAATCGGCATCACTGATTTTTTTGACCTTCAGTGGCTCGGAGTCGTACGAAATCTTCAGTGAGTCCTGCGGTGTGGCAAAGGCCATGGAACAACACAGGGCAAAACAAAAAAAGAAAAACGTTTTTGGCATATTTATTCTTCGAAGGTTCGGCCGAGATTTTTTATACGTTCATAGGTGCCGGTAAAGTTCTTTTTTTCGTTCAGGTCAAAATAGATCAAAACGCCTGCCACAACGGATATGATATTCAAAAGAAATTGGGCAAATATACTCATACTGCCCAAAGCGATGGATATCGGGTCGGCGACCCCAAAATTTTCGACGTCTATTTCACCTGATAATATTCCCATTTTGGCATAGTTGTAAATTGTACCGGGCAAGGCAAAGGCATAGCCGGTAACCATAACGATAATGCCCACCACGAAGAGCGAGGCAAAGGTGATCCACCAGTAATCCTTGACCAGTTTGAAACTGTCGCTAAAAGCGTCTGAAACTCCTTTGTTTTCAAAGGCGAGTAGACAAAATGATAAAGATAGGGGCACGTACACATAGATACCGGGTATAAGGCAGAAAAGAAAACCGAATCCTGCACAGATAGCTACTAAAAAACCTAGTCCGATAAACTTCCAAAACGAGTCGTAAACGTTTTGCTTTATTTCATCAAAATCGATATTGCCCTCGTTCTTAATGTACGACTTAATATAGAAAATGGTGGTGGCCTGTGCCATTATGTACGAAGTGATCAGGGCAATGAGAAAGGCGAGCGTAACGGTGAAGAAAAGAAAGGGAACACCCATTGAAGAGGAGAGGGCGTCATTTCTCTGAATAAAATCCCCTGTTTGGTACAGGTAAAATCCGTAGCAAATGATCATGGCCACAAGATAGGGGCCGACCAGTTTGAAGAAAGTAGTGAAAAATGATTTGAAATCGTTTCTCAAAAAAGCAAAGGTGTCGGATAAGATTTGGCCCATCTCCCGTTGTTTTTTGAACTCTATGTATTGTTTCATGGATTTGGTCTTTTATGCAGTCGTATAGGGTATATAACGTAGTAAAATAAAATTAGTGCCAAAGAGGCCAAAATAATGCAAATGGCAAGAAAGTCGGGCATTTCGGTATGTCGGGTGACAAAACCTTCGAGAAAGCCCGCTATGATAAAGAAGGGGATTGTACTCACCATAATTTTCAGTCCGTTGCGAACCCCTATTTTAAACGATTCAATTCGCGTGTAGGTCCCCGGAAAAAGAATGCCATTGGCCAATACAAGTCCGGCGCAACCGGCAATGATGATGACCGATATTTCTATGGTGCCGTGTATCCAAATGGTACGTACCGATTCCCATAACAATCCTTTTTCGTAAAAAAAGTACTGAAAGCTGCCTAGCATAATACCATTATGCATCATAATATACAAAGTGCCTATTCCTAGCATAATACCGTAGGCAAAGGCCATAAGGGCCACGCGTATATTGTTGATGGTGATGCCCAAGAACATGTTGAATTCGCCCATTTGCTTGTAGACCGCCATAGGGTCGCCCTTTTCAATATTTTCGAGCGTCATGTTTACATAGGCATCGCCTAATATCGATCTTACAAAAGTACCTTCGTTGGCCGCAGAAAAGGCTCCGACCATACTAAAGAACAGAAAGACCAAAAAAGAAATGCGTAACTCCCTTTGGTGGTAGAAGAACATTTTCGGAAATTCCGTTTTCCAGAATTCGAGTATTCGATTTTTGGGTTCGCGTTTGGTCTTGTAAATCTTTTGATGGGCCTGGGAGGCCAGATTGTTTAAATAGAGCTCTGTGTTGCTTCCCGGATAAAAAGTTTTGGCGTAGCTGAGGTGGTCGGTGATCTCTATATAAAGATCGGACAATTTATCGGGCGTCAACTTCGTTTTGTTGGTCAGGGTACTTTCAAAAGTAGCCCATTTGTCTTTATTTTGTTTTACAAAGGCGGCCTCGCGCATTAACGTTTGGTTTATACCAAAGAAACGAAACTATGGAACAATTTCAAATAGAAACGGCCCAAAATATAACCATAAACCAGAATACCGCACACCTCGGGGAACGTATGTTGGCCTACCTCGTTGATAGTTTTGTTATCATCGCTTATACCGTACTTGCTGTTGTAATGTTGCTTGCCATGGATTTGGATTTCAATGATATGTGGGCCCTATATCTACTTTTGAGCCTGCCCGCATTTTTGTATTATGTGCTCCTTGAAACTTTTACCGATGGGCGCACCGTAGGAAAGGCCCTTATGAAGATCCGAGTGGTAAAGTTAGATGGTTCAAAGCCCGGTTTTTCCAGTTATTTCGTTCGGTGGATCTTAAGGATTATTGATGTGGTGCTCAGCTCGGGCGGTGTTGCCGTTCTTACCATTCTGTTTCGGGGCAATGGTCAGCGTGTTGGGGATATAGCCGCCGGTACCACCGTAATCAGTGAAAAAAAACGAATTTCGTTAAGCGATACCCTGCTACGTGACCTGCCTGAGGATTATACCCCACAATTTCCCCAAGTGACGGTATTTAAAGATAGCGAGATGCAAACGATTAAAGAGCTTTACGAATCGGCAAAACGGAAGGGAAATCATAATGTAATCGTATCTTTGAGCGATCAAATTAAAAAGGTGGCACAAATTACGACCGATATGAAACCTATTGATTTTGTAGATGTAGTGGTCAAGGATTACAGCTACTACACTCAGCAACTCTAGAAATGGTAATAGCTTTTGTCTGGGGGTGAACGGAATTGACTCAGAAATACCCTGTAATGCATGTTTTATTTTCTAATTGATATTTTGGGCACCATAGCTTTTGCTATTTCCGGGGTCTTGGTGGCCATGGACAAAAAACTCGACTTGTTCGGAATTTTTATCGTAGCCTTCGTTACCGCGGTGGGTGGTGGTACCCTTCGTGATGTGCTCATTGGCAATACGCCCGTACTTTGGATGCGTGAGCCTATCTACATTACCGTAATTACCGGGGCGGTCATCTTTTCGGTTATTTTTGTTCGCCAATTGAAATACTTAAGAAAAACCCTGTTCTTATTCGATACAATAGGCATAGGCCTTTTTACGATGTTGGGTATAGAAAAAGGCTTGGCAATAGATCTCTTGCCCGTAATGTGTATAGCTTTGGGTACCATTACCGCGTGTTTTGGGGGTGTTATTCGCGATATGCTTTGCAATGAAATTCCGGTCATTTTCAGAAGGAAGGAAATATATGCTACCGCCTGTATTTTGGGGGGAATCAGTTATTTTGTTTTGGTACTGTTGCCCTTTGACGGTGCCTATGCCTATGTTGCGGCCATCCTGATTATCATTGTTACCCGATTATTGGCGGTTAAATTCGGTATAGCACTGCCCAATATTTACAGGAAAATCGAAAGTTAAGTTGCTGAACGGACTATTCTATGACCTCTGCTTTTTGAATGTAAATGTTCTGTGAGGGCCAATCGCCATCACCGGTTTCTACTTGGTTAATGGCATCCACCACGTCCATGCCCTGTATGACTTTTCCAAAGGGTGTAAAGTCGCCGTCTAGATGGTATGAGCCCGGGTCGGTGACCACGATAAAGAATTCGTAGGGCGATGCCAACATATGTGGGTTGTCTATTTCACTACTCGGCATTGAAATAGTTCCCCTGTGGTGGCGGTGGCCTTTTCGTGTGTCTGGAGGTAAAAGATACCGTCCGATCTTACCTCTTTTTTGCCCTGTTAACCTATCGTCTGAGTTGCCGCCTTGAATAATGAAATTCTTCACCACCCGATGAAATTGGGTGTTGTCGAAATACCCTTTGCGTGCGAGGTATATAAAATTGGCCTTGTGGTAGGGAACATTATCGTAAAGCTGCACCGTAAAGCTGCCGAAACGGGTAGTTATTTTTACTTTGTCGGCTTTTAGGTCTTTTTGGTAATTGAAGAAAAAATCGATGGCATTGTCTTCGGTGAGCACAAATTCCTCTTCTTTTTTCGTTTCGGAAGTGTCTACGGTTACCGAATCTTTTTTGCTTGCTGTCCGGGTCGGGGGCGTTTTTACCTTTTCTTTAGGATTTTCCCTACATGAGGCCAGAAAAATAAGTAGTAATATTGTTACTGTAAAAGAACTTTTGATTGTCATGAATTTTGATGATTTCTCCATACGAATACCAAAAATAAAGAATCTACCCTTACCCGGTGAAGCTTCGCATTTAAAAATGGCCCCTCAATTTAGGCTGGAAGACTTGCAGGCCGCCCGTAAAAAGTCGGCAAACACCAAAAAAGCTGCCGTTATGGCGCTTTTCTATCCTGATGAGGTCAACTTGACCCGCTTTTTGCTTATTTTGAGAAAGAGCCATCCAAAGGATGTGCACTCCAACCAAATCGGTTTTCCTGGCGGACAGGTAGAGGAAAATGATAGGGATATGAGGGCTACGGCATTGCGGGAAACCTATGAGGAAGTAGGCGTAAACCCGAATCATATTGAAATTGTAAAATCGCTTACCGAAATTTACATTCCGCCCAGTAATTTTGAGGTTCGACCCTATATGGGGCTCTACATGCGTCCCGAGCCTTTTACCAAGCAAGATACCGAGGTAGAGGAATTGGTAGAGGTCCGTTTGGCCGATTTTATGGACGACGCCAATGTTTTTACCGAAAACCTTACTACTTCCTATGCGACCGATGTGCCCGTACCTGCCTTTAAATTAAATGGTTATACAGTTTGGGGAGCTACCGGAATGATGCTAAGTGAAATCAAGACCTTGTTACAACAGGTTTTATAGGGGTAAATTCGTATTTTTGCAATCTATGGGCATATTCAAAGAAAATCCGTTCGGGCATATTTTATTTCTGAAAAAATGGCTTATTCGTGTTTTGGGACTTATGACCCACTCGCGATACAAGCGCTTTAACAGTCTTGATGTCGAAGGTTCTGAGATCATTCGGTCGTTACCTGACAAGAACGTTCTTTTTGTAAGTAACCACCAGACCTATTTTGCCGATGTAGTGGCTATGTTCCACGTATTCAATGCAAGTCTCAAGGGCCGCGATAATAACATCAAGAACGTGGGCTATATTTGGCAACCCAAGTTGAACATGTACTATGTGGCCGCTGCCGAAACCATGAAGAAAAGTCTTTTGACCAAGATTTTTGCCTATGCAGGGTCTGTAAGTGTAGAGCGGACTTGGCGTTCAGAAGGTAAGGATGTAAAAAGGCAGGTGAAAATGAGCGATATTTCCAATATAGGAAAAGCCTTGAACGATGGTTGGGTTATTACCTTCCCACAAGGTACTACCACGCCTTGGAAACCCCTGAGAAAAGGTACCGCACACATCATCAAAAAATATAGGCCCGTTGTCGTTCCCGTAGTTATTGACGGGTTTAGACGTTCCTTCGATAAAAAGGGACTCCGGATCAAGAAAAAGGGAATTCTACAGTCTATGGTTATCAAGGAACCCTTGGATATCGATTACGAGAACGAATCTTTCGACTCCATCATCGAAAAATTGGAGTATGCCATTGAACAACACCCATCGTTTTTAAAGGTTATTTCCAAGGAAGACCTCATGGCCTACGAAGAAGAGAACGAACTCCGAAGGTTCCGTAATCGGCATAAAGTTTAGATTTCAAGTCTTTTTAGTTCTTTGTAGTTGCGCTTGAGCTTGCGCAAGAGTAGTCCGTAGAGCAAAAAGTATACCCCGCCGAAAAACGCTATCATGACTACGCCTATAATCGCCATTGATACCATTAGGGTGGTCTTTAACTTTTCAGGGGAAACGTCTTTGGTATTTGCGGCCATTTCCGAAAAGTTATCCATAAAACTATCGTTGAGATAGATGCCTATGATTACCAGGCCTATAAATATGAGTATGGTGGATAATGAGAAAATTACGTAATATTTTACCGTTCTTCGGGTTTTGATAATTTTTCGCATCAGACCCTTGGCACTATCGAGAACCGATATTTCCTTATATCTTTTGTAAAAGAGGAAAACGAAGTAGAATACTACCAGGTAGTAGATGACGGTCATGGCGACGAAGCATTGGTCTACAATGGTGTTATCGTAAATGCTCATACTTTTCCTAAAGGAAGGAATCAGGTACAGTAAATTGGGTAATATGATTTCTAGGATGCTGATAATCAGTATCCATTTAACAATGGAAGAGGATTTCTTCCATGTCATTTTATGTATTTCGTTATAGGTCAACTTAGGAAGCTGGTCGTTCTTCTTTTGCCAGTCTTTCTTTAAAAGTTCCAGTTCGTCCATCATATCCTTAAGGATTCAATATCGTTCTTAATTTTGTCTTGATCCTATTCATCTTCACTCGTGCATTTACCTCGCTGATACCGAGGGTTTCACTTATTTCGCGATAGTCTTTGTCTTCTAGGTATAGAAAGACCAAGGCCTTGTCTATATCGCCTAGTTGCTTTACCGCCTTGTACATGAGCTTTAACTGTTCTTCTTCCGTACTGTCGTATTCGTCGGCTTTTATCTTAAAGATTACGGACTCATAATCTTGGGTCTGAACACGTCTTTTCGACTTTCGGTACAGGGTAATTGCCGTATTCAACGCTACACGGTACATCCACGTACTGAATTTCGATTCGCCCCTGAATTTAGGGTATGCTTTCCAGAGCTGTATCGTAATTTCTTGAAACAGGTCTTTATGCGAATCCCTATCATGGGTATACAATGTGCAAACCTTGTGAACAATGTTTTGATTGTTCTCAAGCTCCGTAACAAATTGATGTTCCAGTTCTTTGTTCACTCCAAGTTGGTAGGTTGTTAGACTATTAGTAGCACTAAAGGATTAATTGTTACAGCGTCAATTTGGTTATTTTAAGCTGTGATTGAAGATGTTGTTTTTGAAAATGGGATCAAGATCATTGATTTTTAAGGTGATATGATACTGTCCGATGGATGTGATTATTTTTAAAAGTTACATTTTTGAATTTTAGTTAAAGTTAAATAAACTTTATTTCACTACATAGTGAAATGAAATTTCTTACGTTTTAATTTGTCCTAAAGGAATAAAACCTGTGGTTTGCCCGTGGGGTAAGTATTGAATGATTAATTTTGCCCATATTTTGGAATATGTCAGATATAGATGCACTTAACATCCCTAAATTGAGTCTACCGCGTATCGTAATTGTTGGTGGTGGTTTCGGGGGAGTGGCCTTGGCCAAGAAATTGAGCAAAAAAAAAGAAGTGCAAGTCGTGCTTCTTGACAAAAACAACTATCATACGTTTCAACCCTTGCTGTATCAGGTTTCCACGGGAGGGCTTGAGCCTGACTCCATAGCTTATCCGATCCGGAAGATTTTACAAGACTACAGCAACTTTTACTTTCGCTTGGCCGAAGTACAGCAAGTGAGGCCCGAATCAAAGGTTATCGTTACCAATATCGGTCAGTTGTCCTATGATTATTTGGTCATTGCCGCAGGTTCTACCACTAATTTTTTTGGCAATACCGAAATTGAGCTCAACGGTATGGCCATGAAGACCATTCCGCAATCGTTGAACCTTAGGAGTCTTATACTCGAGAATTTTGAACAAGCACTATTGACCGATGATTTGCATGAGCGCGATGCGTTGATGAACTTCGTAATCGTAGGGGGCGGACCTACGGGAGTGGAGCTGGCCGGTGCCTTGGCCGAAATCAAGAAAGGGATCCTTCCTAAAGATTATCCGGATCTAGATACCCGTAGGGCGCAGATCAACCTCGTGCAATCGGGGGACCGGATATTGAAGGGAATGAGCGATAATGCTTCGAAAAAGGCAGAGGATTTTCTAGAAAGCCTTGGGGTCAATATCTGGAAAAATACACGGGTTACCACTTATGATGGTAAAACGGCTTTGACAAAAACGGAACTGAAGTTTGAAGCGGCCACTTTGGTGTGGGCCGCCGGGGTAAAAGGCGTGCCTATCGCCGGGCTGGATGCCAAGGAAATTCTAGCGGGCGGCAACCGTTTAAAGGTTAATGAGTTTAATCAAGTGATCGGTCATGATCGTATTTTTGCCATTGGCGATATAGCTTGTATGCAGACAGACGCTACCCCTCAAGGGCACCCGATGATGGCGCAGCCTGCCATTCAACAGGGGCGTAACCTGGGTGAAAACCTATTGCGTTTGGTTCATGACGAAGCCATGGAGCCTTTTGTGTATAAAGACAAGGGTAGCATGGCCACGGTAGGTCGAAACAAGGCCGTGGTGGATCTAAAACATTATAAGTTTCAAGGGGTTTTTGCCTGGTTCATATGGATGTTCATACACCTCTTTTTTCTTATCGGGTTTAGAAACAGGGTAGTGGTTTTTGTAAACTGGGTCTACAATTATGTACGCTTTGATAGGGAGGCACGATTGATTATACGTCCCTATCAGCGTGATTATTCTTTGTTCAAAAATCAAAAGACCTTATAAATCGAAGCTTGATAAGGGGCTAGTTCAAAATTGTTTCCGATTTGGGTGTTTTCGGCCTGATTGTTCGAAATGATGAGGCGTGCCTTTTCAAATGAAAATTCATTTATGCTTACCGAACTGGGTTCGGTTGAAAAGTTGAGGAGGACTAAAAATTGTTCCCCTTGCCATTCCCGGGCATAAGCATATACCTTTTCGTTGTCTTTAAGCAATAAGCGGTAGGTGCCATAGACTAGTCCGAGATGGTCTTTTCGCACTTGAACCATGTTCCTGAAGTAATTGAGTACCGAGTCTTTATCCGATTCTTGTGTTGCAACGTTGATACCTTCCTTGTAATTTTCATTCACCTTTAACCAAGGTTTTTTTACGGTAAAGCCCGAATGGGGCTCGGTATTCCATTGCATGGGAGTTCGGGCATTGTCCCTTCCGGCATCTTTTTCGTTTTTGATAAAAGCTTCCAGGTCACCGCCGGACTTTTTTATGCTTTCGTAGCGGGTCAGGGTGTTAATGTCTTGATAGTCGGTTATACGGTCAAATTTTATGTTGGTCATTCCTATTTCCTCTCCATACAAAAAATAGGGGGTTCCGCGCATTGAGAGCAGAAAGGTTTGTAATAGGGTGGCCGAGTGTTTCCAATGCGCCTTAGAGTCGCTTCCCCAACGGCTGACACTGCGGGGGAAATCGTGGTTGTTTAAGTAAAGGCTTCCCCATCCTTTTTTGACAAAGACTTCGTCCCATTCCGTGAATATCCGTTTAAATTCGGTGAGTTTCCAAGGTTCTTTTCTCATCTTAAAGGTCTCCCCGGGTTCACGGTCAAGGCCCATAAGGTCAAAATGAAAGAACATATTGAGTTCGTTTCGGTCTTCATCAACAAAGTCTAAGGCCTGTTCTTTTCGAACACCGGGAGCCTCGCCAACCGTCATGACATCATACTTGCTCAAAACTTTTTCATTCATTTCCTGCAGGTACTCGTGCAAGTGGGGGCCTTCGGCGTAGTACGGAATAAAATCGCCCTTGTACTTTTCAGGAAGCTCGGGGTAATCGGTGTCTTTTGAAATGGTTGAAATCACATCCATACGGAAACCGTCTATGCCTTTGTCGAACCAAAATTTCATAAGGTCGTAGACTTCTTCCCTTACTTTGGGGTTTTCCCATTTGAGGTCGGGTTGTTTGGCCGAGTAGTAGTGTAGGTAATATGAATCGCTAGGTGCGTCATACTTCCACGCATTGCTGTCTATGTCAAAATAACTAAAACGTTTTGGGGGAGTGCCTTTTTCGGCGGGCCACCAATGATAGTAGTCGCGGTAAGGGTTGTCTCTTGATTTTCGCGATTCAACAAACCATTGATGTTCATCGCTACTGTGGTTTACAACAAGGTCCATGACCAGGCGTAGGTCCCTTTTTTTCATTTCGGACATAAGCTCGTCCATGTCTTCCATGGTTCCGAACTCGCCCATAATATCCCTATAGTTTGAAATATCATAGCCGTTATCGTCGTTGGGGGAAGTGTAAACGGGATTCAGCCAAATGATATCGACACCTAGGCTTTTTATATAATCGAGTCTTTTAATGATGCCCTGTAGGTCGCCAATACCGTTACCGGTGGTATCTTGAAAACTTCTTGGGTAGATTTGATAGACTATACCTTCTTTCCACCATTTTCGTTCGGTGTTTTCGTACATGTGCTTTATTTATTTTTTAAATATAGAACTTGTAGATTCAATAAAAGAGGGGGTAGGCGTATGGGGCTAAACTACAACGTTTTCGGTTTATAAATTTCCTGTAAAACAGCGTTTAAAGTGAAAATGAGGTGCTTTTTTGGGCTTCACCCAAAGGTTAAAATTGTCAAAATCAGCCATTTTTGGCCCGGGGTATGCTTATATTTATAATGACAAAACCAAGCTATGATTACATTGATCAGAATTGCATTCATATTTTTTATTGTAGCCATTGGAAAGTGTCAAACTCCCGAAAAGACACTACAGGGTGTTGAACCCCTTACGGAAAATTCGAACTTCAATACAAGTGCATATTCTTATCCGGTTTTTATGGATAATGAAATGCACTCGGAGTTTTTGATAGGCTATGAATTTGACGAAAAATTCATGGTTGAGCTACAGAATTACTATGACACCTATAGGACCTTTGATGTTCAAAAGGTATCGGTGAGACTAAAAAATTATGTTAGCGATAGGCTGTACTTCGTAAACGGGGCTGCAATGGAACGGGAATTGGATAAGCATGGTGCAAATGCACCCAGGCCACGTTATATCATGACGAACGGTGTTGGCTACGACATCAATAAAAATGTGATGATGGAAGTTAATCACGATTTGAACTTCAATAAATCGAATATAGGTACTTACGGAATGCCGAGTTTGTTGTCGATAAAAAGCAAAATTAAATTTTAATGCCCTCTACTTTCTCGGGTGGTATTTGTTCATGACATCGGTCAGGTGTGTGCGGTCTACATGTACGTACACCTCGGTAGTGGTAATACTTTCGTGCCCCAACATCTGTTGAATGGCCCTTAGATCGGCCCCGTTTTGTAAGAGGTGAGTGGCAAATGAATGTCTGAAAGTATGGGGGCTAATGCTTTTTTTTAGGTCTATTTTTACCGCCAGTTGTTTGATGATGGTAAAGACCATGGCACGGGTAAGCTGTCGCCCCCTACGGTTTAGGAAAAGGATGTCTTCAAACCCCTTTTGAATGTTTTGGTGAACCCGTATCTCCTTTCTGTAAATAGCAATGTATTTTTTGTTGACGGGGCTAATCGGAACAAAACGCTGTTTGTCTCCTTTACCCGTCACTTTTATGAAGTCTTCCTCAAAAAACAGGTCCGAGATTTTAAGGTTGATTAGTTCCGATACCCTGAGTCCGCACCCGTAGAGTGTTTCGAGCATGGCACGATTCCGCTCGCCTTCGGGTTTTGAAAGGTCTATTGCTTCGATTAGGGCGTTGATCTCATCTTCCGATAGGGTATCCGGTAGTTTGCGGCCTATCTTGGGTGATTCGATCAGGTCCATCGGATTGTCGTCCCTATAGTCTTCAAAAACCAAATAGTTGAAAAAACTTTTGAGTCCTGATATAATACGTGCCTGTGACCTTGGGTTCATGGTCTTCGCCACCTGATAGACGAACTGCTGTAAAACTTCCTTTTTGATTTTTACAGGGCTATCGCTTAAGGAACTCGCATCTAGAAAACCCATGAGCTTGGTAATGTCCAAAGTGTAGTTGGTAATCGAGTTTTTCGATAGGCCCCGTTCTATTTTTAGGTAATGTTGGTAGTCTTGAAGCGCTTCATGCCAATTCATAGGGTAAAGTTAACCATTGCAGGGTTTACGGCAATCCGTTTTTTATAAGGGGATGTAAAAATTAAAATCAAAAAATGAGCTAAATAACTGACAGTATATAAAGTTTTCTATCTTTGGTTACGATATAATAACGAACCAATGCTAGTTTTCGTTGTTGTTGCCTTGGTCTTAAAGTCTGTTTTTTTTTTGTAAAAATAAGGGGTGACGACTAATGAAAATAGCGTTCACAAAAACCATTGTAATCATGAAAATTAAGTTTTGCGCTATTCTGGCGTTAGTTTTTTTTGGAGTACAAAGTAGCGTTGCACAAACCGTAATTCAGGGTACCGGCCCGTCGGGAGGAATGAATACAGGAGATATTTCCTTCGGGGGAAAAACCGGAATCAATTTCACCACATGGCGTGGTAGTGAGTTCGATGGCATTTCGGCCAGGGTGGGGGCTTATGTCGGAGGTGTGGTAGAAATACCTGTTATGGATGATTTTTATGTGCAGCCAGAGTTGTTATTTTCTTTACAAGGTGCCGATTTAGGGCCTTCCAATGCCAATTTGGTCTATTTGCAAATACCGGTTATGGGAAAATACCATATTACCGATGAAATAGCGGTAGAGCTGGGGCCTCAAGTAGGTTTGCTCTTGGCGGATAACTGGGAAGAGGACCTTCAGTCACAAGATACCGAGTCTCTTGAATTAGGCTTGAACATAGGGGGCGGTTACCGAATGGATGAAAATTTCTATTTTCAGCTTAGAATAGGTCTAGGGCTTTCCAAAGTATTGGAAATTACCAAAGCCTATAATGCCGGAGTGTCGATAGGGGCCGTATACTTCCTGTAATTGACAAGACCCATATAAATATAACGGCCGCCTAAAGCGGCCGTTTTTCATTGTCTGGATTAAAAATCACATTAAAAAGTTTATTTTTGGAATATGAAATTAATCATTATCAACGGCCCTAACCTGAATCTGTTGGGCAAGCGCGAACCAGAGGTATACGGTAACAAAACTTTTGAAGATTATTTTGCTGATTTACAGTTTAAGTTCAAAGACGTTCAGCTCGAATATTTTCAATCGAATATAGAAGGTGAACTTATTGGGAAAATACAGGAAGTAGGTTTTTCTTATGACGGTATTGTCTTGAATGCCGCAGCCTATACGCACACTTCCGTAGGTATTGGCGATGCTATAAAGGCGGTTACGACACCTGTGGTGGAGGTCCATATTTCCAATACCCATAAGCGCGAAGAATTTAGGCACGTATCTTACATCTCGCCCGTTGCAAAAGGGGTGATTCTTGGCTTTGGTCTTCAGAGCTATGATTTGGCCATTCAGAGTTTTTTAAAATAGCCTAATGGCTTGTTCAGACCTGTTTTAGGCAGTTTTTTGGTTTAAGGGAAACTTATTTGAAAGCGTTTCATCGTTTGTCGCACATCGATTTTTGGTTTGTTGTTGCAACAAAAGGATAAAAACCTTCGTTTAGCCTCTAGCTTATAAAGCGATCCAAACAAACCAAATCTTAAATTGCCATGATCAAATCTTTTTGTTTATTCCTGACCCTGACTTTTTCCTGTATTTCACTATTTGCCCAAGAAGGCTTTAAAATCGGGGCACAAGCTGGTATGCCGCTTGGAGAGTACAACGATTATGTTAGTGTTGTTATCGGTGCCGATGTAGGCTATATGTGGGCTCCGAACAAAGTATTTGACTTAGGGGTAAAAGCCGGTATCATTCACGGCTTTGCCGAAACGTTTACGGGGCAGAATGTTACTATTGACTACCCTAGCGTTCAGTTTTTACCACTTGCGGCTTCGATTAGATTGTGGCCGGCAAAAACTTTTTCTATTGGAGGGGATATTGGAAATGCCTTTGGTTTGAACAAAGGAAACGATGGCGGATTTTACTACCGACCACAAATAGGTTTCCAAGTCGGGCCAACATCGGAACTCAACTTTTCGTACACAGGTATCACGATAAATGATAGTACCTGGTCTACCATTACCATGGGCTTTGTCTATACCTTTTTATCTGCAAGACA
Source organism: Zobellia galactanivorans (assembly GCF_000973105.1). Classification (NCBI taxonomy): domain Bacteria; kingdom Pseudomonadati; phylum Bacteroidota; class Flavobacteriia; order Flavobacteriales; family Flavobacteriaceae; genus Zobellia; species Zobellia galactanivorans. The sequence goes on along the minus strand of NC_015844.1, from coordinate 663,992 downwards.
TTTCAGGTAATTCGGCGGAAGGGAATCTTATGCCAATGTAGCGTCTTCGTTCAAGTACTTTTTTTCCACATAGAAAGTGGCAAAGGGAAGGAGGGAAGCTACAAGTAGGATGATTCCTTTTTTGAGGCTCCATTTTTTTTCCATCCAAAGAACAACCGCCAAAATGATATAGGCGATGAACAATGCGCCGTGTGCATACCCTACATATTTGTTGGGCATGGGTAAATCTGCCAAATATTTTAACGGCATGGTAACGGCGAATAGGGCCAAATAAGAGATACCTTCTAAAATAGCTATAACCCGAAAAAAACTTAGCATACGGAATGGATTTTTTAAATAAGTTCGTTTAAAGATGTAATAATGGGCCTATGAGACGTGTTCGACACGGTCTTATAGGCCCATTGGTAATTTATTCTGTCTATTACAGGTGTATCACCTCGTCGTAGGCGGCAGCTACAGCTTCCATAACGGCTTCACTCATTGTTGGGTGAGGGTGTACCGCTTTTAAGATTTCATGGCCGGTAGTTTCAAGTTTTCTGGCTACAACGGCTTCGGCGATCATATCGGTTACACCGGCACCAATCATGTGGCATCCTAACCACTCACCATATTTGGCGTCAAAAATAACTTTTACGAAACCATCAGGAGTACCAGCTGCTTTTGCTTTACCACTGGCCGAGAAAGGAAATTTACCAACTTTGATATCCAATCCTTTTTCCCTTGCTTGTTTTTCGGTAAGACCTACGGATGCAATCTCGGGAGAACAATATGTACATCCGGGAATGTTGCCGTAATCTAAAGGCTCAACATGCATGTCGGCAATCTTTTCAACACAAAGAATACCTTCGGCAGAGGCAACGTGAGCCAAGGCCTGACCTGGGGTTACGTCGCCAATAGCGTAGTAACCTGGTATGTTGGTCTGGTAGTAATTGTTTACTAATATTTTGTCCCTGTCGGTAGAAATGCCAACATTCTCAAGACCTATGTTTTCGATATTGGTTTTGATACCAACGGCGGAAAGAACGATATCGGCCTCTATAACCTCTTCGCCTTTAGCCGTTTTTACGGTTGCTTTTATGCCGTCACCGGAAGTGTCAACAGAAGTAACCTCTGCAGAGGTTTTTATTTTTATGCCGGATTTTTTTAAGCTGCGTTCTAATTGTTTTGAGATATCCTCGTCTTCAACAGGAACAATGTTGGGTAGATATTCTACTACGGTTACCTCCGTACCCATGGCGTTATAGAAATAGGCGAATTCAATACCGATGGCACCACTACCTACAACAACCATAGATTTTGGTTGTTCTTTTAAGGTCATAGCCTCGCGATACCCAATAATTTTTTTACCATCTTGGGGTAAACTAGGTAATTCGCGGCTACGGGCACCCGTAGCAATGATAATGTGATCGGCACTGTATTCGGTTTCTTTGCCATCGGCATCTTTAACAGAAACCTTTTTGCCGGCCTTTAAGGTACCATAGCCTTTGATGACTTCGATTTTGTTCTTCTTCATCAAGAACTGAACACCTTTGCTCATACCTTCGGCAACGCCTCGGCTTCTCTTTACTACGGCATCAAAATCCTTATCTACATTTTCAGCGGAAAGGCCGTAATCTTCCGCGTGTTTTAGATAATTAAAAACCTGAGCCGATTTCAATAATGCCTTGGTAGGTATACAACCCCAATTCAAACAAACACCACCTAAACTTTCTTTCTCGATAATGGCCGTTTTAAAACCTAATTGTGAGGCTCTAATGGCGGTAACATATCCTCCAGGTCCGCTACCCAAAACAATAACATCGAAATTGCTCATATTTTTTATTTTTTTGCTGTTCTAAATTTAAAAGCCCGCCTTAGCTAAGCAGGTGCAAAAGTACAAAACCAAACGGAAAGATTAATACGAAAATTGAAGTCTAGTGCTAAAAAGGACAAGTTTGGTATAGTGTAAAACCAACATTTTGTGGTGTGCATAACAGCTTAGTTGTTGAACATGGTTCTGTTGAACTGCTCCGAGCCGCCTTTGGGAATGGAAAGGGAAACCCAGTTTTCGCCCTTTCGTATTTTTGCCAGTAATACAATTTGCCCTACATGGCCACTATAATGGGCCAGTTGCCTATGTATGGCTTCAACGATGCTGTGGCTTTCGTTTCTTATTTTTATCGGATGGTCGAAATTTTCCGGAGACACGGAGTCCAAGGCGTTAAAAAGGCATTGCCATCCCGCTTCCCAGGCGGTCGACATTTCGCTTTTGGTCATGTAGGGGGCTTCGAATTCGCTTTCGCGATTGCGCCACGATTTTTCCCCGTCCTCGGTGAGAAAGTTGGTCCACCTACTGAGCATGTTGCCCACCATGTGTTTGACGATCTGTGAAATGCAGTTGGAGTGTTCGCTAGGCTGCCATAAGAGGTCTTCGTTGGATAGCTGGGCAAAGGTTTTGTCGCCCATGCCCTTATATTTCCGAAATTCAGAAATGGCGCTGTTTAAAAAGTGTTCTTGATAGCTCATATCGTCATTTGTCTTTGTGCCATAGCATCCTATGATCTATATGCTACCTTTGGTGTCAATCTTTTTTGGCGGGAACAAAATCGAGGGCCACGCCGTTAACGCAATGTCTTAGTCCCGTTGGTTCCGGTCCATCCTCAAAAACATGTCCTAAATGGCCTCCGCAGGTCGCGCAATGTTCCTCGGTTCGTTTGTAACCGATTTTGTAATCTACGTCATAGGCAACGTTTCCTTTTATTTCTTCGTAAAAACTGGGCCAACCCGTACCTGATTTGAACTTGGTACTACTCTTGAACAGCTCGGTACCGCAGGCCGCGCATACATAGGTGCCTTCTTCTTTGTTCTCCAACAAATCGCTGCTGAAGGGATTTTCGGTTGCCGCCTTTCGTAGAACATAGAATTCGGCCTCGGTCAACTCCTTCTGCCATTCCGCTTCCGTTTTTACAACGCTAAAACGCTGTTCTTTTTTTGGGGCGGTCTGCCCGGCGGTTTCTTTTTTTTGACTGTTGCCCTTGCACCCGATAAATACGAGGCAGAGTCCGAAAATTATATTTTTATACATGGTATCCGTGATATTAAGATGTTAGGGCTTAGACGGGCCATACGGCTCTTCCTTTCAAATTTAATGGTATTTGCCTTAAGTTTTAGGGTCGATTTTCGTTTCCTTGCAAAAAAGTAAAAACCCCGTACTTTTTAGAACGGGGCTTGTTTTTTCTGAAATGGGGGAAGCGCTTTACTTCAAGGACATTTTTTTAACATCCTCTTCGGTAAGGCCAAGGCTGCCCATTACGGCGGTGATACTGCTTTTATCCATTTTGGCGGCCGCTTGTCCGGGAACGATCACGAACCTAAAAATCTGTCCTTGGGTAATATCGGTGCTCAGGTCGGAAAGGTCGAAGTTTCCTGTGATAAGGATCTCTACGTCTTTTGTGGTGTGCCCCGGTACAAATTGAATACTGCCCTCTTCATAAAAGAAGGTCTGTGGGATTAAATTCCAAACATCATTTAAATTGCCGTCTTCAAATTCAACCGTTCTATCGTATTGGTATACGAGCACGGCGTCGTTTGGTAAGACTTCGAAACTGGTGAAATCTTCAAAGACGAGAATGGTTTCGTATAAATTGTTTTCGGCGATATAGTTAAAATCTACATCCTCTACTTCAAAAACTTGGGCTTCACGGCCATCTAAACCGTCAGCCCCATCACGGCCATCAAGTCCGTCATATCCCCGAGGACCTGTTGGGCCTTCACATGAAATAAAGAATAGGGTAACAAATGTGCCGAGTAAAAGAAGTGTTTTTTTCATAATTCCGTAATTTAATAATATGAGCCATATTGGCAGAATGTAAAAGATGTTTTCAAAAAGTGTTCCACTTTTTATATTATTCGTATCTTTTTATTTGTAACATTGAATTATCGATTCAAAGTTAATCGGCAATAAGCTAAAGCTTTTTTTGTAAAGTTGCTTAGATTTGTCTTAACTACCTAAAATATTTGAACACTATGCCGCAAGTTACCGTTTTCAGTCTTTTTTCCGAATTTGATATTGATCTTTTTAAGTCGGGAAAGCATTTTAGATTGTACGAAAAATTAGGTTCCCACCTTGTAGAATTTGAAGGGGTCAAAGGAACTTATTTTGCCGTTTGGGCGCCATCGGCACGCTCGGTATCCGTTATCGGGAACTTCAATGATTGGGATGATGAAAAGCATATGCTCAACGTTCGTTGGGACGGGAGTGGTATTTGGGAAGGTTTTATACCCGATATAGGGGTGGGTGAACTTTACAAGTACAAGATCTATTCGAACAATCATGGGGCCGTTACGGAAAAGGCCGATCCTTTTGCCCGTTATTGTGAACACCCGCCTAAAACCGCTTCTATCGTATGGGAGCAAGACTACCAGTGGAAGGATAAGAAGTGGATGGAGAACGTACGAAAGAAAAAAAATGCGCTAGATGCCCCGTTTTCGGTATACGAAGTGCATTTAGGTTCTTGGAAACGCGATAAGGACGGAAATTTTCTCACTTACGGGCAAATGGCCAAAGACTTAGTGGCCTATGTTAAGGAAATGGGCTTTACCCATATTGAATTCATGCCGATAATGGAGTATCCGTACGATCCTTCATGGGGCTATCAGTTAACGGGATATTTTGCGCCGACTTCAAGATTCGGTGACCCTGAAGGCTTTAAATTATTGGTAGATGCATTGCACCAAGCTGAAATAGGAGTGATATTGGATTGGGTTCCTTCTCATTTTCCTGAGGATGCCCACGGCCTTGGTTTCTTTGATGGGTCGCATTTGTATGAACATCCAGATAGAAGAAGGGGCTACCATCCCGATTGGAAGAGTTTGATCTTTAATTATGGAAGAAACGAGGTGCGGGCCTTTTTGATCAGTAACGCCCTGTTTTGGTTGGATCACTACCATGCCGACGCCTTACGTGTCGATGCGGTGGCTTCTATGCTCTATCTTGATTACTCTCGTGAGGAAGGGGAATGGGAGCCGAATATGTACGGAAATAACGAAAACCTTGAGGCCTTGTCTTTCATTAGGGAATTTAATGAGGCAGTTTACGGCAGTTTTCCCGATGTGCAGACCATTGCCGAAGAATCAACGGCATTTTCAGGGGTGTCAAAACCCGTAATGTACGGAGGCCTTGGTTTTGGTATGAAGTGGATGATGGGGTGGATGCACGATACCTTGGAATATTTTAAAAAAGAATCGATATACCGAAAACACCACCAGAACGATCTTACGTTCAGTATGACCTATGCCTTTACCGAAAACTTTATGCTACCCTTTTCGCACGATGAGGTGGTGTATGGCAAACAATCGTTGGTGTATCGTATGCCAGGTGATGAATGGCAGCGTTTTGCCAATCTGCGTTTGATGTTCGGTTATATGTTTACGCACCCGGGCACGAACCTTATTTTTATGGGGGGCGAATTTGGGCAGACCAGCGAGTGGAACTTTCAAAAGGGGTTAGATTGGCATCTTACCCAGTACAAAGTGCATTCGGGCGTACAAGAATTGATAAAAGATCTGAACAAGGTGTATAGGGACTTTCCGGCCCTGTACCAAAAACAGTTCAGTCCCGATGGTTTTCAGTGGATCGATTACGGAGACCATGAAAACTCGGTGTTGACCTATATTCGACGGGGGCATGACACCAAAGACGATATATTCATCGCCTGTAATTTTACCCCGGTTCTAAGGGAAAACTACAGGGTGGGTATACCCAAATCTTCTGGAAAGTTGAAAGTTATTTTGAACAGTGATGACGAAAAGTACGGTGGGTCGGGCGTTCAGCCCAATATATCGGCCATTCAGAAAAAGGTTTGGCACGGGCGTGAACAATCGGTAGAAATGACCATTCCGCCATTGGGGATTGTTATTTTTCAATAGTCGGGCCTATTATAATGATAATAGTTCGTAAATGGATGTAAAATCATTTCGTTATTAAGGTTTAAAGTCTTTTTTTTGTTAGTCTTTAAATACTCAATACATGATAACCAATACTGAGCTAGAATATAAAGGGAATCTCTATCCAAATCATATTGTAGATTATGTGAGGGATAAAGATAAATTCTATTTTACCACTGAAAACGGAGTGGTCTTAGAAATTACCGTAATTCAAGATAGAACGATCAGGTTCAGATATGCTACCGAGCATGCCTTTCAACCTGATTTTTCATATGCGGTAGATCCTAACGCAAGTCGGGGATACAGTCATCTCGACTGTACGGAGAACCAAACGGAATATATTATTGAGACCGCAAGGCTCAAGGTGCTTGTAGATAAGAAAACCTTACGTACCCAAGTATCGGATCTCAAGGGTAATATCATCAATGAAGACGAATTGGGTTTTCATTGGGAGGAGAACTACGAATACGGGGGCAACACCGTTAAAATGAGCAAGATCACCCAAAATACCGAAAGCTTTTACGGTATGGGCGATAAGGCTACGCACAGTAACCTTAAGGGGAAAAGGGTTTGTAACTGGGTTACCGATCAATATGCCTACGGTAAGGATCAAGATCCACTTTACAAAGCGATACCGTTTTACATTGGCCTACATAATGGCCAATCGTATGGTATTTTCTTTGACAACAGTTTCAGAACCGATTTCGATTTTGCCCATGAACGTCGTTCCACTACCAGTTTCTGGGCCGATGGGGGAGAAATGAACTACTATTTCTTCTATGGCCCCGAAATGCACAAAGTGGTCAAGGCCTATACAAACCTGACCGGGGCGCCAGAGCTTCCTCCTTTATGGGCTATGGGCTATCACCAGTCAAAATGGAGCTATTTCCCAGAGAGTAACGTAAAAGATATAGCCAAGCAGTTCAGGGATCTTAAAATTCCCTGTGATGCCATTTATTTGGATATCGATTATATGGATGGATTTAGGTGTTTTACTTGGGACAAGACCAGGTTTCCCGATCCGAAACGTATGATCAATGAACTTAGCGAAGATGGGTTTAAGACCGTGGTCATGATCGATCCGGGTATTAAAATAGATAAAGACTACTGGGTATACCAGGAAGCGGTTGAAAACGATTACTTCTGTAAGCGTGCCGATGGCCCAAGAATGAAAGGTAAGGTTTGGCCAGGGGAATGTAACTTCCCTGATTTTACCAATCCTGAAGTTCGCGAGTGGTGGGCCGAACTCTATAAAGAATTTATGGCCGAGATAGGCGTTCATGCCGTTTGGAACGACATGAACGAACCTGCGGTTATGGAGGTGCCTACAAAGACAGCTCCGCTCGATACCCGTCATGATTACGACGGCCACCCCAGTAGCCATAGAAAGGCCCATAATGTTTATGGAATGCAAATGGTAAGGGCGACCTACGAAGGGGTCAAAAGATATGTATACCCCAAACGGCCTTTGGTCATCACTAGGGCCGCTTATTCGGGTACACAGCGTTTTGCCTCGACATGGACGGGAGATAATGTAGCTACGTGGGAACATTTGTGGATCGCCAATGTACAGATGCAACGAATGTGTATGAGTGGTTATTCCTTTGTTGGGTCCGATATAGGGGGCTTTGCCGAGCAACCCAACGGCGAACTTTTTGCCCGATGGATCCAATTGGGTATTTTCCACCCCTTCTGTAGGGTACACTCCAGTGGGGATCACGGCGACCAGGAACCTTGGTCGTTTGGAAAGGAAATCACCGATATTGTTAGAAAGTTCATCGAATTGAGGTACGAATTATTGCCTTATCTCTACACGATGTTCTGGAGGTACTCAAAAGAAGGCACCCCGATGTTGCTTCCTATCGTATGTTACGACCAAGAAGATACACAGACCCATTTCAGAACCGATGAGTTTATTTTTGGGGAGCAGATTTTGGTCTGCCCGATTCAAGAGCCCAATGCAAAAGGACGAAGAATGTACATTCCTCGTGGCAATTGGTATAATTTTTGGAACGATGAGGTCGTAGAGGGTGGAAAAGAAAAATGGGTCGTTGCCGACATCGATAAGATACCCTTGTTCATAAAGGCCGGGGCCATTATTCCAAAATATCCTGTACAGCAGTATGTGGGCGAGCTTGAGATCAAAGAGCTGGTATTGGATGTTTATTTTGCGGAAGGGGCCGAAAACTCTACCGTTTATGAAGATGCAGGTGATGGTTATGCTTACGAAAACGGAAAATATAGCTTGAGAAACTTTAAGCTTTTAGGTAAGACAAATGAATTGACCATTCAACAATTTAAGGATGGGGCCTTCATTACAAACTATGAAACGTTTAAGATCAAGTTACACGGACTCCCGTTCAAAATAGGAGAGGTTCAGCTCGACAACGAAAAAGTGGCTATTGAAGACGTTATGCCGAATGGGGGGAATATTATAATCGTAAACAAAGACTTTACTCAATTGCGTATTACCGCAAAATAAGATTTTTGTATTTTACGGATCTAAACACGACCATAATGAGAAAGATAATTTTAGTTTTCGCCCTGTTTTTAGGGGTAGCAGCTTGTAAAACGAATCCGTTTACAGGTAAAAAAGTATTGAATTTTTATCCAAACAGTCAAATTTTTCCGACTGCATTTGCCCAGTATGATCAATTCTTGACGGAAAACAAGGTGGTAGAGAATACGGCCGATGCTAAAATGATCACGAAGGTAGGCCAGCGCATATCGTCTGCTGCGGAAAGATGGTTGACCGCCAATGGTTATTCGGGTTATCTCAAAGATTATCAATGGGAGTATAACCTAGTAAATGACGAAACGGTCAATGCTTGGTGTATGCCCGGCGGGAAAATTGTTTTTTATACCGGTATCTTGCCCATTTGTAAGGGAGAGGCAGGTATTGCCGTGGTAATGGGTCATGAGGTGGCTCATGCCTTGGCCGATCACGGGGCACAGCGTATGAGTGCCGGTACATTGCAGCAATTGGGCGCTGTGGCCGGTAGCGTCGCCATACAAGACCCTGAAAAAAGAGATATGTTCAATCAAGCTTATGCTGTTGGTTCCCAAGTGGGGGTGATGTTGCCTTTTAGTCGAAGCCATGAAACCGAAGCGGACCGTATCGGTCTACAGATTATGGCCATTGCAGGGTATGACCCCGCAGAAGCTGCTGAACTGTGGAAGCGAATGAAGGCCAACAGTGGGGGAGAGGCTCCACCTGAGTTTATGAGTACCCACCCGTCGAACGATACAAGGATCAATAACCTTACGGAATGGGCGCCAGCGGCCAGGGCCGAGGCCAAGAAGTTTGGGGTAACCTCGTTTCAAAAGTAAATAATTGCAATTATTGTATATTTAAAACCGTTCTTAAAAAAGAACGGTTTTTTTATTGATACCATTATGCCAAAAACTATCCTTCCAAAAGGAAGTAAAAAACTCCTGAATGCTTGGGCTTTCTATGATTGGGCCAATTCAGTTTACAACCTGGTAATCTCATCTGCCATATTTCCTATCTTTTATGGGGCACTCACTTTGGTGAAAGACGAAGACGGTAAAGTGCTTGACGACACGGTCCGTTTCTTGGGCATCGATTTTAATAACGATACTTTGATCAGTTATGTGACGGCAGCCGCATTTTTGATGGTCTCCTTTTTGAGTCCGCTTTTAAGTGGGATAGCAGATTATGTAGGGAACAAGAAAATGTTCATGAAATTCTTTTGCTATTTGGGGGCCTTCTCGTCTATCGGACTTTATTGGTTTAATATGGACCACCTTTGGTTTGGTTTGCTGTGTTATTTTATGGCATTGATCGGTTTTTGGTCGAGCTTGGTATTCTATAACTCGTATCTGCCCGATATTGCTTTTCCCGAACAGCAAGATGCCATTAGTGCCAAAGGGTATTCTTTGGGCTATATCGGTAGTGTATTGCTTTTGGTTATTTGTTTGGCGATGATCTTAAAGTTTGACACCTTCGGTTTTGAGGATGAATCTACACCGACCCGGCTTTCATTTGTATTGACCGGTTTGTGGTGGATCGGTTTTAGTCAGTATACCTACTACCACTTGCCAAAAGGAAATAAAAAGGAAAATTTTACCAAGGATATTCTGTTCAACGGGTTTAAGGAATTGAAATTGATTTGGTCAAAGATCAAGGCCAATATACCGTTAAAAAGGTATTTGGGTGCATTTTTTGTATACAGTATGGCCGTGCAGACCATTATGTTGGTGGCTACGTATTTTGGTATAGAAGAACTTGATTGGGGCAAGACCGATTCCACTACGGGACTCATTGTGAGTATTTTGCTGATTCAAATCGTTGCGGTTTTAGGGGCTTACGTAACCTCACGTTGTTCAACGCGTTTTGGGAATATCAATACATTGATTGTATTAAATGTTATTTGGATCATCATTTGCGTTTTTGCCTATACGATTACGACGCCGATGGAATTTTATATCACGGCTTCGGCCGTTGGTCTTGTGATGGGGGGTATACAGTCCCTTTCTAGGTCAACCTATTCTAAGCTCTTGCCGGAAGATGCGGTAGATACCACTTCTTATTTTAGCTTTTACGATGTCTCCGAAAAAATAGGGATTGTTATCGGGATGTTGAGCTATGGGTACATTGCACAGCTTACGGGAAGCATTAGGTATTCAATTATTTTCTTGGGACTGTTTTTTCTAGTGGGGATGATTCTCTTGACACGGGTCAATAAAAAAGCCCCTTAAAAAGAGGCTTGATCGATGACTGTTATACTCGTTTTTTGATGTGTTATTCTTTTGAAATGTCGCCCGACCCCGATACTTTGCTGTCTACCTTTTTCGGGTTGCCGCGATAGCTGATATCTCCCGAGCCTGAAACCCTTGCCTTTAATTTTTCATTGGCCGTGACCTTGATATCGGCCGATCCCGAAACCGTGGCTTCCACGATATCGGCCTCCAGCTCGTAGGCCTTGATGTCGCCCGAACCTGAAATACTGGCTTCAAAATGATGGGTGTTTCCTGAGAGGTTCATATCGCCGGACCCCGACATGGTGGCGGTCAGGGTATCCGTATCTACGTCAAGGGTAATGTCGCCTGAACCCGACATCGATGTTTTGAGTTGAGGTGTCTTTAGGGGGAGATGGCCTACAATGTCGCCCGAACCCGATAGACTTAGGGCGTCTATACTTTCTACCGGCACTTTTATCTGTATGCTTTTATTGCGTAAAGAAGGTTTTAGGTTTACACCGCGTTCAACCTTGATGACCAGCTTGCCGTGATCTACTTTTGTAATGATATGTTTCAATAGGTTTTCTTCGCCTTTGATGGTCAGTTCGCCCTCGCTTCCGCTTACGAGGTCAACATCGAACCAGCCCGATACGGCAATGGCGTCATAGTTGCCGACCGTGCGTTCTATGCTGACCATGTGGCCGTTGCCCTTAACGCTCTTGCCCCATTGTGCCGAGCAGGAAAAACTTATGAAGGCTACACTTACTAAGATTAAATTTTTCATGACTTTCTGTTTTAAATATGATTTTGATGATGTGTTAATTTCTAAAGAATGAGATGCCTCCGTAGTTGCTCACGACAGAAAGCGAATTGGTTCCCTGTGGCGAGCCGTGAAAGCCCTTGTAATAGGTACTTGTGTTTTTTTCTTCCCTGATATTGATTTCAAAATCGTCTATACCGCTCACTCCGGCATATGAGGTTTTGATTTCAAAATTAAATCGATAATCGGGGGCATAGCCAATTTTTATGCTGGTATAATCGGCCCTGATCTCTACGTTGCCCGCATCTTCCGATAAACGGCTTATTTTTAGGGAACCATAGTCGGCCGAAATATCGAGGTTGCCGTGAACGCTTCCTAATTGTACATTGATGTAATCTCCCGAACCTTGTACGTTTTTGACTTCGCCTATTTCAATCTTACCGTAATTACTCGAATATTGCAGGTTTTCCATTTGTTCGACCGAACTATTGGTGTAATCGGCACTTATGGTCAGGTTTCCGGCTTTCGCTATATTGAACCCCGAGTAATCTGCCGATATTTTTCCGCTGTTTATATATGAAATGGTTGATTTAGAGGTGTAATCAAAATTCAATTGGTTGTTCCGGCCCCTGAGCTCTCCGATATCCAAGCGGCCATAATCGCAACTTATTTTGGCGTGTCCGTCTATTCGGTCGAGGTTTATGCTGCCATAGTCGTTGTCAAGGTCTACACTGCTCTTTATCGGTAGCTTGATCGTGTAGTTGATCTGCATGTTTACATTGCTGCTTTTTCCCCAGCTCCAACCCCAGCTACTTTTGTGGTCGTTAAATATGGTCCTTGCCGAGACAACACTATTGCTGGCGTCGAAATCGACGGAAATTTGGTCTAATTTTTCTTGGGCCTTTTCTTCGTTGTTACTGCTCGTTTTGATATGTACCTCTATGAGGATGCGGTTCTCGTTCCAAGAAGTGATATTAAGGTTTCCGTAGCTGTTGTTGACCTCCAAGAGGGCATCGCTGTTGACCTCAAATTCTTTCTTGATGGTCTTTTCCTTGGTGTAGCGCCCCTTGAGCTTGCCCTCGTGGGGAAACAAGTAGAGGGGTAGGGTCAAAAACAAAAGGACTAAGGTTTTATATTGTTGTGCTGTCATCGTATTTTTTTAAATTTTTAATAGTTTCAATGGTGTCGAGAACATCTTCCAAAAGATTGATGCGGGTCTGGAAATTGGTAATCATGGCGCTTAGAATGGCCTTGCTATTGCCCCCATTGATAAGGTCTTCTTCCAGTTGTTTGTAATCGGCTTCCAATTTATTGAGCTGAACCATAGTGTCATCTACGATTTTCTTTGTTTCGGGGGAGGTTTCGTTTTGTAGCTCGTTTACCTGCTCTTCGATCAGGCTGGCGAAATAAAATCCGGTTCTTGAAATCTCCGGTGATATTTTGGCCACTTTTTCCTCTAAGGAGGGCTCGGGCCGAAAAAGGCCTATTCCGAGCGCAAGGAGTACCAGTAAACAGGCGGCAATGCCCATGGGTCTGTACCATGTTCTTTTTTGGGTCTTCAAACTGATCGAACCCTTTTGGGCGTTCAATTTTTGAAGAAACCTCAGTTCATGGCCTGCTGCCGGGGTTTCATGGTCAAATGAACCGTTCAGGTCTTCAAAAAGGTGGTCTATATTATCTTTTTTCATAGGTCAAGCTTGTATCAATTTATTTCTAAGGCTTTCTTTGGCCCTTGAAATAGTCGTTCTGCAATTGGCATAACTCATATTCATTATTTCGCAAATCTCCTCATAATCATAACCTTCAATAAGATATAAGGTCAAAGAAATTCGATAGTTGTCTTTAAGCCGCTTCATGGTTTCCATCACTTTTTGAGCCTTCAGTTCCGTAAACTCATGGGGGCCGCTAGCATCTACTTCATTGTCTTCGACCTTGTGTAACACATCTTCCAGGGCAACCTCGTTCTTTTTTGAACGTTTTCTGTAATGGTAGATACTGTTGTTGATTACAATCCGTTTTAACCAAGAACCAAATGTGACCTCACCTTTGAATGTGTGCAGTTTCGTGAACGCGTTCAAAAACGATTCCTGCATAATGTCTTCGGCTTCATCGCTTTGTTTTATAATCCGCAAAGCCGTATTGTACATGGCTTTGTAATAGCGGTTATAAACTTCAAGCTGGGCACTTTGGTTCCCGTCAAGACACTGTTGTAACAATGTATCGATATGTTCTCTTTGTTGGCTCAAAAAGTGAATGGTTTCTTTATAGATGATCATAAGGTATGGATTGTTACAGTTTGTCATAAAAATAATTTCGCCGTGGTTTTTTCGGTCTGGCATAAGAATTGACCATTATGGAGCGATAGAAAAGGCGCTAGGCTTTGTTTGGCCAATAGGTAAGGCGCTTTTGATGAATATGATGTAAATAGATAACTAAGGGTTCTGTCAATAAAATGACAGAATGACCGCAATTGATACTATGGGAGATTCTAAATTCACGAATTTTGACAATATGTCGCTACAGTCCATCGATGAAGATGCTGAGCTAATACCACTTTTGACCTCTGAGGATGAAGAGGAAATGAGCAACGAGGTGTTGCCAGAAACACTTCCGATACTTCCGCTTCGTAACACGGTACTCTTTCCTGGGGTGGTTATTCCTATTACCGCGGGAAGGGATAGTTCGATCAACTTGATCAAAGATGCGAACAACGGTTCGAAGGTAATAGGTGTGGTGTCGCAAAAAGATAAGGATACCGAAAAACCCACCGTTAACGATATTAATGTATTGGGTACGGTGGCACGGATCCTAAGGGTGCTCAAAATGCCCGATGGGAATACGACCGTAATCTTACAAGGGAAAAAGCGTTTTGAAGTGGCCGAGGTATTAACCGAGAAGCCATATATAACCGCTACCGTTAGGGAAACCTCGGAAGAGAGACCTGATCATAACGATCCCGAATTTTTGGCGATTATAGAGTCGATCAAAGATTTGGCGCTTCGTATTATTCGAGATAATCCCAATATCCCGAGTGAAGCTTCTTTCGCTATAAAGAACATTCAAAGCAATTCGTTCTTGATCAATTTTGTTTCGAGCAACTTGAACCTCAATGTAGACGATAAGCAAGAACTTCTTGAAATCAACAACCTACAAGAGCGTGCCCTTGCCACCTTAAAGCATATGAACCTTGAGCTACAGAAATTGGAGCTCAAGAACGATATTCAATCGAAGGTGCGTAACGATATGGACCAACAACAGCGCGAATATTTCTTGCATCAGCAAATGAAGACCATTCAGGAAGAATTGGGAGGGGTTTCACATGATGATGAAATCTTCGAGATGCGCAAGAAGGCCAAAAAGAAAAAGTGGGATGATAAGGTCAAGGAGCATTTTGATAAGGAATTGTCAAAGATGCAACGAATGAATCCGCAAGTGGCGGAATATTCGATCCAAAGAAACTATTTAGACCTGTTTTTGGATTTGCCTTGGAACGAGTTTTCAAAGGATAAATTCGATTTGAAAAGGGCCCAGCGAATATTGGACCGTGATCATTACGGATTGGAAGATGTCAAACAAAGGATTATCGAGTATCTGGCGGTTCTAAAATTGAGGAATGATATGAAATCCCCCATATTATGTCTTTACGGCCCTCCTGGGGTGGGTAAGACCTCTTTGGGGAAATCGGTTGCCGAAGCTTTGGGACGTGAATACGTAAGGATATCCTTGGGTGGATTAAGGGATGAAGCGGAAATACGCGGACACCGTAAAACCTATATCGGGGCCATGCCCGGTAGGATCGTACAAAGCCTTAAAAAGGCGGGTACTTCCAACCCGGTCTTTATTCTTGATGAGATAGATAAACTCTCTAGTAGTCATCAAGGCGACCCGTCGTCCGCCATGTTGGAAGTTTTGGATCCGGAGCAGAACAATGAGTTTTACGACAATTTCCTTGAAATGGGCTACGACTTGTCAAAAGTAATGTTCATTGCCACGGCCAACAACTTGTCTACCATTCAACCCGCACTTCGTGATCGAATGGAGATAATAAACGTTACGGGCTATACCATTGAGGAAAAAGTGGAAATTGCCAAACGACATTTGCTTCCGAAGCAATTGAAGGAGCACGGTCTTACTTCAAAAGACCTGACGATAGGCAAGCCGCAATTAGAGAAGATCGTTGAAGGGTATACGCGTGAATCGGGTGTACGTTCATTAGAGAAACAGATTGCCAAAATGGTGCGCTATGCGGCCAAGAATATCGCCATTGAAGAAGAGTACGAGGTAAAGGTTACCAATGCGATTGTTGAAAAGGTATTGGGGCCTGCCCGCTTGGAACGCGATAAGTACGAGAATAACGATATTGCAGGGGTTGTAACCGGCCTTGCGTGGACAAGTGTTGGAGGGGATATTCTTTTTATCGAATCCATTCTGTCAAAAGGAAAGGGCGCCTTGAACATTACCGGTAATTTGGGTAAGGTGATGAAGGAATCGGCAACGATCGCTATGGAATATATTAAATCGAATGCCGAAAGATTTGGCATCGATTCAGAAGTGTTCGATAAGTACAATGTGCATATTCACGTGCCGGAAGGGGCTACCCCAAAAGACGGGCCAAGTGCCGGTGTAACCATGTTGACCTCACTGGTTTCATTGTTTACACAAAAGAAAGTGAAGAAGAGCCTGGCCATGACCGGGGAGATTACGCTTCGTGGCAAGGTCTTGCCAGTGGGGGGTATCAAAGAAAAAATCCTAGCGGCCAAACGGGCCAGAATCAAGGAGATTATTCTTTGCAAAGACAACGAAAAGGATATCTTGGAAATAAAAAAAGAGTATCTTAAGGGTCTCAAATTCCATTATGTTACCGATATGCACGAAGTAATAGATATTGCTATTACAGGGCAAAAGGTTAAGAATGCTAAAAAACTCTAATGTCTAAGATTACGATTGCCATCGATGGCTTTTCTTCTACCGGTAAAAGTACCTTGGCCAAACAATTGGCCAAGGCCCTAGGTTATGTTTATGTAGATACAGGGGCCATGTACAGGGCGGTAACCTTGTTCGCCATGCGTAACGGTTTTATAGGAGGTGAAAGCGAAAAACTGGAAGATTTGGTACAATTGCTTCCCAAAATAAAATTGCGGTTCGAACCCAATGAAGCATTGGGGTTCTCGGAAATGTACCTTAACGGGGAAAACATCGAGAAACAGATACGTACGCTCGAGGTCTCTAATTATGTGAGCCGAGTAGCGGAAATTGAACAGGTGCGCTACAAACTGGTAGAGATGCAAAAGGAGATGGGCAAGGAAAAAGGCGTGGTTATGGACGGTAGGGATATCGGTACCGTGGTCTTTCCCGATGCCGAGCTCAAGGTCTTTATGACCGCATCGCCCCAGGCACGTGCTACCCGTAGGTACAAGGAGCTGTTGGATAGGGGGGAGAAGGTCTCTTACGAAGAAGTACTCGAAAATGTACAGAAACGGGATTACATCGACTCCAACCGTGAGTTTTCCCCACTGCGGAAAGCCGATGATGCCATTGAGTTCGACAATAGCGATATGGGCTTGAAAGAACAGTTCGAGCGCTTGTTGAGCATAGCCAGGCGTTTTATAGAAAGAGCATAAAAAAACCTGTCAGATTTGTTTCTGACAGGTTTTTTATTTTCCTTCGGTTTATCCTTAGATATTCGGAATAACAAGAACTTGATCTGGGTGAATTACATCAGGATTGTCAAGTACGCCCGTATTGGCCGCAAAGATTTGCTTGTACTTCATTGGGTCACCATAATATTGCTTGGCAATTTTGCTCAAAGATTCGCCGCTTTTGACGGTATGTCTGTGGTAGACCGAAGTATCGGAAACCGTAATATTCGCCTGTACGTCAGAAGGATTTTCACCGCCCAATTGCTTGATTTTGTCCCATAATAGGTTTTTTTCGTATTGGGTTCCGGCTTCTCCTTTTATCTTTAAAACGCCGCTTTCTTCCTTAACGTCGCCATTCTTTATACCTAGTTGCTCACCAAGATTTAAAACCTCTTGATATTTTGCTTTAACACTCATAATTGATTTCTTTTTTCTAATGGTTAATATTTGAATTTCTAAGATAACGATAAATCCAGTGTTTTATGTATAAAATGGTATAAAATATGGCTTAAACGGGAATGCTTGGGCCTAAGGGTTGGTAGACTAATAAAAAAGATGTATTTTTGCACACCTTTTTTGCAAAGTCATCAAGAGAAAAAAGGATAGATGAAAAATTGACATATAACAACTTCTACGATCATTGTTTAACTCTTGTGACGTCGTGGAATACAAATTGAACATCAGCAAATGGCTGAAGAAAAAACAACAGCTCAGGTAGAAGAAACTGCCGAAGCAAAACAAGAAGTAAAAGAACAAGCTCCGAAACAAGATCCAAAAGAATTTTTGGAAAATTTTGATTGGGACAAGTACGAAGAAGGTATCGAACGAGTAGATGACTCTAAATTAGAGGAATTTGAAAAGTTGGTAGCTGAAAACTTCGTAGACACTGCCGATGAAGAGGTAGTTGAAGGTAAAGTCGTCTATTTGACCGACCGTGAGGCGATCATAGACATCAATGCCAAATCTGAAGGTGTTATTTCGTTGAACGAATTCCGTTACAACCCAAACTTAAAAGTGGGTGATAAGGTTGAAGTTCTTATCGATATACGTGAAGATAAAAGTGGCCAATTGGTACTTTCGCACAGAAAGGCCAGAACTATTATGGCTTGGGACCGTGTGAATGCGGCCCACGATAAAGAAGAAATTGTTAGTGGTTTCGTTAAGTGTAGAACTAAAGGTGGTATGATCGTTGATGTTTTTGGCATCGAAGCGTTCTTGCCAGGTTCTCAAATCGATGTGAAGCCTATTCGTGACTACGATCAATACGTAGGTAAGACAATGGAATTCAAAGTGGTTAAGATCAACCACGAATTCAAGAACGTTGTAGTATCTCACAAAGCCTTGATCGAAGCCGATATCGAAGAGCAGAAGAAAGAGATCATCAGCCAATTGGAAAAAGGACAGGTGTTAGAAGGTGTTGTGAAAAACATCACTTCTTACGGTGTGTTCGTTGACCTTGGTGGTGTTGATGGTTTGGTGCACATTACCGACCTTTCTTGGAGCCGTATCAACCACCCGAACGAGGTTGTGGAATTGGATCAGAAAATCAACGTTGTTATACTTGATTTTGATGAGAACAAATCTAGAATCCAGTTGGGTATGAAGCAATTGGAGAAACATCCTTGGGATGCCTTGAGCGACGAAATCAAAATTGGAGACAAAGTAAAAGGTAAAGTAGTTGTAATCGCTGATTACGGTGCGTTTATCGAGGTTGTTGAAGGTGTTGAAGGTTTGATCCACGTTTCTGAAATGTCATGGTCTACGCACTTGCGTTCTGCCCAAGACTTCGTAAACGTTGGTGATGAGGTCGAAGCTGTGGTGTTGACATTAGATCGTGAGGATCGTAAAATGTCTCTTGGTATCAAGCAATTGACGCCAGACCCATGGACTGATATTACTACGAAATACCCTGTTGGTTCAAGACACACAGGTATCGTAAGAAACTTTACCAACTTCGGCGTTTTTGTTGAAATGGAAGAAGGTATCGACGGTTTGATCTACATTTCTGACCTTTCTTGGACGAAGAAAATCAAGCACCCATCTGAATTTGTATCCGTTGGAGACAAAATGGAGGTTGAGGTATTGGAGTTGGATGTTGAAGGTCGTAAGCTTAGCTTAGGTCACAAACAGACAACTGAAAACCCATGGGATAAGTATGAGGCTGAATTTGCAGTCGGAACTTCTCACACGGCGGCCATTACCGATATCGTTGATAAAGGTGCTACCATCGACTTTAACGAAGACATTACGGCATTTGTACCGCAACGTCACTTGGAAAAAGAAGACGGAAGCAAGCTTGGTAAAGGCGAAGAGGCTGAATTCAAGATTATTGAGTTCAACAAAGACTTTAAAAGGGTTGTTGCAAGCCACACCGCTATTTTCCGTGAAGAAGAGCAGCGTAACATCAAAGCCGCTCAGAAGAAAGCTGCTGCAGCTGCAGACGAGGCTAAACCTACTTTAGGTGATGCTAACGAGCAATTGCAAGCTTTGAAAGATAAGATGGAAGGTAAGACTAAATAAGTCTTTTCACTTATAGATTACAGATCTCCGTAGCCCAATGGGTTGCGGAGATTTTTTTTTGATTTATTTTTGGGTTAACCACTTCATTAGGCATGAGTTGTGGCTTTGTAAGGCTAAAAAGGGCGGAAAAAGAAGCTTCATATGTGAAAAGAAAAACCGATACATTTGTAAAGACTCTTTTTTTCTAACTAGAAATCGCTATTTTTGTCAAGCTAAACCAACAAAGCAGTATGGGGCAAAAAGTACTTCTTTCTGAAAAAGAAATAAACATCATACTCCATCGTTTGGCATGTCAACTCCTCGAAAATCACCTTGATTTTAAAGACACCGTACTCATAGGTATACAGCCTAGGGGCACCTTCGTGGCGGAAAGATTGACCAAAATATTGAAGGAGGAATATGGTGTAAAGGAAATTAAATCAGGTTTTCTTGATATTACCTTCTATAGGGACGATTTTAGGAGGGGCGATAAGACCTTGGAGGCAACCAAGACCAAAATCGACTTTTTGGTCGAAGATAAAAAGGTCGTCCTTATTGATGATGTTCTGTATACCGGGCGGAGTATTCGTTCGGCCCTTACGGCCATCCAGTCTTTCGGCAGGCCTTCGGAAATAGAGTTGTTGACCCTTATCGATAGACGGTTCAGTAGGCACTTGCCTATTCAGCCCAATTACAGGGGGCGTCAAGTCGATGCTATCAACGATGAAAAAGTTAAGGTGCTCTGGAAGGAGAACGACGGTGAAGACGTGATATATTTGATAAATAAATAACAATGGCGGAACTGAGTGTAAAACACTTATTAGGAATCAAATATCTAAATGAAAAAGATATTCATCTCATATTTGAGACCGCCGATCATTTTAAAGAGGTAATCAACCGTTCCATCAAAAAAGTACCGTCACTACGTGACATTACCATTGCCAATATCTTTTTTGAGAACAGTACGCGAACCAAATTATCTTTTGAACTTGCCGAAAAAAGATTGTCGGCGGATGTCATTAACTTTTCGGCGGGCCAATCATCGGTAAAAAAAGGGGAAACCCTTATAGATACCGTTAACAATATTCTTTCGATGAAGGTCGACATGGTGGTCATGCGCCATCCGAACCCCGGGGCGGGCATTTTTTTGTCCAAACACGTGAACGCGAGTATTGTAAATGCGGGTGACGGGGCCCATGAGCACCCGACACAGGCATTGTTGGACTCTTACTCCATTCGTGAAAAACTCGGTGATGTGGCAGGTAAGAAAGTTGTTATTGTTGGTGATATTCTTCACTCTAGGGTGGCCCTGTCAAATATTTTTGCCTTAAAATTGCAAGGTGCCGAGGTTAAGGTCTGTGGCCCTAAGACTTTGTTGCCCAAATATATTGAGTCGCTTGGGGTAAGTGTAGAGACCGATTTGAGAAAGGCGCTTGAATGGTGCGACGTGGCCAATATGCTGCGCATACAGAACGAGCGTTTGGATATCAGCTACTTCCCCACCACTAGGGAGTATACCCAACAGTTCGGGGTAAACAAGAAAATGCTCGATAGTTTAGATAAGGAAATCGTTATTATGCATCCCGGACCAATTAATAGGGGAGTGGAAATTACGAGCGATGTGGCCGATTCAAAACAAAGTATTATCTTGAACCAAGTAGAAAATGGTGTAGCGGTTCGTATGGCAGTGATTTATTTGTTAGCTTCAAAAATTAAATGATATAAGTATGATTTTCGATTCAGACGGTTCAACCACCATCGTTTTTCAAGAAAATACCACACTTTCAGTTTTTTTGAAAAACCTAAAAGATGCTTATCCTAAGATTAAGAACGATAATATAATTGTTAACCTTTTTTCCTTTTCAAAGTTGAATGCCGGCGATGTTCTAGAGTTTCTGCAGATATCTGAAGCGCATAGAAAATCGAAAAAATCATTTGTACTGGTCACCGATAAGGTGTCGTACGAAGAAGTGCCCGATAAGATTATTGTTGTGCCCACTATTCAAGAGGCGCACGATATCATTGAAATGGAAGAAATAGAAAGAGATCTAGATTTATGAGTGACTATCACCTATCTCAAGTAAACATCGCAAGAATGCTTGCACCTATCGACAGCCCGGTAATGGCCGATTTCGTCAAAGATTTGGATCGTATCAACGGTATTGCCGATAAGAGTACGGGGTTTATTTGGAGATTAAAGGGTGATGAAAACAACGCAACGGCCTTGCGGGTCTTTGAAGATGATTTCTTGATCATCAATATGTCCGTTTGGGAATCCAAGGAAGCCTTGTTCAATTTTACGTACGCCTCACAACATGCCGGTGTGCTCAAGCGAAAAAAGGAATGGTTTCACAGTATGGCCGATATGCATATGTGCCTTTGGTATATAGAAAAAGGACATGTGCCTACGCCCGAAGAGGCAAAACAACGCTTAAACTATCTTAATACACACGGCGAGTCTCCGTACGCCTTTAGTTTTAAAGGGCAATTTTCAGCTGAAGACGCTTTGAAATATTCGCCCAAGAACTAACAACAAAATGAAATTGCACATTCTAGGTTGCTACGCAGCCACCCCGAGAACCTTGACCAACCCCACTTCACAGGTACTCGAAATAGGGAACCACATGTTTCTCATCGATTGCGGGGAAGGAACACAGGTGCAATTGCGCAAACTTAAGCTCAAATTTTCCCGCATCAACCATATTTTTATTTCGCACTTGCACGGCGACCACTTTTTTGGCCTGCCCGGATTGGTCTCTACTTTTAGGCTGTTGGGCAGGGAGAAGGAATTACATATTTACGGCCCCAAAGGTATCAAGGACGCCATTACGCTCTTATTAAAGTTGGGTGATTCGTGGACAAACTACCATATCCATTTTCATGAACTGACAAGTGCCGGACCCGAAGTTATTTTTGAGGATGACAAGGTAAGTGTAGAGACCGTTCCCTTGACCCATAGGGTGTATACCAATGGTTTTCTTTTTAAGGAAAAATTGGGCGAGCGAAAGCTGAGTGTAGAAGCCGTAGCTAAGTATAAGGTCGATAAGGCCTATTTTCAAAATATTAAAAATGGGCGCGATGTAACCATGGACGACGGTACCGTTTTGCCGAATGCCTTGTTGAGCTTTGATCCGCCGAAACCCAAGAGTTATGCCTATTGTAGCGATACGGCCTACAAGCCTGATATTGTGGGGCAAATTGACCATGCTACGGCACTGTACCACGAATCTACTTTCTTGGAGTCTGAGGCCGACTTGGCGGTAAAAACCAAGCATAGTACGGCCAAGCAAGCGGCAGCAATCGCGAAATCGGCCCATGTAGAACGACTTATTTTGGGGCATTATTCTACACGTTACAAATCGATCGGGCTTTTTAGGCAAGAAGCCTCGGAAGTCTTCCCTGATGTAGAACTTGCCGATGATGGTAAGTTTTTTGAGTTTTAGTATCCTTCCTATTTTTGCGTTAAAAATCTTTTGCTGAACTTTGGTTGAACAGATTTCAGTAATAAGATTATGCAAAAAGATTTAGGTGATTATCGTAAGTCATACGAAAAAAGTGCCCTTTTAGAAGGCGCTATTTCGGAAAACCCCATGGAGCTCTTTCAAAAATGGTTTCATGAAACCGAGGCTTCGGAAGGTGTAGATGAACCCAATGCCATGACGGTATCTACAATTGGTTTGGATGGCTTTCCGAAGAGCAGGGTGGTGTTGTTGAAGAAGTTCACTTACGAAGGCTTTATATTTTACACCAACTATAATAGCGAAAAGGGAAAGGCCATTGCGGCCAACCCGAATGTATGTGTATCCTTTTTTTGGCCGAATATGGAAAGGCAGGTCATTATTAAGGGAAAGGCCGAAAAAATTGCAAAAAATTTATCGGACGGTTATTTTGAGTCACGTCCTGACGGAAGTAAACTAGGGGCCTTGGTTTCAGATCAAAGTTCGGTTATTCCTTCCCGGGAAATCTTGGAAACCAAGTTGAAGGCACTCGAACGCGAGTACGAAAACAAAGAGATTCTTAGGCCCGAACACTGGGGTGGATACTTGGTCAGGCCCCAATCGATTGAGTTTTGGCAAGGTAGGCCCAATCGTTTACACGACCGTATAAGGTATGTGTTGGTGGATCAACTGGATTGGAAAATGGAGCGTTTGGCTCCCTAAAAGCAGAGAGACATGTAAGGGGCGATGTCAAAACATTTTTAAACTTTAAATTTTGGTTAAATGAAAACATTGGTATTGGTCAGACACGGCAAATCTTCATGGGATTATTCAGTAGGCGATAGGGATCGCCCCTTACAGGAAAGAGGGATTAGAGACGCCCTTAAGGTGTCTTCCGCCTTTAAACCACAAGCCGTAAAAATCGATAAGGTTTTCTCAAGCCCCGCCAATAGGGCTTTGCATACTTGTATGATTTTTATGAGGCAATTGGGCCTGCCCTTGGCTAAAGTGGAGGTTACTGACGAGCTTTATGACTTTTCAGGTGAGTCGGTCTTTGATTTTGTCGAAAAGCTTGATGATGCCCTTGATTCCGTTTTGGTCTTCGGGCATAATCATGCCTTTACCTATGTTGCCAATTCTTTGGGAAATACCTATATTGACAACGTTTCTACTAGTGGACTGGTACACCTTGATTTTAATGTGGATTTTTGGAAATCGGTTCAAAAAGGAACAACTAAACAGACAATTTTTCCCAAAGACCTTAGATAGATGATTAAAACAAAAACGAAATATATAAATCGAGAAATCAGTTGGTTACGATTTAATGAAAGGGTGCTTCAAGAATGTGAGGATGAAAATGTGCCACTGATCGAACGACTTCGGTTTTTGGGTATTTTCTCTAACAACCTTGATGAGTTCTTCAAGGTACGCTACGCTACGGTAAAGCGAATTTTTGAGGCAGGAAAGTCGGGAAAGAGTGTTTTGGGAGGAGAAAAGGCCAAAGATTTGTTGGAAGAGATCACCAAATTCGTAATCGAACAGCAACGTAAGAGTGTTGAGATTCTTAAGAAGATAGAAAACGAACTGGAGGAACAGGATATCTTTTTGTTGAATGAAAATGAACTCACTGAGAAGCAAGGGGAGTTCGTTAGAAAGTACTTCATCCAAAAGGTGAGTCCTCAATTGATGACCATAATTCTCAACGACTTGGCTGAGTTTCCGATGTTGAAGGATACGGCGGCATACTTGGCCATTAAAATGGTGTTAAAGAGCGATGATCGTACCAAGCGAACCTATGAGAAGAAGGAGAAACGGTATGCGCTTATAGAAATTCCGAAGGGAATAGACCGTTTTGTGGTGCTTCCCAAAGAGGGCAATAAGAACTATATTATTATTCTAGACGATGTCATTCGGTATTGTATGGACAGCGTTTTTCCGATGTTCGATTATAAGTCCATATCATCTCACATGATCAAGATTACCAGAGATGCCGAGCTTGATATCGATAACGACTTGAGTAAAAGTTTTATAGAGAAGATATACTCAAGTGTAGAGCATAGGAAAATCAGTGATCCCGTACGTTTCGTCTACGATAAGAATATAGAGACCGATACCCTTGATTTTCTTAAGGATAAAATGGGAATCGAAGATGCCGATAGTGTTATACCTGGCGGTCGCTACCACAATAAAAGGGACTATATGGGCTTTCCTAGTTTGGGAAGGGAAGATCTTATGTACGAGAAAATAGCACCCTTACCCGTAAAAGGATTGCCTTTAGAAGGTAGTTTGCTTGAAAAGATAGCAGAGAAGGACTATCTGCAGTACACGCCCTACCACACCTTTTCCTATGTGCTTAAGTTTTTAAGGGAAGCGGCATTGGACCCTAAGGTAAAGACCATCAAGATTACCGTTTATCGCCTGGCCAACGATTCTCAAGTGGCGGCTTGCCTTTCCAACGCAGTGAAGAACGGAAAGCAGGTGACCTTGCAGATCGAGTTGCGCGCTCGCTTTGATGAACAAGCCAACATTAGGTATGCCGAAGAATTACAGGCAGAAGGTGTAAAACTGATTTTTGGTGTACCAGGCCTGAAAGTGCATAGTAAAATTTGTATGATCGAGCGGGAGGAAAACGGACTCATAAAGCGCTACGGTTTTATCAGTACCGGAAACTTCAACGAGTCTACGGCCCGTATCTATACCGATTATACCTTGTTTACGGCAAACGAACCTATTTTAAAGGAGTTGAACAAGGTTTTCGATTTCTTTGAAACAACATATAAGATCAATAAATACAGGCACTTGATCGTGTCTCCCCACTATACTAAAAGTTTCTTTAAAAAGTTGATTCAGAAAGAGATAAATAACGCAAAAGAGGGTAAAGAGGCGTATATCAAGATCAAGATGAACAGTTTTACGTCGTACAAGATGATCGATATGTTGTACAAGGCTAGTAATGCCGGTGTTAAAATTCAACTGATCGTACGGGGTATCTGTTGTCTGATACCGGGCATAAAGGGTATGAGCGAGAATATCGAGGCCATCAGTATAGTGGATAAGTTTTTAGAGCATCCGCGTTTGTTTATTTTCTGTAATGATGGGGATCCGAGGGTGTTTATTTCTTCGGCCGATTTTATGACGCGTAACCTAGAGAATAGGGTAGAGGTAGGGTGTCCTATCTATGATGAAGATGTAAAAAATGAGCTGATCGATACTTTTGAAATATCGTGGAACGATAATGTAAAGGCCAGGGTGTTCAATGAGGCCCAAGATAATGCCTATCGTGTGAACAATAAACCGAAACTAAGGTCGCAGTTCGCTATGTACGACTATTACAGGGATAAATTAGGTTCTGATATACCTACTACAACGGAGTAAAAAAAAGCCTCTGCTATAACGTATATGGCAGAGGTTGGTCTTAACCGTGGATACTTTCTTTTTTTCCGAGGTCTTTCATAATCTCGGCTTCGTAATCTAATAGGGCCTGCCATTTTTGGTCAACTTCGGCACGGTCACCGTATTGACGTGCAAATTTAAGGAACATCGTATAGTGGCCGGCTTCGCTTACCATTAATTTGTGATAAAACTCGGCCAGTTCCTTGTCTTCGAGTTCTTCGGAAAGCAACCTGAAACGTTCGCAACTTCGGGCTTCTATCAAGGCGGCATATAAAAGCCGGTGTACCAATTGATGGGTACGACTACCTCCTTTTGGGAAAAATTGCGTCAATTTATTCACATATTCGTCCTTTCTGTCGCGACCCAAAACCTGGCCACGGGCAATAATGCGGTCGTGTACCATTTTAAAGTGGGCCATCTCTTCGCGGGAAAGTGCGATCATTTCTTCTACCAATTCGGTATATTCGGGAAAACCTATGATCAACGATATGGCCGTGCTCGCTGCCTTTTGTTCGCAATAGGCATGGTCGGTCAGTATTTCATCGATATTTTTCTCAACAATATTCACCCATCTTGGGTCGGTCGGTAGCTTTAGGCCTAGCATAATTCAATTTTTCGTAAAATTAGCAAGAATCTTTGTAAAGTATAACTAGAATTTAGCATCTAAAATATCAAGTTTCCCCTAAAGAATAATTAGTTTTGTGATTAGTTGTTTTTTATGGAGCCAAATCACATAAAGAACAGGGTTGTTACCACTTGTCAAGAAACCCGAAAAACAGATTATGAAATTTACCAAATTAGACCAAGGACTAAGGTCTTTGCTGAATAGCAATCTAGACCCTGAAACGAAATCATGGTTACATTCAAAGTTAGAGTTAATTGTAGGTTCGAGTTCCGCTAAGGAACTTTATATGACCTATAGTTTATTGGCCAGTAAAATAGATGCGAACAAAGCTTTGCAACTGGGCTCCGATACCGATGAAGTAACCGCGTATCTGCGAACACAAAATGCAAGCACCCTAGAGATAGCGAGAATCTATCTCTTGATAGAGGTGCTGAAAGCCGATGCTGCTTTTTTTACGCCAAAAGTGGCCAACCTGATTCAGGTGGCCGATACGGGCGAACTCGAGACGTTTTTAAAGTATTTGATGCTTTTGCCCGAC
Source organism: Zobellia galactanivorans (assembly GCF_000973105.1). Classification (NCBI taxonomy): domain Bacteria; kingdom Pseudomonadati; phylum Bacteroidota; class Flavobacteriia; order Flavobacteriales; family Flavobacteriaceae; genus Zobellia; species Zobellia galactanivorans. The sequence goes on along the minus strand of NC_015844.1, from coordinate 636,472 downwards.
GCCGAAAACTACAAGCAAACGGCAGTGGAGGCTTTGCGAACCAATATAGCTACGATTTTTGAGGCTATTAGCATGCAGAACCCCTATCCTGCAAAATACTTCAACGATCAGCAATGGAACCAAATGTACTTGAAAGCGGCTTTTATGCAATTGGATCTTTCCAATATTTTGAGTATTGATGAGCGTGCCAATAAAGATTTGGCCCGTATTATATCGGATTATGCCCATGAACGATGGGCGGCTTCCCGAGAAATCGAACCCTTGTTCTGGAGGCCTGTAGCGGCATTTTTAGACGACAATCTCCTAAAGGATATGCAAGGCCTGTTCACAAGTGACAATCCTGTAGAAAACAAGGTGGCGGCACTGTGTTGTTATAATTCCGAAGTGCCGAAGGCCAAAGAATTATTGGCACACTACCCTCAATTGCAGTCAGAAGTGGCGAATGAAAAAATTACCTGGAATAATATAAAAGCTTAATATGGAAGATAAAATGATGATAATCGACCCGCATGTGCATATGTCATCGCGGACTACTGATGATTATGAAGCTATGGCCGCGGCCGGAGTAGTGGCTATAATAGAACCTTCGTTCTGGTTGGGCCAACCAAGAACACAAGTAGGCTCTTTTCAAGATTATTACAGTAGCCTGGTCGGTTGGGAGCCTTTTAGGGCAAGCCAATTTGGTATTCAACATTATTGCACCATAGGGCTGAATTCAAAAGAGGCCAATAACGAGGCCTTGGCAGAACAGGTCATAGAGCTTTTGCCCTTGTATGTACATAAGCAAAATGTGGTGGCTATTGGTGAAATCGGTTATGACGATCAAACCCCGGCAGAAGACAAGTATTTTCGCCTGCAATTGGAAATGGCCAAAGAACTGGGTATGGTCGTTCAGGTACATACGCCACACCGTGATAAAAAAGCCGGTACGTTAAAAAGTATGGAGGTTTGTTTGGAACATGGCCTTGATCCCTCTAAGGTGGTTATTGACCATAACAACGAAGAAACCGTAAAAGATGTGCTTGATAGAGGTTTTATCGCTGCGTTTACCATTTACCCCAAAACCAAAATGGGCAATGAACGCATGGTAGAGGTGGTTAAAAAATATGGCAGTGACAATATTATTGTCGATAGCTCTGCAGATTGGGGCGTTAGTGATCCTTTGGCCGTACCGAAGACCGCTAACCTTATGTTGAAAAGAGGTATAGCCCGTGAGGACGTGGTAAAGACTTGCTACCAAAATGCCTTGGATATCTTTGGTTCCAATGGTAAAATGAAGGAAGAGCATTGGTTGAACCCTAAGGGAATCAATCAGGCCCAGCTTTTTAATGATAATAGCGTTTTGAGGGGGCAAGAACCTCGAATAGATTCAGACCAGATTACATAATGAATCGCACGTTTCTTGGCTATGCTCGCTTGGCAAGACCAGCTAATTTGCCTACGGCCGCGGCCGATATATTGGCCGGTGTGGCTATTGGGGGTGTTTTTGTAGGGGGTGTTCAAAGCGATTTTATAGGGTCTAGTGTTTTCCTGAATGTCGTGTATTTGGTATTCTCGTCCGTCTTTCTTTATGCCGGAGGGGTAATCCTTAACGATGTTTTTGATTTTAAACTCGATAAGGTCGAACGGCCCGAACGGCCTATACCTAGTGGTGTAGTGCCATTGCGTTCGGCCGCCATATATGGAGGGCTTACTTTGACCATCGGCGTAGGACTGGCCTTTTTGGTTTCCCAGCTGTCGGGTATCGTAGCCTTGGCACTGGCTTTGGCCATTTTGCTATACGATGCGGTCGCTAAAAGATATGATTTCTTCGGGCCCTTGAGTATGGGGCTATGCAGGGGGGTAAACTTGCTGTTGGGTATGTCCGTTCTGGGCAACTTCGATTATTGGTTTATGGCCCTCATCCCTATCGTTTATATATTTGCCATTACCCTCATAAGTAGGGGGGAAGTACACGGAAAAAACAAAAACCATATCGTATTGGCAGGCGTGCTTTATGCTACGGTTGTTTTGGCTGTGGCATCCATAGCCTTTTTGTATACGGATGCCCGTATATTTCCGTTATTGTTTTTGGTATTGTTTGCGTTCACGGTTTTTAGGCCTTTGATAAAGGCATATACCGTTAACTCTCCCGAGAATATCAAAAAAGCCGTTATGGCGGGAGTCATAGCGCTAATTTTACTCGATTCATCTATCGCCGTTGCATTTTCCGATTGGTGGTACGGATTGTGCATATTGGCATTACTGCCCGTTTCAATGGGCTTGTCTAAATTATTTGCCGTTACCTAAGGTCAATTTATTATTGACGTTCAAAAGAAATACAATGTTTAAAACTATAGAGCAGAAGTTTGAGGTTTCCTATCGATATGGCCTCTATTTTACAGAAAACCTTTTTGGGACTACGAATACCCTGTTCAGGGATATTATAAAAGAATACAAAAACGAGCCCGTAAAACTGCTTTTTGTAATTGATGATGGCGTAGCGCTTGCCCATCCACAACTTGTAAAGAGCATAGAGACCTACTGCCAGAACTACCAAGAAAACTTGGTGCATATGAAAAGTATGGTGGTTCAAGGGGGCGAGGCGTGTAAGAACGATCAAGGTCAGGTCGAAGATATTCTAAAGGCCGTTAGTGAGTATGCCATTTGCCGCCATTCTTTTGTTGTGGTTATAGGTGGGGGTGCCGTTATTGATATGACGGGATATGCCGCTGCTATAGCGCATAGAGGGGTGAAATTGATTCGAATACCAACGACCGTGCTTTCCCAAGATGATTCTGCCGTGGGGGTAAAGAATAGCGTAAATGCCTTCGGAAAGAAGAATTTTATAGGAACCTTTGCGCCTCCTTATGCTATTATTAACGATACGGACTTCCTTAAGACTTTAGAGCAACGCGATTGGATCGCCGGTATTTCTGAAGCCTTAAAAGTGGCATTGATCAAAGATGCCGTCTTTTTTGAATACTTAGAGAAAAACGCACACCTCTTGCGCGATAGAAATATGGAAGCCATGCAATATACCATTTATAGGTGTGCCGAAATGCATATGCACCATATCGCCCAAGGAGGGGATCCTTTTGAAAGCGGATCGTCCCGACCTCTTGATTTCGGACATTGGGCGGCCCATAAATTGGAATATATGACCAATTACGCGCTTCGCCACGGTGAGGCCGTTGCAAAAGGTATTGTTTTGGATGTGGCTTATGCCCATTTGATCGGTCTGATAAACGAAGCCGACTTAAACCGCATTGTACGCGTCTTTCAGAACATTGGTTTCGACTTGAGTTTTCCGTTGGCTTCCGCGAAGGAGGTAGACGAACTGCTTAACGGAATTGAGGAATTTAGGGAACACTTGGGCGGTGTGCTTACGATTACCCTGATTTCGGATATCGGTGTAAAACACGACGTTCATGAAATTGACCGGGAGGTCATGAAAAAAGCATTGGACGTAGTAAACGAAATTTCTAAACTTAAAGTAGAGTAGCTTGCGCATAGATAATAATTTTCAACTTACGTATTGTACCAATATCCATCCCGGATTCGATTGGAAGACCACTTTTGATAGTCTTAAAGAACACGTTCCACAGATAAGGGGCAAAGTGTCTCCCGATAAGCCTTTTGGCTTGGGCTTACGGTTGTCTAATAAGGCGAGTGAGGAGCTCGATATGGATGGAAACCTAGAGGAGTTTAAGCAATGGATGGCCGAAAACCAGGTATATGTTTTTACCATGAACGGTTTTCCTTATGGGAACTTTCATAACGAGCGGGTCAAAGACGATGTTCATGCGCCCGATTGGACGACACCGGAACGCCTCACCTATACCAAACGAATGTTCGATCAGTTGGCGGCCTTGCTTCCTGATGGTATTTCTGGGGGAATTTCCACTTCTCCCGTTAGTTATAAATATTGGCATGCTACGGAAGACGCTGTGAAATCGGCTTTTGAAACCGGGGCGAAAAATATGATAGAGGTGGCCATGCATCTCAATGAAATAGAGCGGCAGACCGGAAAATATTTGCATCTTGATATAGAACCTGAGCCCGACGGAATGTTGGAGAACAGTGACGAGGTGCTAGGCTTTTTTGCAGATTATCTTTTGCCTATCGGTACATCGGTAATTGTCGAAAAGCTCGGGGTCGATGTGGAAACGGCCGAAAAAATGATACGTCGTCACCTAACCGTATGCTACGATATCTGTCATTTTTCATTGGCTTTTGAGGAGCCGACCGATACCTTTGAAAAATTCGCTGAAGCGGGAATAGTTATCGGGAAAATACAGGTAAGTGCCGCTTTGAAGATTCTGTCGAACCCTTCGGGGAACGATGAAATATGGAAGGCTTTGACGCTTTTTGATGAGCCTACCTATCTCCATCAGGTTACCGAGAAAATTGGGGGAAAGGTGGTGACCTATAACGACCTACCTATTGTTCTTAAGGATAAAAAGGAATTTCAAGAATTGCGGGCGCATTTTCATGTGCCTATATTTTTAGAACGTTTTGGTGCGTTGGATTCGACCCAAGACCATATTCTAAAGGTGATGGAGTATGTAAAGAAGCATCCCGTTTCAGAACATTTGGAAATAGAGACCTATACTTGGGATGTGCTTCCGGCAGCTTTAAAAAAAGACCTTTCAGAGTCTATCATTAGGGAAATCGATTGGTTTGTAGAAAAGTTTTAGAAGATGAAAAAAACGCTAGTGATCAATGTTGTGGGTCTTACCCAACGTCTTATCGGGGAGCATACCCCCTTTATTGAGTCTTTTTTAAAAAAAGGCAAGTCGGCCTATATCAGTCCTGTTTTACCAGCGGTAACTTGTTCGGTCCAGTCTACCTATCTGACCGGGAAAACCCCGTCTGAACACGGTGTAGTGGGGAATGGCTGGTATTTTAAAGAGGAATGCGAGGTGAAATTCTGGCGTCAATCGAATAAATTGGTGCAGAGCGAAAAGCTTTGGGACGAGTTAAAAAGGGAAGATGAACATTTTACCTGTGCCAACCATTTCTGGTGGTATAATATGTACTCTAATGTAGATTATAGTTTAACGCCACGGCCCAATTACTTGGCGGATGGGCGAAAGATTCCCGATGTGTATTCGTATCCCCCTGAACTGAGGGATACCTTGCAGGAAGAGTTGGGTACCTTCCCTTTATTCCAATTTTGGGGGCCGAAAACTTCCATTAAATCGAGTAAATGGATTGCCGATGCAGCCATACGTACCGATGAGATGCATAACCCGACCCTGTCATTGGTTTACCTTCCACATTTAGATTACAATTTGCAACGTCACGGCCTTGATTTTACCAAGATCAAAAAGGACCTTAAGGAAATAGATGGGGTGGTGGAGCAGTTGGTGACGCATTTTCAACAGCGCAATGCACGTATTGTATTGCTATCTGAATATGGTATTACCGATGTGAGCAATCCTATTCATTTGAACAGGATCCTGCGTTCCAAAGGCTATATCGCCATACGGGAAGAACGCGGATTGGAGTTGTTGGATGCCGGGCAGAGCAAGGCCTTTGCGGTAGCGGACCACCAAATAGCCCATGTTTATTTGAACGACCCTTCGGTAAAGTTGGAAGTTAAGGCTTTGTTGGAGTCGGTTTCGGGGGTAGAAATGGTATTGACAGGGGAAGAATTGCAAAAGGTCAATTTACAACATGAACGTTGTGGAGACCTTGTGGTTGTGGCCGATGCGGACTCATGGTTTACCTACTATTTTTGGTTAGATGATGCTAAGGCTCCCGACTATGCGCGTATGGTGGATATTCATAAAAAACCGGGTTATGATCCAGTGGAAATGTTGACGGACCCTAAGGATAAATTGGTGATGGCCAAGGTTATCGGTAAATTATTGAAGAAGAAATTGGGATTCAGGACGGTAATGAACATTATACCCTTGGATGCCACCTTGGTAAAGGGGTCGCATGGTAGGATTCCGGAAGATAAGGCTGATTTTCCTATTTTGGTTACCGATCAGATCAACGCTACTTTCGACGATGCTATTGAAGCGACCGATGTATACCAGATCTTAAAAAACCATGTAACCGAAGATATATGAGGTATTTTTTTAAACTACTGGGCTTTGTGTTTACGGCCTTGTTTCTATGGTCGGCCTATGTTCAGAATAACGACCCCGATGCCTTTTTATGGTATGGTATTTATGGCCTTGCCGCGATAGCTTCGCTATTGTTCGCTATGGATAGGTTGAAATTTTCCGTGGCGGCTGTCTTGGGAATGCTTTATTTGATAGGAGCCATTGTTTCTTGGCCCGAAAAATTTGAAGGTTTTACCATTGGTGAAGGTAATATCGAAAATATTGAAAGAGGCCGGGAAGCTTGTGGTCTACTGATTGTGGCCTTGGTTATGTTCACTTATATGTGGCGTGAACGGTATGTAAAAAGACGATTAAAGGTCTAGGTCAAAAGTTTGGCGCAGCAAATCTATGGCGGGGTTTTTCTCCCGTAATTTTTGATATTTTTCTTCTGGGGTAAACGCGAACTTTTTGGCTACGGTTTCGTTTACGGTTATTTTTAGTTCAATAAAGTAGTTGTTGAGTTTTTTTCTCAGATACTCCATCAGGTCGTATTGCTCTCGCTCAATCTCCTTTTTCATAGTGCCGTTGGGAAGCTCGATCCAAATGGTTTTTTCTTGAAGCAGTTTCGGTACATCGGCATTGAGGTTGGAAGCTAATATTTTCTTGCCCTCCAAATCGATTTTATCGACAAAATCGGCCCAGTGCTTCTGCATTTCCTCTTCGGTAAATGGGTCTTTGGGTAGCTTACTTTCGTCAATGGTCTCGTCTTTTCGGCTTAGCTCGTGCTCTTTTTTGATCTTTAAGCTTGAAAGGGAGAGTCCTGATACCCTTTTGCCGCCACCGATATTGAGTTTTTTTATCGGAGGTGTTTCCGGTTGGGGTTCGGTTTCGGGCTTGGGTTCTACCACAGCATCCGAACTCGGAACTTCTTTCGGGCTTTCTTGGGGCCGATAATGGGTTTGCTCTTCCTTGTTCTTTGCTTCTACGGGGGTAGGGGGCGCTGCTGGCGATTGTTCTTGGGCGGTGCTTTCCTTTGGTTTTTTTTGTAGGGCATTGTTCCCCTTAAAAAAAGAAGCGGGAGCGATAAAGTCAGGGCTAGGGCCTGTTAAGATGTCGTGTTCAGAATTTTTTTTTTCAGCCTCAAAATCAATAGAGGCTAATTTCATCAGGGTAAGTTCTACCAGCAGCCGCTGGTTCTTACTGGTCTTGTACTTGAGGTCGCAATCGTTGGCAATGTTCAAGGCTTGCAATAGGAAGCGGTTAGAGGTCTTCTTTGATTGCTCTAGATAGTTCTGTTTGGCTACGTCGCCAACTTCTAGCAGGTTTATGGTGTCTTGGTGCTGACATACCATAAGGTCCCTGAAATGCGAAGCAAGGCCACTGATAAAGTGATGGCCGTCAAAACCTAGTGACAAGGTTTTGTTGAACAAAAGCAATAATTGGGGAATGTTGTGTTCTAAAATCAAATCGGTTGCCGAGAAATAGGTGTCGTAGTCAAGAACGTTAAGGTTCTCTGTAACGGCTTTTCTCGTCAATTCCTTTCCTGAAAAACTAACGACCCTGTCAAAAATGGAGAGGGCGTCCCTCATGGCACCGTCCGCTTTTTGGGCTATAATGTGCAAGGCGTCGTCATCTGCAACAATGCCTTGGTTTTCGGCTATGTATTTTAGGTATTCGGCGGCGTCTTTGACGGTAATTCGCTTGAAATCAAAAATTTGACAACGCGAAAGTATCGTAGGTATAATTTTGTGCTTCTCTGTGGTCGCCAAAATGAAAATGGCGTGTTTTGGTGGCTCTTCCAGGGTTTTTAGAAAAGCGTTGAAAGCCGATTGCGAGAGCATATGCACCTCATCGATGATATATACTTTGTATTTGCCGACTTGGGGCGGGATACGTACCTGGTCGATAAGGTTACGGATATCGTCTACCGAGTTGTTCGAAGCGGCATCGAGCTCAAAAATATTGAAGGCAAAATCTTCACCTTCACGTTCGGTACCATCTGAATTGATCTGTTTGGCCAAAATACGCGCACAGGTAGTTTTACCAACTCCCCTAGGGCCACAGAATAAAAGGGCCTGTGCCAAATGATTGTGTTCAATGGCATTGGTGAGGGTATTGGTAATGGCCTGTTGTCCCACAACATCCCTAAATGTCTGGGGTCTATATTTACGTGCCGATACAATAAAGGGTTCCAAAAGAAACTACGGTTTAGAATTTACGTTCACTCGAATGTGCAAATATAAAAATAGGATTGGTAAGAGGGTTTTATTTCGACAAGATAAAGTCTTTATTTATCAACAATTGTTCTAATTTTGCAGGTTGAGCAGGTCGCCTTATCGCTGCCGTGAAAACGGGAGAGGAAAGTCCGGACACCATAGTGCAGCATAGCGGGTAACGCCCGTCGTCCGTTTAACGGAAAGGACAAGTGCAGCAGAAAGTATGTACAGGTAATGCTGTAGTGAAACCAGGTAAACTCTATGCGGTGAAACGCCATGTAAATCGGTGCTTGAGGGTTGCACGCCCGAGCCGAAGGGTAGGCGGTTAGAGGCCAGCAGTAATGTTGGTACTAGATAAATGATAGGGAAGTCCCTCGGGGCTTGACAGAATCCGGCTTATGGCCTGCTTTTTTTATTTTTGGTTTAGAGGGTGACTGGTTCGGGCCAGGCAAAAAAGCTAAAAATGCTACCTCCGTACTTTCTTTTTTCCACAAAATGTTCAAGATGTGATAGGTCCATGTGGCTCGAGTGCTCAATGATGAGTAGTCCGTTGTCTAGCAATAGGCCGTTTTCGAATACCTTTTGGGGAATTTTTTCAAAGGACTCTATAGGAAGGTCATAAGGAGGGTCGGCAAATATGATGGTCGCCTTTTCCCGCGATTTTTCAAGATAGGTAAAAACATCGCTTTTAAATGCGGCAATACCCATCTCAAGGGCGTCGGAGGTGTCGTTGATAAATTTTACGCAGCCATAATCGGCATCTACCGCGCTTATGTTTTTGGTGCCCCGGGAGGCGAATTCATAGCTGATATTTCCGGTGCCCGAAAAAAGATCTACTACGGTGAGCTCGTCAAAATAATAGCGGTTGTTCAAAATGTTGAATAGGGCCTCCTTGGCCATATCCGTGGTGGGGCGAACCGGAAGTTTTTTGGGGGCGCTTATTCGCTTACCCTTATGTGTGCCTGAAATGATGCGCATTAAAAAGCGTTTATAACGGTGAAATCTATGGTCTCTTCTTTAGAGTTTAAATGGGGGTGCTCAGAGAAGGAAGGGAAAAATATCGAGACGTTCTTTGCGTAATTGTAGCAAAGCGTGTAGATGTCATCGCCTTCTTCGATCTGACCGAAAAGCTTTATGAAGACCGACTCGGTATCGAGTTCAAGTTGCTCTAAGGTAAAAAGCAGGTAGTATAAAAAGTCTTCTTTGGTGATGAAGGTAAAACTGTTGTAGAGTAAAAGTTTCTTTCCGGAGATTATGGTGACATCCATCTGTTGTTCCGAGATAAGAACATAACAGGTGGGCTCTTTTGAAGCCATATGGGTGTTCATCAATGATTCTACTAATACGGTTCCGTTATGCTTAAAAGTAAATTCGCCGAAAAGGTCGTAAATGTAATTGTTGATGTTTACAAAAGGAACATAGACATTGATGATATCAAAGCTATCGAGTTCATCATAGGCCAAGTGGTCATTGGCCAGTATTTTGGTGTTGAACTTTAGGTAGTTGGCCAGTTCTTCTTCGTTGAACAAGGGTTTGGGTACTAGGCTAAAGAGAGTGTTGCGGTGGACTACCACAACTTCTGAATACTGGTCTTGTTCTATTTTGTGGGTGGAGAAGAGAAGTTTTAAGCGCTTTAATACCTCGTAGGGCGTCAATCTTTTGGCAAAGACTACGCTCTCGGCACTTACAATGGAATTTTCTACAGTATTGAGGACACAAAAAGAAAGTCCATTCAAGCTAACTTGAATGGACAGTTTTTTGAAATCTTCCACTAGTTCTCCAGTGTTATTTTTTGTCTCCTTTTTTGTCATATATAGGGGGCCAGTTTCCGTTGGTACTGACTTCGTCTAAAGATCCAACTTTGATAAAAGGTCCGTTTACTTCTTCAACACCAACTTCGGCTTTTTCTTTCTTAAGGAGGGTTTCAGGCTGGTCATACAATACAACAGCCTTGTCAACCTTAGCTTCAAAAACAGGGGCTTTGTAATTTCCTTTAGTAAGAATCGAAGCTTTCATTTCGAATTTCTCACCACCTTTTGCAAAAGGTACTTCCATTAGGGTTTTATAGCGGTTGTCACTTTTGAAAAGTGAGTCTTTAACCGATACCGTACCTAGGGTGTCTATAATTCTCACTTCTCTAAGCATATCGATGCCGTAAGTCTTATCGAATTCCATATAAGATGAATCTCTCTGCTGGGTAATGGTATAATGAGCAGTATCGATAAACTTAATCAAACTGTTAAAGTCGTTAGCGTATTTTCTGTTGACTGTTTTGTAGGCCTCCTGCGCATTTTTAATGTCTTTCAATTTGGCGATAACCTGCCCGAAACGTTCTTCCTTCACTTTATTGAATTCGATGGGCCCTGTAACTGATTGGTATATAAGGTATCCCAAACCTATACAAGCTATCCACAGTACAATTTGAATTATGGTCTTCATTTCTTAAGTGTTAATTATATTTTAGTGGTTGTCACAAATCTACAATTTTTTTTCAATCGCAAAAGTTTTTCGCCCAAAAATCCTGTTTATATTTGAGGTCTATGACAATGTTGACCGATGCATCTTTTTATAAAATTCTAAAGGAAAAATTTCCACACGAACCTACGCTGAAGCAGGCCATAGCCTTAGAAAAGTTGGCCATCTTTATACTTTCAAAGCGAAAGGAGGACGTATTTCTTCTAAAAGGCTTTGCGGGTACGGGTAAAACCACCCTGGTCGGCACCTTGGTCAACAGCCTGTGGAAAACCACTATGAAAGCCGTACTTATGGCCCCGACGGGGCGTGCGGCCAAGGTAATGTCAAACTACGCCAATACGCAATCCTTTACGATCCATAGAAAGATATACTTCCCTAAGAAACAGGGGGGTGGGGGGATACAGTTCGTCTTGGCGCCCAACAAGCACCGCAACACTATCTTTATCGTTGATGAAGCGTCTATGATACCCGATGCACCCACCGATTCAAAGCTCTTTGGTAACGGTTCTTTGTTAGATGACCTGATACAGTTCGTGTATTCAGGACATAACTGTAAACTTATTTTAATCGGTGATACCGCCCAGTTGCCGCCGGTGCATTTAGATTTGAGTCCGGCCTTGGATCCCGATAAACTGGCCTTGAATTATAATAAGGAAGTGATACGATTGGAACTTGACGAGGTGGTGCGCCAAGCTGAAAATTCCGGAATTTTGGTTAACGCCACCCTGCTTCGTGAACAATTACAAGGAAGTTTCTTTGAAAATTTCCAATTTCACCTCGATAACTATAAGGATATCGTCAGGCTCGTTGACGGATATGAGATACAGGAAGCCATTGACAACAGTTATTCGGAAAATGGAAAGGAAGAGACCGCATTTATCGTGCGCTCCAATAAAAGGGCCAACCTCTACAATGAAAACATTCGCAGTCGCATCTTGTTTCTAGAGAACGAGTTGGCGGTGGGTGATTATATGATGGTGGTCAAAAACAACTATTTTTGGCTGAGTCCGAATACGGAGGCAGGTTTTATTGCCAATGGGGATATCATAGAGGTGCTTGAAATTTTTGCCATTAAGGAACTGTACGGCTTCCGGTTTGCCGAAGTGAAGGTGCAAATGGTAGATTATCCTAATCAGAAACCTTTTGAAACGGTACTTCTGTTAGATACCATAAAGGCCGAAACACCTTCGTTGCCCTATGAAGAGGGCAATAGGTTGTATCAGGAGGTAATGAAGGATTACGCCAACGAAAGTTCAAAGTACAAGAAGTTTTTGGGAGTAAAGAACAATAAGTATTTTAATGCGCTACAGGTCAAGTTTTCCTATGCCATCACCTGCCATAAGTCACAGGGGGGGCAGTGGAATACGGTTTTCGTGGAGCAGCCCTACTTGCCGAACGGTGTGGATAAAGAGTATTTACGTTGGTTGTATACGGCTGTTACAAGGGCCAAAAAACAATTGTACCTTATCGGATTTAAGGACGATTTTTTTGTTGATTCGGAATAGGCTAAATTCGTCTTGGTAAAGCGCTAGTTTTAAATCGGTTTGCCGCTGAAGGGGGAGGCCTTGGCTTAGCGGGTCGAATGGCGGAATGAAATAATTTTAGTTGAGATGACATCAGATACCATTATCAGTATTTTTTTAGGGGTAGGCTTGGCCGCTTCGGTAGGCTTTCGTGTATTCTTGCCGCTTTTTGCCTTGAGTCTGGCCTCGTACACAGGGGTCTGGGAGTTGAATGAGAGCTGGCAGTGGATCGGTAGTTTAGCGGCTTTGATTACGCTGGGCGTCGCCACGTTTGTGGAAATTTTCGCCTACTTTATCCCTTGGGTAGATAATGTTTTAGATAGCTTTGCGGTACCTTTGGCCGCTATTGCGGGTACAGCTGTAATGGTGTCTACCGTGGCAGATCTTGATCCCGTGGTTACTTGGTCTTTGGCCATAATAGCCGGTGGCGGTACCGCTACGGCCATTAAAGGGGCAGGGGCGACCAGTAGATTGGCTTCGACGGCTACCACCGGAGGATTGGGAAATCCCTTGGTTTCGACGGTAGAGACGGGTACCGCCTTAGTCGTGACCACGGCCTCTATATTCGCTCCTATTTTGGCCGCATTTTTGGTGGTTATCATTTTAGCTTTGATTTTTAGGATCTATAGAAAACTAAGGCCTAGGACAAAAAGATAGATACTGTTTGAGCGGTAAGCTTATGCCAACGGATGTTTTGGCCGTAGGCATGAAGTATAAAATATGTAGTTAACGATAATACTATAGTAAAGTGAAGATAATAGCCATGATACCGGCCCGTTATGCCGCATCGCGATTTCCGGCAAAGTTGATGCAGGACCTTTCGGGTAAGCCGGTTATATTACGAACATATGAAGCTGCGCTAAAAACCATGCTCTTCGACGAGGTATTCGTTGTAACCGATAGCGATGTTATTTACAATACCATTATAAGTGCTGGTGGCCAAGCCTTAATGAGCCAAAAAGAGCATGATTGTGGTAGTGACCGTATTGCCGAGGCCGTTACCGATATGCATGTTGATATCATTGTCAATGTTCAGGGGGATGAACCTTTTACCGATCGCGAGAGCCTGGCAGGGGTATTGGAGGTGTTTAAGCAGGATCCCGATAAAGAAATCGACTTAGCTTCGTTAATGGTACGTATTACCGATGAAGAGGAAATAAGCAACCCTAATACGGTCAAGGTTATAGTCGACAACCGAAATTTTGCATTGTATTTTTCACGTTCGCCTATTCCTTATCCTAGAAATAAAGATATAGAGAGCATATATTATAAGCACAAAGGTATCTATGCCTTTAGAAAACGGGCCTTGATGGACTTTCAAAGGTTGCCGATGCTGCCCTTGGAGGCCATAGAAAAGATAGAGGCCATACGTTATTTGGAGTACGGCAAAAAAATTAAGATGGTGGAAACCACGGTTTCCGGAATAGAAATCGATACCCCTGAAGATTTGAAAAGAGCACAACAGGCATGGAAGTAGACTATAGTAATATTAAGGTCGTCGGTTTTGATGCCGATGATACGCTATGGGTAAATGAAACCTATTTTAGGGAGGCCGAAACAAAGTTTGGCAAGCTTCTCGAAGGGTACGAAACCATGAATACCATTGATCAAGAGTTGTTCAGAATGGAAATCAAAAACCTTGAGCTTTACGGTTACGGGGTTAAGGGATTTATGCTTTCAATGGTAGAATCGGCATTGGAACTGTCGAACAATAGGGTTTCGCAGGCAACGATCGGCGAAATCTTGAATATTGGCAAAGAGATGCTAAGGCAACCTGTAGAATTGTTAGGGGGCGTAAGGGAAGTTTTACGTAAATTGAGCGGAAATTATCGGTTAATAGTACTGACCAAAGGAGACTTATTGGATCAAGAACGCAAATTGGAACGATCGGGACTTTCTGAATTTTTTCAACATGTGGAGGTTTTGAGCGATAAAAAAGAAGAAAACTATCTACATTTGTTGAACCATTTGCAGATCGATGTAAACGAATTTCTTATGATCGGAAACTCTTTGAAATCGGATGTTCTTCCCCTTGTGAATATTGGGGCCCAAGCGGTTCACGTTCCTTTTCATACCACCTGGCAGCACGAAGAGGTCAAAGTAAATGAGGATGATTATAAATATCTGAAAATAAATAGATTGACAGATATTTTGGGGTATTTGAAATAAGACTATGGAGGTTAAAAAAGATATGGGGCGTAAGCCCGAAACAATTAATGTGAATACTGAATATAAGAATTTTCCAATGGTACCCAGGGTGGTATTCGGAAGGGGGAGTTTTGATCAATTGGGAGCTATTTTAATGCCGAGAAGGAAGCATTCCGAAGCACCGTTTATTTTTTTGGTCGATGATGTTTTTGAGAATACCGAATTGGCCAAAAGAATCCCTTTAATTTTTAATGATCAGATTATTTTTATTTCGGCGGAAGAAGAGCCGAAAACGACCCAGGTAGATGTCTTGGTCGATAAAATCAAGGCCGAATTCGGGGAATTGCCTTCCGGTATCGTCGGAATCGGTGGCGGAACATTGCTTGACTTGGCAAAGGCCGTGGCCATCTTGCTAACGAACAACGGTAGTTCTTCTGACTATCAAGGTTGGGATTTGGTTCATAAACCTGCCGTTTTCCATGCCGGAATACCTACCATAAGCGGTACGGGTGCCGAGGTTTCTAGAACTACCGTACTCTTGGGGCCCGAAAAGAAATTAGGAATCAATTCCGATCATACCACTTTTGACCAAGTGCTTTTAGATCCCGATTTGACCCAAGGGGTCAGCAAAGAGCAGTGGTTCTATACGGGTATGGATTGTTATATCCACTGTATCGAGTCATTGACGGGAACTTACCTGAACGCCTTTAGCCAAAGTTATGGCGAAAAGGCCTTGGAACTCTGTAAAGAAGTCTATTTAGGGAGTTTATCCCCTGAAGAATCGCGTGATAAATTAATGATGGCATCATGGCACGGGGGTATGAGCATAGCCTATTCACAGGTGGGTGTAGCCCATGCGATGAGTTACGGTCTCGGCTATTTGTTGGGGGTTAAACATGGTATTGGCAATTGTTTGGTGTTTCAACACTTGGAGGAGTTTTATCCTGAAGGCGTGGCCCTTTTTCACGAAATGAGGCAAAAGCACGATATAGCATTGCCGCAAGGGGTTTGTGCCAACCTAAGTGATGCCGATTTTGAGACAATGATTTCCGTTGCCATGAATATGGTTCCCTTATGGGAAAACGCCTTAGGTAAGAACTGGCGGGAAACCATTACTCCTGAAAAGTTGAGGTCTATTTATGAAAAAATATAACTTTCCTGCCGCTTAAGGGAAAGTGGTCATGGCATTTTGATGCCTATCCGTATTTTTCTTTAATTTAAAGTTTCCTCTATGCAAAGATTGGCCCGTTTTATTTATTTCAAGCTGATGGGCTGGAAGATGGTCGGTACATTTCCAGGTCATTTAGACAAGTTTGTCATCGCCGTTGTTCCACATACCAGTTATGTCGATTTTTTTCTCGGTTTGTTGATACGGAAAATATGGAATGAACCTATCAATTTTGTCGGTAAAAAAAGTCTCTTTGCCTTTCCTTTCGGTTTTATATTTAGGAAGTTGGGAGGAGAGCCCATTGATCGTAGTAAGAATAACGATATGGTTTCGGCCACAGTAAAGGTATTCCAAGAGCGGAAGAAATTTAGATTGACCATTGCTCCTGAAGGTACCCGGAAAAAAGTGGATAAATGGAAAACCGGGTTTTATTATATCGCCAAAGGAGCCCAAGTGCCCGTTGTGCTGGTGGCCTTTGATTTTGGTAAAAAACAGGTCAAGATTTCAGAACCTTTGTATACTACCGATGATAAAGACGCCGATTTTAAGGTTTATGAAGACTTCTTTAAAGGTGTGGTCGGAAAGATACCACGGCAGCCATAAGGTGTGCTAAGGAAGAAAAGTTTTTTTCGCATCATACAAACTTAGGTTTACCCTATTAAAAAAGCGGCCTATCGGACCGCTTTTTTAATATGTGAAATAACTTTCGTTATCGAATGCTATTCTTGCATTGTATGGTAGACGTTCTGAACATCGTCGTCTTCCTCTATTTTTTCTAAAAGCTTCTCGACATCGGCAGCTTCTTCCTCTGAAAGCTGCTTGGTCACTTGTGGAATGCGCTCGAATCCGGAGGATAAGATTTCAATCTCCCTGTTTTCCAGTTCTTTTTGAATGGCTCCAAAGCTTTCAAAAGGGGCGTAGATCAAAATACCGTCATCATCTACAAAAACCTCTTCCGCTCCAAAATCAATAAGTTCCAGTTCCAGTTCTTCGGGATCGATGCCTTCTGCAGGAATCCTGAAATTGCATGTGTGGTCAAACATAAATTCTACAGAACCCGATGTGCCCAAACTTCCATCACATTTATTGAAATAGCTTCTGATATTGGCAACGGTTCGGGTGTTGTTATCGGTAGCGGTCTCGATGAGGATGGCTATACCATGGGGTGCGTAACCTTCGAACAATACTTCTTTGTAATCGCCTAGACTCTTATCGGAGGCTCTTTTAATGGCGCGCTCAATATTGTCCTTGGGCATGTTTACCGACTTGGCGTTCTGGATGACCGCCCTAAGTCTTGAATTGGAGTCCGGATCCGGTCCTCCTTCTTTTACAGCTATTACAATATCCTTTCCAATGCGAGTAAAGGCCTTTGACATAGCTGACCATCGCTTCATTTTACGTGCTTTTCGAAACTCAAAAGCTCTTCCCATAATCTGTAACTAAATATTTGTTGAAGGTAGCAAATTTAATAAAATTGACAACGGGTGCAAGTACTTGGCCCTCACCATTTCAAAAGAAGTTTGTATAAGGGGCGTTTTTGAACCGTACAGGAATATTATTTTGTCAAATAGGGCTACCTTTTATTCACTTTCAATAATCGCTTCAATGCTATGCGCCAACTTAAAATCTTTTTCCGTAAGGCCCCCTACATCGTGGGTGTTCAGTCGAATGTGCAATGAATTGTAAACGTTGCTCCAGTCGGGGTGGTGCCCTTGGGCCTCGCATTCAAAGGCAATACGCGTCATTACCGAAAAAGTTTCTTTGAAGTCCTTGAATTCGAACGAGGTTTCAATGGCGCCATTGGCGTAATCCCAACCGTCAAGCTTGGCAAGTTGGCTCTCGATTTCTTGTTCAGATAATTTTTTCATAGGTGTGTTGCTGTATTTGCGTGGTTACGAAAACCTGAAATTAATCATTTCAAATTTCTTCGGGGGTAAAAAATACCCTTATTGTGAGTTCTAGCGCATCACATGGTGGTCTATGATATCTTGATAGCTAAACTGTAGGTTTTTAGGGAGTTTGTTGTCTCGGGGCAATACGGCGAGATATCGTTCGTCGTTAGTGGTGAATACCCGCTTGTAGATCGGGGTGAAATCACCGATGCGCTCTACGATTTCCTTTGTGAAATCTTCGTGGTGCACAAGGTCGTTACTGCCAAGATGAAAGATACCTCTTTTATTTCTGTTGATGAGGTAATGGATCTGTTGGGTGAGTTTGTCGTCGTTGGTTACGTTCAAGACCAGATTGGGAAAAACTTCAACAGGCGCATTGTCCCAAATATATTTTTTGATATCCTTTACCCGTGGAGAACTATTTCCGAAAACCATGGGTATACGCAGTATGCCCATTTTTTTTTGGGGAAGCCTAAGGAGCATATTTTCGATTTTGATCTTCAATCGTCCGTATACACTCTCCGAAAGCGTTTTGTCGTGCTCGTAGGAAGGGTATTTGCTATAGGCGTCAAACACATTGGCAGAAGAGAGGAAGTATAGGCAACAATCGTTTTCCTTTACGTATTCGACAAGGTGCCGATGGGCCACGATTTGCGAGGCAAAATTTCCCCTGACGGCCGATACGATTACTTTTGGGCCTACCTTTTCCAGAATTTCATGAACGTCATCCTCTTCCATATTGTATTTGAAGAACTGTTTGTTGCCTTCAAATGATCGTCTGGCCGAATTATACGTGCCGTAGGTGTCAAAATAGTTGCATAGCTCTTTGTATATGGCATTGCCCAAAAAACCACTGGCTCCTAAAATGAGAATTTTTTTACTTCCATCGTCCATCTTTCTCCCTCTCTCTTATGTGTCTGTGCCGCTTATCCTTTGTAAAAAGGCGGCTTTACAATAGTGGCCGGTACCGCATTTTTTCTGATTTGAATGTGTATTTTACTGCCTGCTTCCGCAAATACGCTAGGAACGTAACCTAGGCCTATACCCTTGCCCAACGAAGGGGACATGGTACCGGAGGTTACAATCCCAATGGTCTTTCCTTGTCCGTCCACTATGTCGTACCCCTGTCTTGGTATCCCTCTTTCGTCAAGTTCAAATCCGATCAACTTGCGTTCTGGGGCATGCGCCTTTATTTTGGCCAAGGCTTCGCTGTTTACAAAATCTTTGGTGAACTTGGTGATCCAACCCAATCCGGCTTCAAACGGAGAGGTGCTGTCGTCAATATCGTTACCATATAGGCAATAGCCCATTTCAAGACGTAGGGTGTCACGAGCGGCAAGACCTATGGGTTTGATGTCGTAGGCGGCTCCTGCTTCAAAAACCATGTCCCATACTTGTTGTACCTCGCTGTTCTTGCAATAGATTTCGAATCCGCCCGATCCGGTATAACCGGTAGCCGAAATAATGACATTGTCGATTCCCGCAAAATCGCCTACCACAAAATTGTAGAACTTGATGCTGGCCAAATCGACCGATGTCAGCGATTGCATCGCTTCAACAGCTTTGGGCCCTTGGATGGCCAAAAGTGAAAATTCGTCAGAAATATTGCGCATGGTAGCGCCTATTTCTTCATTGTATTTTGATATATGTGCCCAGTCTTTTTCAATGTTCGAAGCGTTGACTACCAAAAGGTAGGTTTCTTCCTTTATGCGATATACGATAAGATCATCGACAATACCACCTGTTTCATTCGGGAGGCAGCTGTATTGTGCTTTTCCAAGGGTAAGTTTAGAGGCATCGTTAGACGATACTTTTTGAATAAGGTCTAGGGCTTTCGGGCCCTCGATCAAAAACTCTCCCATATGGGAAACATCAAAAACACCCACACCTTTGCGAACGGTCTCGTGTTCTACATTTATGCCTTCATAAGAAACAGGCATATTGTATCCGGCAAAGGGTACCATTTTTGCACCTAAGGCTTCATGGGTCTGGGTCAACGCAGTATTTTTCATCGTACTTCTTTATTTAGGCTTACAAAGCTATTGAAATATTTAACTATTGTATAATTGCGGTTTGATATGTTTTGCATAATCTTTGTAAATTACCCCAAGCATTGTTTCAATGCGAAAAGATCAAACCTCTAAAAAATACAAAATGGTAAGACTACTTTATGTAATGGTAGCGATATGTATGGCTCCTTTGTCCAGCATGGCCCAAGACGAACCTTCCGATTTCCTTTCGGCCGATTTTCACAAGAACAGAAGGGAAGCGGTCCGAAAAATGATGCCCGCCAATAGTGTGGCCGTTTTTTTTGCCAACGCCGTTAGAAATCGTGCCAATGATGTAGATTATGTCTACCATCAAGACCCCAATTTTTATTACCTGACAGGCTATAAGGAGCCGAACTCGGTCTTGCTTATTTTTTCGGAAGATCAAAAAGATGCCAATGGAGAAGTGTACAATGAGACACTTTATGTACAGGAGCGTGACCCGAGGGCCGAGCAATGGAACGGAAAACGTCTGGGAATAGAAGGGGCTAAAAGTAAATTGGGTTTCAAATCGGTCTATAACGGTAGTGCGTTCAAACAAGTGGCCGTCGACTTTCAAAAGTTCGATAAGGTGCTGTTCTTTGATTTTAAGAACGATTATCGCGATTCAAGGGACGGGGCGGATCTCTTCGATTTGATACAAACCTTCAAGGAAAAAACCAATTATCCGGCCGATTACGATGGCTCAAAAGAGCGGTTTTATTCGATGATTACCGCTACGGATGTTGAGAACAGTGCCAATGTGGCCCAAGTTTTGGGGCGTTATTTGAACCGGGACGAAAAGTTGCAGGAAGATGAACTTTTAAGTGGATTTGTAAATGCCGGGGACGATAAGTTGCGAAATGAAATAAAGCAAAAGGTTTCCCTAAAGCTCGATGCCCATAATTTGGATTCCTCTACGCTGGGCGAGATTATGGCGACTTTACGCGAGACCAAACTTGAGGAAGAAATGGCGCTCTTGAAAAAAGCCATAGAGATTTCGGCAGTGGGGCAGGTAGAGGTGATGAAGGCCATGCACCCGAACATGTCGGAAACCGAAATCCAAGGGGTGCACGAATATGTCTATAAGAAATACGGTGCGGAATACGAAGGGTATCCTTCTATTGTAGGAGGAGGCAATAATGGGTGTATTTTGCATTACATAGAAAACAACAAACCTCAGGTAGGCAATGATTTGGTGTTGATGGATCTAGGCGCCGAATACCGGGGCTACACGGCCGATGTTACCCGAACCATACCGGCTAACGGAAAGTTTACCAAGGAACAAAAACAGATATACGATATTGTATATGAAGCTCAGGAAGCGGGTATTAAGGCCAGTGTGGTCGGTGCCCCCTTCCAGGCCCCGGGGCAAGCCGCGAGTAAAGTGGTTACCGAAGGTCTGATGAAACTGGGTATAATCAAAAAGGAAGAAGAGGCCCGTGTTTATTTTCCCCATGGTACTTCGCATTATTTAGGTTTAGATGTACATGATGCCGGAACCTATAGACCTTTTCAGGAAAATACGGTAATTACGGTAGAGCCGGGTATCTATATTCCCGAAGGAAGTGCTTGTGATGAAAAATGGTGGGGTATAGCGGTACGGATAGAAGATGATATCCTAATAACGAAAGACGGGCCGGTAAACCTATCGGCCATGGCGCCTAGAAAGGCAGAGGACATAGAAAAAGTTATGAAGCAACCGAGTCCGTTGGACAAATTTGAGCTTCCGAAGTTGAACTAATAAAAAAGCCCCTAAAATTATTTAGGGGCTTTTTTATTAGCGGTTCAATAGATACTGTTTGAGCTCGTCGTATTCCTTTATGGAAATGGACTTCTTTTCTTTGTCCATTACCTGTTTGATCTGTTCGGGAATATCGACCGACCGACCGATGGTGTCTTCCACCACATCCAAAAATTTTACGGGATGTGCGGTCTCTAAAAAGATACCGTAACAATCGGGATGCGTTTCTTGGTATTTCTTCAACCCTAAATAACCGACAGCCCCATGGGGGTCGGTAATATAGCCGCTTTTAGTGTATACTTTTTTCATGGTTTCCCTGGTTTCCGCATCGGAGAAGGCGTACGAAGAGAGGTTTTTCTGTAACGCTTCAAAATTATCTTGGTACAAATGTCTGATGCGAATGAAATTACTTGGGTCGCCCACATCCATGGCATTTGAGATGGTTGGTGTAGAGGGTTTTGGGGTGTATTCCTTCGTTCTCATGAACTCGGGCACGGTGTCGTTAACATTGGTGGCGGCAATAAAGTGTTTTACGGGCATGCCTAGACGTTGGGCTACCATACCGGCACAGATGTTTCCGAAGTTACCGCTGGGGATGGAGAAAACGATTTCCTTTCCCTTTGCTTTCGCTTGTTTATAGGCAAACAAAAAATAGAACAATTGGGGCAGCCAGCGCGCCACATTGATGGAATTGGCCGATGTCAATTGCATTTTTTCCAGAAGGTCTCCGTCTAAGAAAGCGGTCTTTACCATTTTTTGACAGTCGTCAAAGGTGCCGTCTACTCTAAGGGCGGTTATATTCTGGCCCAAGGTGGTCAGCTGTCGTTCTTGAATATCGCTTACTTTTCCGTTCGGGTAGAGAATGACCACACGAACGCCTTCCACGCCTAAAAAACCATTGGCAACGGCGCCACCGGTGTCACCTGAAGTGGCTACCAATACGGTTACATCTTGCTTTTCCCCTTCTGAAAAATAGCCAAGGCAATTGGCCATAAAGCGTGCGCCGACATCTTTAAAGGCCATGGTGGGACCGTGAAAAAGTTCTAAGGTCGATACGTTTTCCTCAATTTCAACTACCGGAAAGTCAAAGTCAAGGACCTTGGCAATAATTTCGCGGAGCCTGTCGTTGGGAATTTCATCGGATACAAATTGGTGAATGGCATTGAATGCAATTTCATGATCGGTCAAATCTTCGATATGTTCAAAGAAACGCGCGGGAAGGGGCTCTATCCGCTCAGGAAAATACAGTCCTTTATCGGGAGCGATTCCTTTGATTACCGCATCTTTAAACGAAACTTCGGGGGCTTTTTTATTTAGGCTATAAAAATTCATTACTGTAGGGTCTTTATTCCTTCACGGTTAATTTTAGAGACGTGAACATCGTAATCGATACCAATGTTCTTGTATACATTTTTCATGGCGGCCGCAACTTCGTTTGCCATAGCTTCACCTTTGCTGAACGCAAAAATAGAAGGCCCGGAACCCGATATGCCGCAACCTAGGGCACCTGCATTTAAAGCTTCGCTTTTTACTTGGTCAAAACCGGGAATCAATATGGAGCGGATGGGCTCGACGATATGGTCGACCAAGGAACGTCCGATGAGGTCGTAATCTTCAGTGAATAGGCCGGCTATGAGCCCGCCTACGTTGCCCCACTGCTTAATGCCGTCGGCCAAGGTGATATTGGTTTTCAGTATTTTTCGCGAATCAGATGTCTTTACTTCTATTTGTGGGTGGATTACCGTAGCGTACAATTCGGAAGGCGTGTGAATAGGTATAATGTCCAAGGGGGCGTAACTGCGCACCAGGGTAAAGCCTCCAAATAGGGCCGGGGCTACATTGTCGGCATGGGCGACGCCACTTGCCAACCGTTCGCCTTCCATAGAAAACTGAACCAGTTCAAGGGTAGAAAACGGCCTGCCCAATAGCTCGTTCATGGCCCAAACGGCCCCTGTTGAACTCGCTGCGCTGCTGCCGATTCCGCTTCCGGCCTTTATCTTTTTGTGGATTTCGATTTCAAATCCACCTTCGTAGTCGCCTTTTTCCAAAAGAGCCAAGCCTGCTACACCGGCCACATTGCGCTCGGTTTCCATGGGGAGGTCTTGGCCTTCTAATTTAGTGATCCTTATGCCTTTTTCCGAGGTTTTTCGAACCACCATGGTATCGCCAACGTTATCTAGGGCCACACCGAGTACATCAAATCCGCAGGAGACATTGGCAATCGTTGCCGGACAGAATATTTTAATTTCTTCCATAATTAGAAATTTCCGATTCTAATGATATCGGCAAAAATGCCTGAGGCGGTAACGTCGGCCCCTGCACCGGCCCCTTTGATGATCATAGGCTGGTTAGGGTAGCGTTCCGTGTAGAAAAGAACGATATTGTCACTGCCTTCCAAGTTGTAAAAGTCGTGTCCCTTAGGTATGGCCTGAAGGCCTACATTGGCTTTTCCGTTTTCGAATTGGGCCACATACTTTAATTTGCTATCGGCGTCTTGGGCCTCTTTGTACATCTTTTGAAAATCGTCTTCATGCTTGATCAACGAAGCGAAGAAATCTTCATTGTTCGTAGTGTCAAGGCTTTCTTGAGGTAAGAACGATTTGTTTTCAATATCGCCGATCTCTAATTGGTTTCCGCTTTCACGGGCCAAGATCAAGATTTTTCGCATCACATCAACACCGCTCAAATCTATCTTTGGATCCGGTTCGGTATAACCTTCTTGCTGGGCTTGTTTCACGATATCGTGAAAAGTGGTCTTGTCGTTGAAGTTGTTGAAAACAAAGTTCAGGCTTCCGGATAGAACCGCTTGTATCTTAAGGATTTTGTCGCCCGAGGCGATCAAATGTTTTAATGTATCTATAATCGGAAGTCCGGCCCCTACATTGGTCTCGAATAAGAAGGGAGCATTATAGGTTCGCGCAAGCGACTTTAGTTCTTTGTAATTTTCATAGGCCGAAGAACAGGCGATCTTGTTACAGGTAACTACCGAAATGCTGTTGCCCAAATAGGCGTTGTAGGTTTTGGAAACTTCCTCGCTCGCCGTATTATCTACGAAAATGCTGTTGCGGTAATTGAGCTCGTTGACCTTTTTCATGAACTCGACCTTGTCGGCCTTTTGTCCGGCGGCCAGTTCCGCTTCCCAATTTTTAAGGGGAATACCGTTTTCGTCAAAAACCATGGTGCGCGAATTCGACATGCCAATGACGCGTATGTTCAATTTTAGGTTTTCTTTTAAAAACTTCTTTTGTTGGTAGATCTGCTTCAATAATTTAGATCCTACGTTACCCACACCCATTACGAAGAGGTTGAGCTGTTTGATGTTTTCTTCAAAAAATTCTTCGTGAAGGGCGTTGAGGGCTTTTTTAACGTCTTCTTTCTTGATAACGGCCGAAATGTTCCGCTCCGAAGCGCCCTGTGCAATGACACGTAGGTTTACGTTGTTCTTGCCTAAAGTGCTGAACATTTTACCGCTCAGGCCTTGATGGCTTTTCATATTGTCGCCGACCAGTGCTATGATGGCCAAATTTTTTTCCGCAATTACGGGCTTTATCTTTCCGCGTTCTATTTCGTATTCAAAAGCAGTATTCACCACTTCGGTGGCCCTGTCGATATCATCGGCCGAAACACCTACGCAGATAGAGTGTTCCGAAGACGCCTGGGTAATAAGCACTACGCTTATTTCTGATAGGGAAAGCACTTCAAAGAAGCGTTTTGATATACCGGGAATACCTACCATTCCAGGACCTTCAAGAGATAATAGGGCAATATTTTCTACATGGCTGATACCACGCACCGTCTTGCCTTTTTCGTTTTTGTTCTTGGTGATTAAGGTTCCGGAATTATCGGGTTCAAATGTATTTTTAATTACGATGGATATACCTTTGGCCAATACCGGTTGAATGGTTGGGGGGTATAAGACCTTGGCGCCAAAATGCGATAGCTCCATGGCTTCTTCGTACGATATGTGCGGAATGGCCTTGGCCTGTTTTACGATTTTTGGGTTGGCCGTAAACATACCGCTAACATCCGTCCATATTTCCAAGAACTGGGCATTGATGGCCGCAGCTACAATAGCGGCCGTATAATCTGAACCTCCACGGCCTAAGGTGGTAGAGTTGCCGTTTTCCGAGGAAGCGATAAAACCTCCCATAACAATGACTTGGTGGTCGTCTTTATCGAAGAACTTTACGCAGTTGTCATTGGTCAGGTCGAAATTGACCGCGGCCTTACCGTTTATGTCATTGGTCTTGATCAGTTCCCTGCTATCGATATAAGCGGAATTTAAATCCTCTTGAATAAAATATTCGTTGATGATATAAGACGATAGAAGTTCCCCGTAGCTTACGATCTTATCGGAAAGACGAGGAGTGATTTCCCCAATGAGAAAAGCACCTTCGAGTAGGGTTTCTAAAGTGTTGATTTCACTTTTGACCTTGCTTAGTACCTTGCTTTGGGCGCTTACGTGAATAAGTGATTTGGCCGTATCCAAGTGTCGGTCTTCGATTTCTTTTAAAATAGATTTATAACCTTGGTCTTGGGCAGAGGCTTGTTGTGCCGCATTGAGCAAGAGGTCGGTAACACCACCGAAAGCAGATACCACAACAATAGTTTTTTTGGCATCTGATTGGGATACGATATTTTTTACTAATGATATGTTGGAGGCGTTGGCTACGGATGTGCCGCCGAATTTTAAAACTTTCATGTTAGAGGAAATTAACTCTTAAAAATAGATTGGGTGCGAAATAACGCGATAACGAACTGATATGTTTTTGCCTACCCCAAAGGGGTGGTGGTGCCAAATGTGTTGATAGAACCATTGGTCGTGAAGAAAAGTTCAGTTGATATGTTTGCGATATGCTGGTACATTGTAAAAATGAAAGCATCAAAAGTAGTACTTTTGGACTCTTAATCAAATTTTTGTTGCTAGTTATTGGGCCATAATGTTAATTACTTACATTATTGAAAATTTTGTGAGATTTTTGCATAAAATTATAGCTATTGCATCATTGTTTGAGCGGCGAGCTAACAAGTGGAAACCATATACATACTTAACAACCAGATAATTCTACAATCGTATACATGAAAATTTTCTCAGCAAAACAAATCTATGAAGCCGATAAGGCTACGATAAAAAAGAACGGTATAAGCAGTGATGAATTGATGGAAGGCGTTGCTGTTCAACTTTTCAATTGGTTGCACTATAGAATTCAGGGCGCCCCGGTCAAAATTCACCTCTTCTGTGGTATTGGTAATAATGGGGGAGACGGCATTGCACTGTCGAGGCACTTACTAGAACACGGTTATAATATTGAGGTGTACGTTGTGAATTATAGCAAGAAACGGTCCGATGATTTTTTAGTGAACCTAGACCGTTTGAAAGACCGGAAAGTATGGCCCGAGTTTTTGGAGGAAAGCTCCGTTTTGCCTGAAATAGGGCGGGATGATATTGTGGTGGATGCCATTTTTGGTATTGGCCTGAACCGTGCTCCCGATACTTGGGTGGTAAAATTGTTCGACCATATCCGGCAATCGGAAGCCTTTGTGCTTTCTGTTGATATTCCGTCAGGATTGTTCACCGATAAGGTGCCCCACGACGAAAATGCGGTGATAAGGGCGAACCATACCTTAAGTTTTCAAGTGCCGAAATTGGTGTTTTTCTTGCCTGAAACTGGTGTCTTTACCGAGCAATGGGAGGTTTTGGATATTGGTATTGATCCCGAATTCTTAACGAATACGGAAACGGATTATGAGTTGATAGGGAAGAACGAAATGCTTCCCGTCTATATCCCCAGGGAAAAATTTTCGCATAAGGGAAGTCATGGACACGGACTTATTGTCGGGGGAAGCTATGGTAAGGTCGGTGCGGTGCATTTGGCTTCTAAGGCATGTTTGTATGCAGGTAGCGGCTTGGTAACGGCCTATGTTCCCAAATGTGGCTATGTGCCCCTGCAGACGAATTTCCCCGAAGCTATGGTCATAACCGATGTCGATGAAGAAGTTATATCTAAAATCGAGTTTGATATTGACCCAACGGTAATCGGTATCGGTGTTGGAATGGGGAAAGATAAACGTAGTGTGCAGGCTCTCGATGATTTTTTGAATAGCAATAAAAAACCCTTGGTAATTGATGCCGATGCCTTGAACATACTTGCAGAAAACAGGCATTTGTTGGATAAAATCCCCGCGCAAAGCGTATTGACCCCCCATCCAAAAGAATTGGAAAGGTTGATCGGTACTTGGAAGGATGATTTTGATAAATTGGATAAGGCAAAAGCATTTTCAAAGAAATACGACTGTGTTTTGGTGATCAAAGGCTCGCATACCATTACCCTCTATGATGAAAAGGGATATATCAACACTACTGGGAACCCAGGTATGGGAACCGGTGGAACGGGGGACCTGTTGACCGGTATGGTAACGGGACTTATAGCTCAGGGATACAATCCGCTTAACGCCGCTGTTTTTGGGGTGTACCTACATGGAAGGGCAGGGGATATAGCCGTTGAAAAAACGGGATATCAGGCATTGACCGCTAGTGCGGTTGCCGAAAGTATCGGTGCGGCCTTTATCGACTTGTTTGCCGTACCTGAAAATAGGCCTCGGCCGAACGAAAACGATACGGCCCAAGAATAAGGAAATGTTTCATAGACATAAAAAAACTCAAGATTTTTAAAATCTTGAGTTTTTTTATACCAATTGATAGGTGTACTATTTAGCTTTTGCGCGACGCTTTACCCAAGCTACCGCATTGTCATATTCAATAAAGAATTTCATGGGTTTTTTATAGAATAGCTTTTCGATCTTGAAATTATGCATGTCTATTTCCTTTACCGATACTATGGCAAATGCCTTCAGGTTGTCCAATTGACGTAGATACGTATATATAGTTGGGTCTACGGCATACGATTTTTTCCTTAGGCTGATGTAGCCGAAGTTTTTATCCCTGAAATGAATTTCTGAAATGCCTATGATTTGATATACTCTTTCTAAAGTGAGTGTAGCGCCTTCATCGAACAGCG
This sequence comes from Zobellia galactanivorans, assembly GCF_000973105.1. Lineage (NCBI taxonomy): Bacteria > Pseudomonadati > Bacteroidota > Flavobacteriia > Flavobacteriales > Flavobacteriaceae > Zobellia > Zobellia galactanivorans. Next base: position 608,222 of record NC_015844.1, on the reverse strand, counting down.
AAACCATATGGTTTTCGTAAACTTGTATTTTTCCAACATCTAATTGATACTCCCTGACTATAACAGTCTTTTTTGGTCGCCTCACTTTCATTTTAAATTTATTATAATGTCCTGTGACGAATGTAGATGTATCGTTATCTATTGAGAAAAATAATAGATTAAAAGCGTAAATATCGTTTATAGTGCTGTTGTTGAAGCTTTATTGTACTGGGTTCTTGGGGTCTAATTCTTTGTAAAAGAAAAAAGGGAGCCCATATAATAGGCTCCCTTGATAGAATTTATGGCGGTAAAAATTAGGTATTCGAAGACTTTTCCGCTTTTTTGATTTCTATGGTAAGTTCCTCTTTTTTCTCGTCGAGGTCCATGATAATACTATCGCCATCTTCAAGTTTTGAGTTTACGATCTCTTCGGCCAGTGCATCTTCAATATATTTTTGAATAGCCCTTTTTAAAGGTCTGGCGCCATATTGTTTATCAAAACCCTTGTCGGCAATGTAGTCTTTGGCTTTATCGGTTAATTTTAAATCGTAGCCGATATCCTTAATTCTAGCAAAAAGCTTTTTAAGTTCAATATCTATGATTTTGTGGATGTCTTCTCTTTCAAGTGCATTAAATACGATCACATCGTCGATCCTGTTCAAGAATTCGGGTGCGAAGGCCTTTTTAAGGGCACCTTCTATAACACTCTTTTGGTGACTGTCTTCTTGGGACTTCATGGCCGATGTGCCGAAGCCGATACCTTGTCCGAAATCTTTTAGTTTTCTCGCGCCAATGTTTGAGGTCATAATGATAATAGAGTTTCTAAAATCAATTTTTCTGCCCAAACTATCGGTAAGGTAGCCGTCGTCTAGCACTTGTAGCAACATATTGAATACATCGGGATGTGCTTTTTCTACTTCATCTAGAAGAATAACGGAGTAAGGCTTGCGTCTTACCTTTTCGGTCAACTGACCGCCTTCTTCGTAGCCTACATATCCTGGAGGTGCTCCTACCAATCGGGAAATGGCGAATTTTTCCATGTATTCGCTCATATCGATACGAATCAAGGCATCTTCAGAGTCAAAAAGTTCCTTGGCCAGTACTTTGGCCAATTGGGTTTTGCCTACCCCGGTCTGACCTAGGAAGATGAACGAACCAATAGGCTTGTTCGGATCTTTCAGTCCGGCCCGGTTTCTTTGAATGGCCTTGGCTACTTTTGCTACCGCCTCGTCTTGACCGATTACGTTTGATTTGATCAAGTTGGGCAGTTCGGCAAGTTTGTTGCTTTCCGTTTGTGCAATTCGGTTTACGGGTATGCCGCTCATCATGGAAACCACGTCGGCCACATTGTCTTCCGTTACCGTTTCTTTATGAAGCTTACTGTCTTCTTCCCATTTTTCTTGAGCGGTAGCCAAGTCTTTTTCAAGACGTTTCTCGTCATCGCGCAATTTAGCGGCCTCTTCGTATTTCTGTTTTTTGACCACGCTGTTCTTTAGCTCGCGAACATCTTCAAGTTGTTTTTCGAGTTCAAGGATCTGCTTGGGTACATCCATGTTAACGATATGGACGCGAGAACCTGCTTCGTCAAGGGCATCAATGGCCTTGTCCGGTAAGAATCGGTCCGTCATATAACGGTTCGTAAGCTTAACACAGGCTATGATAGCTTCGTCAGTGTAGTTTACGTTATGGTGGTCTTCGTATTTCCCTTTGATGTTGTGAAGAATTTCAATGGTTTCCTCAACCGTAGTCGGTTCAACGATTACCTTTTGAAAGCGTCTTTCGAGCGCCCCGTCTTTTTCAATGTACTGTCGGTACTCATCTAGGGTAGTGGCACCTATACATTGGATTTCGCCCCGGGCCAATGCCGGTTTGAACATGTTGGAGGCATCTAAACTGCCCGTAGCACCGCCTGCACCTACAATGGTGTGTATCTCGTCAATGAAAAGGATGACATCGTCATTCTTTTCAAGTTCGTTCATTACCGCCTTCATGCGCTCTTCGAACTGGCCACGGTATTTTGTGCCGGCTACCAAAGACGCCAGATCAAGGGTCACCACCCTTTTGTTGTATAGGATACGGGAAACCTTTTTGTTGATGATCCTTAAGGCCAAGCCTTCGGCAATGGCACTTTTACCAACACCGGGCTCTCCGATCAAAAGCGGGTTGTTTTTCTTTCTTCTACTTAGTATTTGGGAAACACGTTCAATTTCCTTGTCCCTTCCCACAACGGGGTCTAGCTTGTTTTCCTCGGCCATGAGTGTAAGGTCGCGGCCAAAGTTGTCCAGTACGGGGGTTTTTGATTTTTTGTTTCCTTTTGGTCCTGCCGTAGTGCCAAAACTTCCTTCTTTTCCTTCGTTGTCGTCGCTATCGCTCGGAAACGATTCGGAAGTTGGGGCGTCTACAATATCGTCGTCGCTTGTAATCATAAATTTAAACTGTTCCTTTACACCGTCGTAATCTACTTTCAACTTGTGAAGCAGTTTCGTGGTGGGGTCATTTTCGTTCCTTAGAATGCACAATAGCAAATGGGCCGTATTGATCGAGGAGCTCTGGAAAAGCTTGGCTTCTAAAAATGTGGTTTTTAGGGCACGCTCCGCCTGTCTCGTCAAGTGCAAGTTCTTTTTATCTTTTTGTAAGTTGTTCGGGTTTGGATTGGAGGGGCTGAGAATTTCGACCTTTCGCCTGAGGTGATCTAAATCCACCTCCATAGCGTCAAGAATGCTAATTGCCTTGCCGTTACCATCCCGCAAAAGCCCCAGCATCAAGTGCTCGGTACCAATGAAATCATGGCCCAACCGCAGCGCTTCTTCTTTGCTGTAAGCAATTACGTCTTTTACCCTCGGTGAAAAATTATCATCCATAAAATTATCCTTTCATCTATAAAATTAGTAAAACTATACCAATCTAACGCAAATAGTGTACCTAATATTAGAGAAAGTATTCTTAAATAAGAAAAAATGGGCAGGTCTTGGGGATAAGCGGTAAATCAAGCTGTAGGCTTGGGTCTTGTAAAAAGTGTTGATAAATTATTTAATAAAGAAGGCGGTATGTGCTTTAAAGGCTATCATTTTATGTATATTGGCATGTTTTTTTTAACTAAAATAATTCTAGGATTTAAAAATGGCAGAAGGAGAAAAATTGATTCCGATTAACATTGAAGAGGAAATGAAATCTGCTTACATCGACTACTCGATGTCGGTCATTGTGTCACGTGCTTTACCTGATGTCAGGGACGGTCTAAAACCGGTTCACAGAAGGGTTCTTTACGGGATGTACGAACTAGGGGTTCGTTCCTCTAGCGCACACAAAAAATCTGCGCGTATCGTGGGTGAGGTTCTGGGTAAGTACCACCCTCACGGTGATACATCGGTATATGACTCTATGGTGCGTATGGCCCAGGAGTGGAGTTTGCGTTACATGCTCGTAGATGGGCAGGGTAACTTTGGATCGGTAGATGGCGATAGCCCTGCGGCAATGCGTTATACCGAGGCCAGAATGCGAAAAATAGCCGATGACATGTTGGCGGATATCGATAAGGATACCGTCGACCATCAGTTGAACTTTGATGATTCTTTACAAGAGCCTACAGTGCTTCCTACGCGAGTGCCCAATCTTTTGGTGAACGGTGCTTCGGGTATTGCCGTAGGTATGGCTACCAATATGCCTCCCCACAACCTTTCGGAAGTGGTAGATGGTACGGTGGCCTATATTGAAAACAACGATATAGAGGTCGATGAGATCATGACCCATATCAAGGCCCCCGATTTTCCTACCGGTGGTGTCATTTACGGTTATGATGGGGTAAAGGAAGCCTTTCATACCGGAAGGGGAAGGATCAAGATCAGGGCCAAGGCCATTGTTGAAGAGGTTCAGGGTAGGGAGTGTATTATCGTAACCGAAATACCTTACCAGATCAACAAGGCCGATATGATCAAGAAAACGGCCGATTTGATCAACGAAAAGAAAATCGATGGAATATCGAGTATCCGTGATGAGTCCGATAGAAACGGAATGCGTATCGTTTATATTTTAAAACGTGATGCTATTCCTAATATCGTACTTAATACATTGTACAAATACACGGCATTGCAATCTTCCTTCAGTGTCAACAATATTGCACTGGTAAACGGTAGGCCTAGGTTGCTGAACGTAAAGGAAATGATCCATTATTTCGTCGAGCACCGTCACGAAGTGGTGGTAAGGCGAACCAAGTTTGAACTTAAAAAAGCGGAAGATCGTGCCCACATCTTAGAGGGCTTGATCATTGCTTCCGATAATATCGATGAGGTAATTGCCATTATCAGGGCATCGTCCAATGCGGATGAAGCCAGGACCAACCTGATGGAACGCTTTAAGCTGACCGAAATACAGGCAAAGGCAATCGTTGAAATGAGACTCCGTCAGTTAACGGGTCTTGAGCAGGATAAATTACGCTCAGAATACGAAGAAATTCTTGAGACCATAGCGGACCTTAAGGATATCTTGGCCAGAAAAGAGCGAAGAATGGAAATCATCAAAGAAGAACTTCTTGAGATAAAGGACAAGTATGGTGATGAGCGTCGTTCCGAAATCAATTTGGCCGGAGGGGATTTGAGTATCGAAGATATGATTCCTGATGAGCAAGTGGTTATTACCATTTCGCATGCCGGATATATTAAGAGAACACCCGTTTCCGAATATAAAACACAAAATAGGGGCGGTGTTGGTCAAAAGGCTTCCTCTACGAGGAATGAGGATTTCTTGGAATACCTCTTCGTGGGAACCAATCACCAATACATGCTCTTCTTTACCCAGAAAGGAAAATGTTTCTGGATGCGTGTCTATGAAATTCCGGAAGGAAGCAGGACTTCAAAAGGTAGGGCTATACAGAACCTTATCAATATAGAACAAGATGATAACGTCAAGGCCTTTATTTGTACACAAGACCTTAAGGACGAAGAATACGTAAACAGTCATTATGTGATCATGGCCACCAAGAAAGGTGTGGTCAAGAAAACGAGCTTGGAGCAATACTCGCGCCCACGACAAAATGGTATTAATGCTATCGGTATTCGTGAAGACGATGAGTTGCTAGAAGCAAAATTGACTACGGGAACCAGTCAGATCTTCCTTGGTTTGAAATCAGGTAAAGCCATCCGTTTTGAAGAAAGCAAGACTCGCCCAATGGGTAGAAATGCTTCAGGGGTGCGTGGTATAACCTTGGCAGACGATAAAGACGAGGTTATCGGTATGGTATCCGTACACGATATGGAAGACAATATCTTGGTCGTTTCCGAGAACGGTTACGGAAAACGGTCGAATATTGATGATTACCGAATCACCAACAGAGGTGGTAAGGGGGTCAAGACCATTTCCATTACGGAAAAAACCGGAGGCCTTGTAGCTATAAAGAACGTTTCAGATTCAGATGACCTAATGATCATTAACAAGTCGGGTATAGCCATTCGTATGAGTGTTGAAGACCTACGTGTTATGGGTAGGGCTACCCAAGGGGTGCGTCTCATCAACCTGAAGGGCAATGATTCCATTGCCGCCGTGGCCAAAGTAATGAAGGATGAAGATGATCTTTCGGAAAGCGATGTCCTTGATATCGACGTAGATGCAGAAGAAGGTGGCACGGCTCTTGATAATGATGGAGGGGGAGAAACAACAGAAGAATAGATTTGAACTATAATTATAACGCTAATACTTAATTAAATTGAAAATGAAACGTAGATTTTTAATAGTTGCGAGCCTTTGTTTTTGCATGGCGGGATTCGCACAGAAGAACGAAATAAAAGCAGCCGAAAAGGCGATGAAGGCCGGCGATGCAGCATCTGCTAAAAGTGCCCTTGAAGCGGTTTCTGGATCTATCTCCGGAGCCGATGTAAAATTACAGGCCCAATACTACTTCGTAAGTGGTAAGGCTTATGCCGATTTGGCTAAAAAAGGTGATGGCAGTGCTTTTCAAAAAGCGGCCGATGCCTTTCAAAAAGTCTTGAAGATCGAGGAGGAAAGCGGAAAGAAAAAATATTCTGCCGAAACCCAGCAGCATATGTCGGCCTTGAGTGCCGATTTGGTCAACTCTGCGGTTGAGGATAACGGTAACAAGAAATTCAAGGAAGCTGCCGAGAAATTGTATACCAGCTATAAAATTAGCCCTAAGGATACCTCTTACCTTTATTATGCGGCCAGTAGCGCTGTAAACGGAGGTCACTACGAAGAGGCCTTGAAGTATTACAACGAGCTTCAGGAGATAGGATACGATGGTAGCGGTGTTGTCTACAAAGCTACAAATGTAGAGACCGGTCAGGAAGAGGAAATGGACAAGACCCAGAGAGACCTAATGGTAAAATCTGGAACTTACAAAGATCCCAAAGATGAAAAAACACCATCTAAAAAGGCTGAAATCGTTAAAAACACCGCTTTGATCTATACTCAGTTGGGTCAAGACGATAAAGCATTGGAAGCTTACAAAGTGGCAAGGGCCAACGATCCCAAAGATGTGAACTTGATCTTGAACGAGGCCAACCTATACTACAAGATGGGTGATAAGGACAGGTTTAAGGAATTGATGGCCGAAGCGGCAGCTGTGGCTCCCGATAATCCAGATTTGCACTACAACATAGGTGTAATCAACATGGAGCAAGGTAACTTGGAAGAAGCAAGGGCTTCGTACAAAAAGGCATTGGAAATCAATCCTGGTTATACCAACGCTCAATTGAACCTTTCTACAACCTATGTAAACGAGGGTAACGGTCTTATCGATGAGATGAACTCATTGGGTAACTCTAAGAAGGATATCGCTCGTTACGACGAATTGAAAGAGAAAAAAGATCAGCTTTTTAAAGAAGGAGCTAACATCTTGGAAGACGCTTTAAAAACTAATCCTGATAACCAAGGTATTTTGACCCAATTGAAAAATATCTATGGAGCTATGGGTGACAATGAAAACTTCATGAGAATCAAAAAGATTCTTGGCGAGTAATCGTTGAAGCGATACAATATCTAAAATCCCCCAAGGAATTTCCTTGGGGGATTTTTTGTTTACAAAGTTTTCTTGGGAATGGGGAGTGTGTCGATCTATGTAACGGGAAGGGGGGTGAAATAGGATTAGGTTCATTTTTATGGTCGATTCCTAAAATGGGGGAGAAGCAGGTATTTTAAGATAAAGGTTGTCTGTTAGACTTTTGTAATAACGACCTCTCGTTTTATGGAAAAGGTGTAATCCAGTAGATAGATCTTCATCAGTCGACCGATAGGGCTGTTGAAACTAGGAGGTGCAAAACCCCAAAGAGCGAAGAGGTTGTTCCTCTGAGGTAATTTCGCGCTAGAAAATCCGATTCTTTAGTATAGGAAAAGGCTAGATGATCTTTTTAATGACCCTTAGTTTGTGGGAGTAGCTACCGTTCTCCGCATTGAAAATTCCGGTGTGGTCGATACGGTCTATACGGACCTTTCCGTCTACGTGAATGATATAATTGTTTTCCATGATAATGCCTACATGGTAGATCTCGCCATCGGAATTGTCGAAAAACGCCAGATCGCCCGCTTCGGTTTCTTCGATAAAGCTTAGGGGGTTTCCTTGTTTGGCTTGCTGGTCGGCCTTTCGCAATAAGCGATAACCATTGATTTTATAGACCATTTGGGTAAACCCGGCCGCATCTATGCCGAAGGGGGTTTTTCCGCCCCAAAGATAAGGGGCGTTGAGGTAGAGCAAGGCGGTTTGTATGAGTTGGGTTTTGTCTTTTTGTTGACCGGTAGATTTACCGTCGAAGGTATGGGAGAGTACCGCACAATTGCCGGTAGACGAACCAAGGATGACCGGTAGCAGGACTGAGTTTTCGGTTTCTACAAAGGAGATCAGGTCGGAACTGTAGCCTACCTTGTCTGAAGATTCTATATGGTTATAGGTCTCTTCCGAGATCAAGGTCATCTGATGATTGCTCACCCATCCTTCAAATTTATCAAAGGCCACACGAATGCGGCTCCATGCTTTTCTTCGTTCTAAGACTTTGAAGTGTTCGCCATAGACCAATTGTGAAACCATTTCTGAGGTTTCATCGGCATTTGCGCGAACGGAGACTATACTTAGGGGACAAATTCCGTATTGCATAAGACTGGTTGGTTCGGGTATGGATTATCGTTCTACGATTATTGCAGAAGCGCCACCTCCGCCATTACATATTGCGGCAGCCCCTATTTTGGAATTGTTTTGTTCCAAGACGTTGAGAAGTGTAACGAGAATACGTGCTCCTGAACAGCCCAATGGATGCCCTAGGGATACCGCTCCGCCGTTTACGTTTACCTTGTCGTCCGTGAGTCCCAATAACTTCATATTGGCCAGTCCAACCACTGAAAAGGCTTCGTTGAACTCGAAAAAGTCGATATCGTTGATCGATATGCCCGCTTTGGCGATGGCCTTCGGAAGGGCCTTTGCCGGTGCGGTGGTAAACCATTTGGGTTCTTGTGCGGCATCGGCATAGCTTTTTATGGTTGCCAAGGGTGTGAGTCCGAGTTCTTTTGCCTTGTCAGCACTCATGAGTACCAAGGCGGCGGCGCCGTCGTTTATCGTGGAAGCGTTCGCGGCGGTTACCGTACCATCTTTGGAGAAGGCGGGGCGTAAGGCCGGAATTTTGTCCATTCTAACATTCTTGAACTCTTCGTCCTCGGAAATAATTATAGGTTCCCCACGGCGTTGCGGTACTTCAACGGGAGTCACCTCGTTGTTGAATTTTCCGTTTTTCCATGCGTTTGCCGATCGTTCGTACGATTGTATGGCAAATTTATCTTGGTCTTCCCTAGAGAATTGGTATTCGGTTGCACAGGCGTCTGCACAGACTCCCATGGCCTGTTGGTCGTATGCGTCGACAAGACCGTCTTTTTGCATTCCGTCCTCTAGGGTCGCGGGACCGAATTTTTGACCGTTTCTCATATGAACGTAATGAGGTATAAGGCTCATGTTTTCCATTCCTCCGGCAACGGCAATGGAAATATCGCCCAAGGCGATTGCCTGAGCGGCCAGCATGACCGATTTCATACCCGAGGCACAGACTTTGTTGATGGTAGTGCAGGGTACCGAATCAGGAATGTCCGCAAAGATAGCGGCCTGTCGGGCAGGTGCTTGGCCCGTGCCCGCTTGAACTACATTGCCCATAAAAACTTCTTCTACCGAATTGGGGGCAAGATTTATTTTGGCGAGTGCCGCCTTGATGGCCACGGCGCCCAACTTAGGGGCCGGAATGGTCGATAACCCCCCCATAAAGCTGCCAATTGGAGTTCTTGAGGCAGATACAATAACTACATCGTTCATAATTATACAAGAATTTCTGTTTCGCAAAACTAAGAAATTAATAGGCAACGTTTTTCGTTGTTGCCAGAAAAGCCTTCGGTAAGTTTATTATTTTCTATTTTTGACTCATATACTAAGCTCATGCGCAAATTTTTGGACAAACTTTTTAAGAACCAATCCCTCCTGTATAAGTACTTTCTGTATTTGGTTTCGGTGGCATGTATTGTTTTTTTCTTTCCTAAGGGAGGAAAGTTCAAGTATGAGTTTCAAAAAGGAAAGCCGTGGCAGTATGAAAATCTCTACGCACCTTTTGATTTTTCCATACAGAAAAGTGCCGAGGATATTGAAAAGGAGAAAAACGAACTGTTGAACAACCAAATCGATTATTACCGATTTGATGAAACGGTAGAAGACACCGTCTTGAAGGTGTACAATAAAAAGTTTACTTCCGTATTCAATGAAGAAAGATATAGTGCAAGTGCCCGTGAAGCCTTGTATTCGGCGGGGAAGGATATTTTAAGGCGCTTGTACAAAACCGGTGTTTTGGAAAAGTTGAACGGAAAGGTGGAAAAACAACGCCTTTACCTGGTAAAAAACAATGAAGCCGAAAGTGTACCGCTCAATAGTCTGGTCCGGATAAAGAATTTACGGCCCGTATTGAAAAGAATACTTCGAGAGAAGGACCTTTCCATGTACGAACAGGAATATCAAGGCCTTTTTCTTGATTTGGTAAGGCCCAATGTGACATATGATAAAAACCTCTCGGAGAAGGCCCTGAACGAAGCCTTGTCGAATATCTCGCACACGCGGGGTACCGTAGATGAGGGGAAACTCATAATAGCTCGGGGTGAAGTGGTAGAGGCCGAGAACCTGAACATCTTAAACTCCCTGAAGACCGAGTACGAGTCTGAGTTATGGACTTCCAATAATTACTATTTTATTTTATTCGGATATACCGTGCTTGTAGCCTTGGTGCTGATGATGCTGTTTCTGTTTTTAAAGAAGTACAGAAGGGAGAATTTTGATAACAATACCAAGGTTACCTTTATATTCTTCAATATTCTTTTTATGGTCTTGGTCACAACCATGGTGGTCAAATATAACGAGGCCTATGTATTCGTGGTTCCGATATGTATTTTGCCCCTGATTCTCAAAACCTTTTTCGATGCCCGTTTAGGACTGTTCGTTCATGTCTTGACGGTGCTTATACTCGGTTTTGTGGTGCCCAATAGCTTTGAGTACATTTTTTTACAGATCATTGTTGGTATTGTTACCATTTTAACGGTATCGGAACTTTATAAGAGGGCCAATCTTTTTATATCGGTCGGTCAGATTACCCTGATCTACGTGGTGGGGTATTTGGCGTTCCACATTATACACGAAGGTAATTTAGACAATATACAGTGGTTTACTTTAGGACTTTTCTTTTTAAATGGAATGATCACCCTTTTTGTACAGCCTTTGATCTATGTGTACGAAAAGGTGTTTGGGTTGGTTTCCGACGTTTCCCTATTAGAGTTGTCCGATACCAATTCGAAGTTGTTGAAAGAACTGTCGAACAAGGCGCCAGGTACGTTTCACCATTCTTTACAGGTAGCCAACCTAGCGGAAGCCGCAGCCAATGAAATTGGGGCGAATGCCATGTTGGTGAGGGTGGGGGCCCTCTACCATGATATAGGCAAAATGTTGCACCCTACCTATTTTACCGAAAACCAGATTACGAACGTGAATCCCCATGACGAACTTTCGCCCAAAGACAGTGGAAAAATTATAATCAACCATGTGATCGACGGTATTGAGTTGGCCAGGAAGAACAACTTGCCCGATCGGGTAATCGATTTTATCAGGTCTCACCACGGTACAACTTTGGTCTATTACTTTTTTAAGAAGCAACAAGAGCTAGAGGAAGACGTAGACGAATCTTTTTTCAGGTATCCTGGTCCTATACCCTTTTCAAAGGAAACGGCCATTCTGATGATGGCCGATTCGGTAGAGGCGGCATCAAAGAGTTTAAAAAACCCTACTTCGGGAATAATAGAAGAATTTGTAGATAAAATTATAGCGGGACAAATGGCCGCGGGACAATTTTTAAATGCCAATATCACCTTCAAGGAGATAGAAGCCATAAAAAAGATTTTTAAGCAGAAGTTGATCAATATTTATCACCTTCGAGTGGAATATCCTGAATAATAGGGTGGTATGACGGATTGAAAGTCCAGGTTTTTTTATTTTTGAAAGGAAGATAATGGTCGTGATAAAACTTCTTGAAAAAAATGTAAAAAATAGTTGCGATCTCGAATTCTAAGCGGTACATTTGCAACCGCAATTTTAGTCATGGAGACGTGCTAAAATAAGTTCTTTGAAGAAATTATTAGGAGAGGTGCCGGAGTGGTAACGGAGCAGATTGCTAATCTGTCGACGCGTAAGTGTCGCATGGGTTCGAGTCCCATTCTCTCCGCAATTTTCTTTGTAATAATAGATAACCGAATTATCGGGGTGTAGCGTAGCCCGGTTATCGCGCCTGCTTTGGGAGCAGGAGGTCGCAGGTTCGAATCCTGCCACCCCGACCAAGAAAATCCGATTACGAAAGTGATCGGATTTTTTGTTTTTAAAGGTGTAGTGCCAACGGCACTTAAACCGGAAAAAAAATATGGACAGGCGATAGCCTGTGTCGGATTGTCTTGAGCACCGACCCTCTTTCAGGTTCAGCGCAGCTAATCCTGCCGGCCCGACAAATAGGGTGTTAATTTTTTTAAAATACGCAAATAAATGAAAGCCGGAAAAATACACTTTTGCTGGTTTTTTTTGTGCCCGTTTGGCGGCAGATTCGAGTTCGATTGTCCATATCTAAGTTCTAAACCAAAATTAGTTTTTATTGCCGTTCCATTTTATAAAGCAATGTATTGTGGACGGCCCATTGCTTTGCAGTCAATATTACTGGTATTTTTTTGTTTAAAAGTATAATATCTCGTACAGGGTAGTAAAGAAGGATTAACTAAAAGGGTATTGCCAAACCTGCAATTTACTTGTTTAGTTGTGGTATGTGTTAACTAAAAAGGGAAGGACTATGGACTTTCTTAATAATTACATTTCAGGTTGATTTGTGCATGATTGACTTTAGTCGAACTAAAGTTGCCCTTTGCGTCGAAAAATACTTTATGTAGCAATAATGCTACAATTTTTCTGTTTTAACTATCTCTTTTATAATCGAGTTTACTTTAAATATTTTTGATGCTCAAGGCGCTATGCTTTTTCGTAAAAGTTAATTACTTCACCTTTAAGTTATCTATATTTAGACCTAACTAACGACGTAAATTTTTAAACAAGAGTCTATAAGTTTATTTTTTTTCTTTTAGATATTTGATTTTCAATTCAGTATGGTCAAGAGTTATAGATTTTTGGTGTATTTTTTTATGATGTTGGCCATCCTTATCGCGTGTACGAAGGAGGTTAATCTTGTAACTGAAGTAGAGTTCGATCTATTGGGGGACAATACGGAGGAAGGATATGTTAAAGAATCTCTTGCAACGGTATTAACTATATCTCCAGAGGAAATTTTGGAAGAAATTACCTATGGCTTTAAGTATACGGTAGAGGAAGGCGAAGGCTTTTTTGAGGATGATAACGGAGAACCCTTGGCACCGGGAGAAATGTATCTTTTTGAAGGGCTGTCCCAAAACCTGCATTATATAGGTTCTGAGGCCGGAGAGCATAAGGTTCTCTTTCAAGCAGAGGATTCATATGGTTTTGCCAAGGAACTTGAACTAGTATATACTCTTGAAAATGTGCCTGCAACATGGACGGCCACCGCTGCCGATGAGGAACTTCTTGTGGGAGACGAAACTACTATTACGGTTACCCTTGGTGATGAAGGGGCCGGGTATGCCTCATACGAACGTAATTATAAGATTACCGTTGGATCGGGGGAATGGACTAAGGAAGACGGTACGGGACTGGAAACTGACACCTTTGTTCAAATCGTTCCTGGCACTTACCAATATAATTTTATAGCACAAGAACTAGGCACGGTAGTTCTCACGTTTGATCTTCAGGATGGCAACGGACAGAAAATTACAACAGAGGTAGCGCTTGAAGTAGTGGAGGAACTCTCATCGGGAGAGAATAACATTCTAAGTTTCTCACTATCGGAACAGATTGGTACGGCTATAATCGATTCTGAAAACCACACAATATCTGTAACAGTTCCGGAAGGAAGCGAACGGAATATTGCACCATCGGTACTGACAGTGTCGGAGGGAGCTACAGTCTCACCAGGAGCTGAAGAGCAGCAAGATTTCATGAACCAGGTGGTCTATACGGTTACGGCAGAGAACGGTGATGAAAAAGAGTGGACAGTAACGGTAATGGAGCAAGCTATTGCTATTGAAATAACTTCGTTTAGTATTAATGGAGTAGAAGGGAGTATAACGGACACGGAAATCCTCCTAGAATTGCCATCTGGTACAGATGTTACGGCATTGATTCCTACGATAGGGATTGTTGGTGAATCGGTGAACCCAATGTCCGGAGTGGAACAGGATTTTAGCAATCCAATTACATATACGGTCATGGAAGGTAGTATGACTAAAGCGTATACGGTTACGGTCACTACGGTTGCCAACCAACCACCTACGGCCAGTGATGTTACGGTTAACGTTATTACAAATTCCGCTAACAACAGTATAGACATGGAACCCCATATTGGCGATCCAGAAAACGACAACCTTACCGTAGGTATAGGAAGTGGCCCTACAAACGGCAATGCGACCATCTCCGGGACGATTATCAATTATACCCCGAACAATGGTTTTTCCGGTGGGGATGAAATCATCTACACGGTCAATGACGGGAACAACCCTACAGAAAGCGGAACGCTAAGCGTACAGGTCAATGGGGTTGCGAACGAACCGCCTACGGCCAACGATTTTACGTTTACGGTAGATGCCAACTCCAGTAATAACGCTATTGAACTGTCCGGTGAAATCAATGATCCGGAAAACGACAACCTTACCGTAGGTATAGGAAGTGGCCCTACAAACGGCAATGCGACCATCTCTGGGACGATTATCAGTTATACCCCGAACAATGGTTTTTCCGGCGAGGATGAAATCACCTATACGGTCAATGACGGAAACAACCCTGCAGTAAGCGGAACGCTAAGCGTACAGGTCAATGGGGTTGCGAACGAACCGCCTACGGCCAACGATTTTACGTTTACGGTAGATGCCAACTCCAGTAATAACGCTATTGAACTGTCCGGTGAAATCAATGATCCGGAAAACGACAACCTTACCGTAGGTATAGGAAGTGGCCCTACAAACGGCAATGCGACCATCTCCGGGACGATTATCAGTTATACCCCGAACAATGGTTTTTCCGGTGGGGATGAAATCATCTACACGGTCAATGACGGGAACAACCCTGCAGAAAGCGGAACGCTAAGCGTACAGGTCAATGGGGTTGCGAACGAACCGCCTACGGCCAACGATTTTACGTTTACGGTAGATGCCAACTCCAGTAATAACGCTATTGAACTGTCCGGTGAAATCAATGATCCGGAAAACGACAACCTTACCGTAGGTATAGGAAGTGGCCCTACAAACGGCAATGCGACCATCTCCGGGACGATTATCAGTTATACCCCGAACAATGGTTTTTCCGGTGGGGATGAAATCATCTACACGGTCAATGATGGGAACAACCCTGCAGTAAGCGGAACGCTAAGCATACAGGTCAATGGGGTTGCGAACGAACCGCCTACGGCCAACGATTTTACGTTTACGGTAGATGCCAACTCCAGCAATAACGCTATTGAACTATCCGGTGAAATCAATGATCCGGAAAATGACAATCTTACCGTGGCCATAGGAAGCGGCCCTTTTAATGGCAGTGCAACCATCTCCGGGACGATTATCAGCTATACCCCGAACAATGGTTTTTCAGGTAATGATGGTATCACCTACACGGTCAATGATGGAAACAACCCTGCAGTGAGTGGAACACTAACGGTAGAGGTAAATGGAGTGCCAAACGAACCGCCTACGGCCAACGATTTTACGTTTACAGTAGCTGGTAACTCCAGCAATAACGCTATTGAACTGTCCGGTGAAATCAATGATCCGGAAAACGACAATCTTACCGTAGGTATAGGAAGCGGCCCTACAAACGGCAATGCGACCATCTCCGGGACGATTATCAGTTATACCCCGAACAATGGTTTTTCCGGCGAGGATGAAATCACCTATACGGTCAATGACGGAAACAACCCTGCAGTAAGCGGAACCCTAACGGTCACCGTTACGAATATTGCTCCGGAAGCGGTAGCTTCGGGCCCTAGTAGTGCTGCGCCTAATTCTGTGGTATTATTTACGGGCAGTGGCTCTTCAGACCCTAACGGAGACACTTTAACCTATTTATGGGATTTTGGTGATGGCAATACTTCAAGTCAAATGAATCCATCCCATACCTATACAAGTTCAGGGGATTATAATGTAGAACTAACGGTTAACGATGGTAATGGGGGAAGTGATTCAGTGATAATTAGCATAACAATAGAAACCCCAACGACATTTGATCCTCTAACGGGTAGGTATACTGCCCCAGCAGGTACTTCAATTAATGTGAATCTTGAATCGTATGGTACAGGCAAAGGTGGTGCCACATTAAGTGCACATACAGGCAGTAATCAGACGGGAACCTCTCTTCTTACTTTACAAACTTCATGGAACGAATCATCTAGTTCAACATTTTTTGATGATGACAATGGTAGTTTTATAATGCCTTCTAGCGGAGAGGTTTATTTTTATGGAAGACATACTTCTATTATTCCTATAGCGGATAGCTTTGTTGCTATAAATGATGGATCATCAACGAAATCACATAATTTGAGCAATACTCCAATACAGTAGTATGTATTTTTTTTAGAATAAAAACAGCAAAACTATAAAGTACTTCCCTTTTGAAAATAGGATTTTAGACGGATTTTTCATGAGTGGTTTGATACTGAAAACTAGTGCAATGCTAGCGCCAGCGGACTCCATTAACAACAACGAGAGAGTCATCCCAATGCTCACCAGCTTGAAAATAGGCATCCATATGATTCAGGCCGACAATTTTATCAAAACCGATTATATTTTCTACTTGTGCCAGTACAGAGCATTCTCCAATAAGTAGGACAGCTTTAATACAAATCTCGGTTAATTTGTGCTACTTTTTTAAACATGTCTATCGGTCTATGACAAGCTATGGATTCATGTCTTTTTTCCTTGTTGTAATGTTCAAAATACTCCGTTAGGAGTAGGAACGGTACCAGTCCATCACTTTGGTGGGTTCAGATATATCTTAATATTGCCTCTTCCTTTTGGAGGTATGCCTTCCGGGCAATACGGCCCGCAGGCCCATAACATGGTAATATAGCCGCTTTATTCTGTTCTTGCTTACTTTGTATCCCTTTGTCATGGGTAAGTCATACATGGATCTATAATAGTATGACCAATGAGATTTAAAGCATTATTATATACCCTACCTTATCTTTATGGGACAGCAACAGCAGATAACCATCTGGCTATCAAATGAATTTCACTCTACTTAAATAATTAACAAGTTTAACAAGGTTGAAACAAAGTGGTTTTTAATAAAAAACCACCTATTTAGGTGCTTTCCGTATTTCTTTGGACCATGCCAAAAACCAACATTAAAATTGTCTCATACTTTTCCCCCATCTTATCTCTTAAAATACGGAAAGCTTTCGTTATTTGGTTCTCGACAGTTTTCTTAGAAAGGTTCAGGCATTGAGATATCTCAATATTGGTAAGTCCTTCTTTTTTACTCATTAGAAAAATTTGTTTACATTTTGGGGGCAACTCTTGAATTGCAGCGAAAAGGACATTCAATACCTTTTGTTCCTGGACCTCGTCTTTTTCTTCAACAGCAAGTTCTAAAGCTGTCAAGTATTTTTTCTCTAAAGCCATAACGGCTTTACCTTTTCGATATTCATCAATGAATTTATTATGAACAGATTTATACAGGTAACTATCCAAAGAAAGTTCATGGTTTAGTTTTTTCCGTTTTTCCCAAATCTGGACAAATACATTTTGCACTATATCTTCTGCCAGCAAATCATCACGCATAAGACTGTTGGCATAAGCACATAATCGGTTGTGGTAGTTCTCTACCAGGTAAACATATGCCTCTTCGTTCCCTTTTTTTAAACCCTCAATCAATAATGATTGATCATTAAAATGTCTTTTCATATGGTGGTTTGGTTGTTGTTGGTCTATGGATTATAACAAATATTAAAAAAAAATGTGAAAAAAGTAGGGGTATCGTAATTTGAGTTCGTATTAATGTGAATTGTATAATGAATGAAACCGAAAAAACTACATAGACTGATTGTCAAATATATTACAGCTGCAATTTCGAAATCGGAATTGGATGAATTGGAAATTGAACTCAAACAACCTTCCAATATTCAACTTTTTAATGAATATGTAAAACTAAATTATAGAATTGACAGTAAAATGAAAATCTACGATACGGAGAAATCAAAACGTCTTTTACTGGATAAGATAAGGGAAGATAAAAGGAAGCCCAAAAAAATCAAACTGAATAATTACCTCAAGTATGCTGCACTTATTGTGTTATCTATGACTATTGGATACTTGGTAAAAGAAGTAGCGTTTGAAAAACCGAAGGAGGCCGAATTTACTCCAACGGAGAACTTTATAACTCTAGAACGAGAAGATGGAAATATACAAGTTATTTCAGAAGATGGCTCTACTGAGATATTGGATACCAAAGGAAATGTAGTCGGCTCTCAAGTAGGTAATCAATTAGTGTATAAAGATAACAATGAGTCTGAAACGAGTGAACCGGTTTATAACACGTTACATGTGCCTTATGGAAAACGGTTTGAGCTTAAATTGGAAGATGGTTCCATAGCATACTTGAACTCGGGGTCATCCTTAAAATATCCAGTAAGATTCCAAAAAGGAATGGACCGAAAAATTTATTTGATGGGAGAAGCTTTTTTAGAGGTAGCAAAGGATAAGGAAAGACCATTTATTGTCAATGCATCTGATTTGAACGTTAAGGTGTATGGCACAAAGTTCAATGTGTCAGCCTATCCTGAAGACAGCATGAAACAAGTTGTTTTGGTCGAAGGGTCAGTAGGTATGTATTCAAAAATAAAAAGTTCTGATGTAATTAAAGAAACAGTATTAACACCAGGAACCTTAGGGAGTTACGACAATGCTCTTGGTGATGTATCTACTCAACCGGTTGTAACAAGTATTTATACATCTTGGGTTCAGGGAGTTTTGGTGTTTAGGAATATAAGTTTTGAAGATATTCTCAAAAAGCTAGAACGGCACTACGATGTTAAAATAATAAACCAAAATTCAAAAATGGCATCGGAAACATTCAATGCTAGTTTCGGTGATATGCCAATCGAAAAAATACTAGAGTATTTCAAGAGTCAATATGATATAGATTACATCATTAATAAAGACACAATAATTGTAAAATGAAAAAATTAACCGTTTAAAATCCCAGCCAATGAAGAACTAGATTAACCAATTATTCACTTTTTTGTTTATTTCTCAACTGGGCAAAAAAAATCGGAAAATGTGTCACCATTTCCCGATTGGTAGAAGTGATTAGCCAATTTGTATAACCACAATCAAACATTATAAAAGTATGAAAAAATTTCTTGATCAAACAAGAAGGGGACTCCCATTGCTTAAACTCAATTTGAAGATGAAAATTAGTATGTTGTTTATGTTTTTGGTCCTGTTTACCATGCAGGCCAAAACATCATATTCGCAGGGGACAAAGATTACACTAGATTTGAGCAATGTCACTGTTATAAGGCTTATTGATGAAATTGAAAGCCAAACCGAATTTCATTTTGTGTATCAAATCAAAGATGTTGATTTGAATAGAATAATAAGTGTAAAAGCGAAGCAAGAAACGGTACCACAGATTCTAACTAGAATTTTCGCAAAAACAAGAACTACTCATCGGGTAGTAGATAAACAAATATTTCTTAAGCAACGTGCATTATCTAATAATGTCCAAAACAGTAATATTTCTATTATTGAGGCGGAGATTCAAGAAGTAGTGTCCGGAACGGTTACGGATACTAACGGTCAACCATTACCAGGTGCAAACATTGTCGAAAAAGGAACAACTAATGGTGTTACCGCAGATTTTGACGGTAATTTTTCTATTGAGGTAGAAGAGGATAGTGCCATTTTAGTTGTCACTTATATCGGTTTTGCAACTAAGGAAGTTCCTGTTGATAAGGAAACTAGTTTAATTATAGAATTACAAGAAAGTGCAGCCGGATTGGAAGAAGTTGTGGTAGTTGGGTATGGAACTGTCCGTAAAAGCGATTTAACAGGAGCAGTCGTTAATGCTGACCTTGAATCGTTTAAAGAAGCTCCAAATACAAACATTTTACAATCTATTAGTGGATCGGTACCAGGTTTAAACATAGGTCAAATAAGTTCTGCAGGAGAAGAACCCTCTATTCAGGTTAGGGGCCGAACATCAATTAACGGAAACCTATCCCCATTAATAGTGGTTGATGGGGCTATATATCGAGGAAGTCTTAACGATTTAAACCCAAGTGATATTGAAGCGGTAAATGTACTTAAGGATGCTAGCAGTAAAGCCATTTACGGAGCCCAAGCAGCGAATGGCGTGATTTTGCTTACTACAAAAGGCGGAAAAAAAGGCCAAGGACCGGTCATTAGGTACAATGCCTATTATACATCACAATCGCCATCTAACGACCTACGAACCCTAAATCGAAATGAATATATCGAAATGCAACGAGATTTAGACTGGCGGAACAGCTATTTGGCGCCGAACTATACCGAGCAAAACCCTGATTGGAAAGTTCTAGATGCTCTAGATGTTTTGCCGCCACTGGTCCAAGGTGTTCAAGATGGCACTGATAGCGATTGGTTCGGAGAAATGACAGGCGCTGGTTTTATAAACAACCACCAGCTCTCATTTAGCGGAGGAAGTGAAAACACTACATACTATATATCAGGCGGATATACAAAACAAGATAATTGGGTTCTGAATGACGAATTTGAACGAAAAACGGTAAGAATCAACATTGAAACCAAGCTTACCCCTTGGTTGACATTAGGGGCAAACACCTATGGGTCTTTCTCAGATTTCTCAGGTGTAAGCCCATCAATCGGCGGTGTAATCTCGCAATTACCTTTTGGAAAAATTAGAGATGAAAATGGAAATTATATTATAAATCCAAATGGCAATGCAGGGGTCAACGGGTTTTTAGAGTCCGAAGCCGAAGATAGTGATATACGAAATAATATTTCTGGGGTATTTCATAGTATAGTTAGTATTCCAGGGATTGATGGATTGACTTATCGTATAAATTATAGCCATAATTACAGATGGAACAATAGGTTTAATTCAAATATCTACGGTGCTGGCTTAAATGGAAGTGCGTTTAAAGATGTTTCCAGTACATACGACTGGTCCCTAGATAATATCATAGACTACAAAAACGACTTTGGAAAACATTCTATTGGAGTAACGCTTTTATCCGGTAGAAATAAAATAGAATTTGACCGCACTAGGGTTGAAGGCTCAGGTTTTGACAACTTGGATTTGGGGTATCAAAGTATTTCCCAAGCTTCAGTGCAAAACATAACTTCCAACGGATATAGAGAGTCTTTTAGTTATCAAATGGCTAGGTTAAGTTACGACTATGACAATAAATACCTATTGACAGCAACCATAAGACGAGATGGGTATTCCGGATTTGCAGAAAATAAAAAAATTGGCTACTTCCCTTCCCTTGCCCTAAGTTGGGTGCTAACGGAAGACCTTAACTTAGGCGATGATTCCATCCTTAATTATTTGAAATTACGAACAAGCTATGGCGCAACAGGGAATCTCACCAATAGATTTCAATCATTGGCTCGTGTAGATTTAGATGAAGATTCAAGATATGTTTTCGGAGATGGAGGAGGAACCCTAAATGGGCAATCACCAACATCATTGGCCAATCCAAACCTTAGTTGGGAAACCACAAAAGGAATCAATCTAGGATTAGATTTTTCGATTATGAATAGCAGTATTAGTGGTAGTATCGATTATTATAACTCGAAGACCACCGACCTTCTTTGGAAGCAAAGTTTACCTTCCCTAACAGGATTTTCATTCATCCAGACGAATTTAGGCGAAGTTGCCAATTCTGGTATAGAAGTCTTTTTGAACAGTAGAATTGCACGGCAATCTTCATCTTCTAAAATAGGATGGGATATCGGGGTCAATCTATCTGCCAACAAAAACAAGATAAACACTTTATTGGGGTATGATCAAGATGGTGATGGAAAGGAAGACAATCTTATTGCCGATAATCTTTTTATAGGAGAATCGATAGGAGCAATTTATAATTATGATATTCAAGGCATCTACCAGCTAACCGACCAAGGAAATATTCCCGACGGTTACACTGTGGGGACACGTAAAATCAGGGACATAAATGAAGATGGTATTTTAAACACCGATGACCGTACAATATTAGGTAGAGCTGAGCCAGCTTACACTATAGGGTTTCAAAACACTTTAAAATATAATAACCTTACGTTGAGGCTTTTTATTAAAAGCATCCAAGGAGGAAAAGATGGGTATTTAGGGGTTAACAATCCAATTATAGGCGAATTGGAAAGGCCTACTACCAACACAAATGTATTGACCACGGTAGATTGGTGGTCTCCTAGAAACCCTAATGCCACCTTTAAAGGATTAGGGGCTCAAGAACCCTTACCTATTAGAAATTACTTCTCTCGAGATTTTATTCGTTTACAAGATATTTCTCTAGGTTATGATTTTGACACTTCCTCCAACTGGATGAAAGATGCAGGTATTAAGGGATTGAAGCTGTACCTCAGCGGAAAAAATTTGATTACTATAACAGACTGGTTAGGTTGGGATCCAGAAACTGGACAAGGATTTACCTCGAGCAGCCCCGTAATGAAATCCATTACTACTGGATTGGATATTAGTTTTTAATTAAAAAAATAATTCGATGAAAAGTAAATATACACACATTACAATATACATACTCTTACTGTTTTTATCAGTATCGTGCAATGAAGACGACTTTCTTAAAGAAGAACCCCAAGATTTCTTTGTCACGGAAACGGCGTATAAGAATATTGACCAATTTCAATCGTCGCTAATAGATTTGTACGCAAAGACAAGAGCTGCCATTATGGGAGACGGAACCAATCAGTTTGGTGCAATGGCCCAATATTTTGGCACGGACATGTTTCAAGAAGGAAGAGACGAGGAAAATCAACCGACTCGATTTGGTAATTATGCCAACTCTTACAATCCCACTAACGGAAATATTGTATCATTCATTTGGAACGATTATTATAAAATTGTTGCTAATGCCAATACCATTATAGCTCGGATTGAAAACTCAGAATTAACAGACAGCGAAAAAATAAGCGTAGGTGCCGAAGCAAAGTTTTTCCGAGCATTTGCCTATAGATATTTAGTCTATCATTTTGGAGATGTACCCCTATTGACAGAAGAGATTGCAGAACCTAAAACAGATTTCACTCGAGATTCAAAAGAAGACGTTTTAAATTTAATGGTTCAAGATTTTTCGGACGCCGCGGCCGGGTTAAGTGATATTACCGAAGTTGAAGATGGACGATTACATAATTTAGTTGCGCAACACTATCTGGCTGAAACATATATTTCTTTAGGCGAGTACGGCCAAGCTATCACAGCAGCTTCGGTTGTAATCGATAATCCAGCAACCTCTTTAATGACGGAAAGGTTTGGCTCTCTCGCTTCAGACACAGAAGGAAACGTTTATTACGACTTATTTAGGGTAGGTAACCAAAACCGTTCTTCAGGAAATACAGAAGCCCTATGGGTTGCACAAATGGAAGTAGATGTCCCGGGAGGACTTTTATCAACCTCGAGTGCGGGACCCGCAAATCTTGAACGAATGCATGGACCTCTATCATGGACCCTGGTAGATCCCGATGGTAATCCTGGCACTATAGGACCATCCTCTACATTAAACAGTGGAGGAAGAGGTATTGTTTGGATAAAGCTTACAAAGTTTTGGGAAAAAGACATTTGGGGAGACGATTATGATATAGATATTCGAAGCCAAAGAATAAACCTATTCAGGGATCCTGTCTATGATAATCCTGAATCCGCTTATTTTGGTATGAGTATGTTGGAAAATCCCCCAGCAAACAATGTTCTTGATGATGAACCATGGCGTATCACACCATATCTTACGAAGGTAACTACAATAGGTCAACATCCTGATAATCTGTATGCCGACAAAGAAAAAATGTTATTGAAGAATAGTGCAGGATCTACCTTCCGAGATCGTTATTTCTTAAGATTGGCAGCTACTTACCTCTTAAGGGCAGAAGCTTATCATCTAAATGGGGATAATGCCAATGCCGCGATTGACATTAACAAGATTAGAGCCCGGTCTAACGGATCGCTTATTAATGCAAATGAAGTAAGCATAGATTATATTCTAGATGAGCGAGGC
The DNA here is from genome assembly GCF_000973105.1 of Zobellia galactanivorans. Taxonomy (NCBI): domain Bacteria; kingdom Pseudomonadati; phylum Bacteroidota; class Flavobacteriia; order Flavobacteriales; family Flavobacteriaceae; genus Zobellia; species Zobellia galactanivorans. The sequence continues at coordinate 584,391 of NC_015844.1, read as the reverse complement.
CGTGAACTTAGTTTTGAAGAACCTAGAAGGTTAGTACTTCATCGAACCGGAAAACTGGTCGAAAGGGTTCGGCTACAAAACTCTTTTAATACCGACGACATTCAAGACTTTCACAACTTAGCTCCTATTCCTTTATCGAATATAGAAGCAAATGTTACAGGAGAATTAAAACAAAATCCAGGATACTGATATTTATTTGAGTTTGTTTAACAATGAATCGCATGGGAAATGCATCGTTCATTTTCCGTGCTTTTCTAATTTTTTAGAATAGGAATGAAATATATAAAAATACGAAGTTGCATTGGTATTATGGCCTTGGTCCTTGTATCGTGTACTCAAGAAAGAAATACTGTATCCCTTAAAAAATATACCGACGAAGTAGTGTTTAAAAATAAGGGGACCGTTTCACGTGATATGATTTTTTCCAAAGTAGAAAAAAAAGGATTTTATGTTGAGACTGACGAAAAGTATAGATATATGGATGGTCCGAATTATCTTTTTGAAAAAAAAGGAGATAGTACGATAGAACCACCGTCGGGGATGCGTTCTTCCGTGCCTTTAGGAGGCTTCGGGGCAGGATCTGTAGAATTAAGGGCTGATGGAGGCTTTATGGACTGGGATATTTTCAACAACTCACCCGCAACGGGAAATGATAAGATACAATTAAACGATGCCTTCATGGGGCTATATATTCAGGCTGATGGTAAAAAGGCTTTTGCCACTACTTTACGCACACACCCTCCCAAAAAACTTCCAGCGGTCCAACAATTGGAATACTCAGGGGCCTTTCCTGTTTCTCGCCTCAATATTCAAGATTCCAATATTCCTTTAAAGACAAAATTATACGCATATTCAGAATACAAAATTCGTAATTCAATACAGTCAGCCACTCCCTGTGCCCTTTTCAGTCTCGAGCTAGAAAATGTCACAGATGACGAGTATCAAGCTGCTTTTCTTTTTAACCTCCCAAATCATATCCAAGGTTTGTTTAACGTAGACCAAGGTTTAGTCTTGACCAAAAAAGGAAAAGAACCTTCCAGCGGAGACATGACCTTGGCAGCGAACGGAGCAGATGAAGTAACTTATAGCGTAGCGGATGACTTAAACAAATTATGGGATGAATTTTCCGATAACGGTAATTTTCAAGAAGATATTCATGATTCGGGCCAATACGGTGCCATAAGCGCAAAAGTCTCATTGGCTCCAGGAGAAAAAAGAACCATAACGATAGCGATGGGATGGTACTTTCCTGAGAGACCGATTTCTGTAGAGATAGTGGGCAATTATTACACCAACTTATTCAGGAGCAGTACCGAGGTTACCGAAAAGGCATTGAGCCGCTTACCTGAAACATGGAAAGGAATTATTGAATGGAACGAAACCTGTTTTGATAATTCCCTGCCTGATTGGTTACAAGATGCTATGGTAAATAGTACGGCAACCATTGTAAAAACTGGAATCTGGACGAAAGATAACAGATTCCGTCAGTGGGAATCCTTCGCGTGTCCCAACATTGACCCAATTCATATAAGTTTTGCCCGTTCGCTACCGTATGATTTGTTTTTTCCCGAACTTAAAAAGAGTATTATCGGTGCTCATGGTGCCGCTCAGCGAGATAATGGATATATCCCCGAAAAGCTTTGGCCCAGAAATTCCAAAGACCCTTTAGACCAACCTAGTCCGGGTCGTGTTCTTGGTGATTGTAGCACTTCATTCATTTTGAGCGTTTATGCCTCCCACATTTGGGATGGGGATGAAGAGTTCGTAAATGAAATGTGGCCCCATGTAAAAAGGGCCGCCCAATGGCAAATAAATCGTTCGCGGAAATTTGGCTTACCAGATAGACTTGCGGCCACCTATGATTTGTCTGGATTCGGCAAGAAAGATCTCGTTTCATATAATGCCTTTATGCATTTGGCGGCGATGAAAGCGGCTACAGAATTGGCAAAGGAGCGTGAAAAAGAAGATTTAGTATCACTATATAAAAAGAACATTGCAGCTGCCCAAAATACTTTAAAAGCACATTTTTGGACCGGAACTTACTTTAGAAATTGGTGGAATAAGGATGAACCTAAAAATGATGATATTCATATTGATACCCAATTTGGTCAAGTATGGAGCTATTTGTTGGGACTTGGAGATGTTATCGAACCAGAATTAATGAAGTCGCACCTTGAAGCTGAGGTAGTTGCCGCAGATTCACCCTATGGAATGAAAGTGTTGGCTTATGCGGGTAACGACAGGGATGAAACAGGTTCCGGCGTAAACAATACTGTATGGCAAGCAGGGAGCATTCATTGGTCGATATTGAATATTTATTTGCAAATGAACCCGGATAAAAGTTTAGGACAGGCCAAGAAAGTAATTAATCATTGGCGGAAGGGACTAAATGATCAATGGAATTATGCTGATCTCACTTCAGTAACCAATGGGTATCCACATACAAACTCCCATTATGGCAGACAATTGATGCTTTGGGGAATTCCACTTGCCTTGAGTGGGCAGCAATTCTCGGCCCCACAAGGAGTGTTGTCTTTCACCCCAAGAATTGAAGCCCCCTATAAATTACCATTTTTTACGGCTCACGCTAGTGGGGTATTAGAAGCTAAAGTGGGGGAACCATTGCTATTGACCTTAAAAAGCGGTCACTTAAAGTTGAACAAAATCATAGTTGATGATCAAACCCTAACGGAGAACGCAACCCTCAATGTAGGTGACACTATCGTGTTGGATCAAGGATAATATTTGTTTGGAGCCTTAGACGTCCGAATGATTGCAACAACCTTTTTTTAAGATGTCCAATACGGACATATCCTTTATGAATAGCTAAATATGAAGAGAATACTAGTTACTTCTGTCTTTTTACTTAGTCTCTTATTGATGCTGTTTTCCCAGGAGAATACCCCATTTTCAAGGTCTACGGACTTTGAATTACTGCACCAATTTCGGGCCGCAGGAATTTGGGATGCCTGTTTAGACCTTAAAATTGATTTCAATGAGGTATTTGGTCCTTTGACCACTGAAGTCGGCCATCCTTACAGACGTTACCGCTGGTCCGTAAGCTATGATGAAAATGGAGGGACCATGATAAATGCATTGCCCCCTGAAGAAGAGTTAGGTTGGACACCATGGGAGCGTTGGTCTTTAATAAATGGCGAGCCCACGAGAACTGAATGGGTAAAGTATCCTGTAAAAAAACTTCTTAAACGAGGTATTGTTCCATGGTATAAATTGTCAGAGACATCAACATTATCTCCTCGGTTTCATAAAAAAAGTACTCAAGATTTGGAAAGTCAGCTTCGATTGGCCAGGGTAGACATAGCATCGGAATGGTTGGGGCTGGATTTTAAAAAAACATTTATAGAACCAATGGAACTAGGCCTACAACAAAAATACCAACAGTTTAGGTGGGTAGTGATTCCTCATATACTCGCTGCCGATGGCCCTGTAATTTATGCCTTACCTCCAATGCACAAATCAGACAATTGGCCTTGGGAATCATGGTACACCGATGGAAAGACTTCGCACATTCACCACGTCCATTATACCGAAAAGAAAATACTTAGTACGGGGAGCTGGTCCGAATTGGTGGGAGCTCCACAGAGACCGCCGGAAGTTTGCCAGTTTACATGGTATTGGCACAATGACCAATTGATGACACCAGCATTATCCCATACACATTAACTCCTTACAACATTAGTAAAATAAAGAAACATCTTATGTTTAATCTGATATCAGCCAATCGACTTAAAAACACCAAAAAGACAGCCATTTGGTGTGATATTTTTTTCCTCCTAGTAGTATCGTTCTCTTCTTTCTCCGCTATATCACAAGAAGAGCAAGGCCCTCACATACCCTTAGAAAAGAACCTCAATCCAAAATGGGTCGAATCCCTATTTGAAAAAGGAAAACAAAAAGTTTATAGTGGAGATGAACTTAAATATATTGCCATGCCTTGCGGAGGAATAGGTTCCGGGCAAGTAAATGTAACAGGAGACGGCAGGTTGGCGTTTACAGAGTCTGTGTATAATTTGCAACAGCAACCCAATAGCGGACACGGTCTTTCAACGGGATACAACTACTTACATCCCGAGGAGCCCCAATCAAAAGTTGAAAATACTTTCACGATTTGTATAGAACAGGCCAATGGTATCTCCGAAGAGTTAAAACTGGACAAAGACGATTTTGACGATATCCAATTCATTGGAGAGTATCCTATAGCACAAGTGAATTATCGCAAAAAGTCTGACCGGCTTCCCATAGAAATCAGTTCCGAAGTTTTTTCTCCGTTTGTCCCATTAAGTGTTCGGAGTTCTGCCAACCCTGTTACTGTAGTGAAATATAAAATCACAAACACAAGTAAGGATAAAATTGATGTTTCCATTATTGGCGAACTCAAGAATATTGCGTTTCCACAGCCCTCCAAGGTAAAACAAGTAAATACGGCTCTTCGGTCAAAAGGGGTTTCAGGTATTTCCTTTGAGATGCAACCTATGAGCAATGATTCGGTTTTGGCCAAACATCCTCAATTGGGAGGGTTTTCGTTGAGTGTTTTAAATCAGAAAGCCGATTTATTGGTCAATGCCAATGAAAAAGATAGTAAGAAAAAAAGAAGTTCTTCTGAAGATCCCATAAGTGGGAGTGTAGGTTCTACCGTCTCGTTAAGGTCAGGCCAAACCAAGGAAATCACCTTTCTAGTGAGTTGGTATTTCCCTAACTACTATGAAAACGGCAAAAGATACAAAGATGCCATGGCCGAAGCACCGGGCTGGGTAGGGCACATTTACAACAACTGGTATGCCAATTCGTTCGATGTTACAAAATATGTAGCAAGCAACTTCAATACACTTTATGCCGACACAAAACTATTTAGGGATACTTACAATGACAATACCTTGCCCTATTGGTTGGCCAACCGTATTACAATGCCGGTCTCCACTTTGGCCGCAGGAAATATTGCCATCTGGAAAAATGGTAGAATGTATGGCTATGAAGGGATAGGTTTCTGCCAAGGAACCTGTGGCCATGTGTACAATTTTGTCGCCGCCATCTCCAAACTATTTCCTGAATTGGAGCGCTCGGTACGCCTACTCCAAGATTTTAATAGCACCGAAAAATATAGTGGATACAGTCCGTCGGGGCGCATCAATTTTAGGGGATATGGGGTAAACAAGCCTGAAGTTCCCCATAGTTACGCCTCAGATGCCCAGAGTGGATATGTATTAAAGGCTTATCGTGAACATTTAAATTCCCCGAACAATGAATTCTTGGATACGGTTTGGGAGAAAGTAAAAATGGCCATCGGATATCATATTTTTAAAGATGGTGCCGAAATCGGTCTAGAGCCAAACGGGGTATTGGAAGGTGAACAGACCTTTTGGGACCCCATGTGGTACGGCCCCAATCCGTATAACAACACTTTATACCTTGCCGCATTACGGGCGGCAGAAGAGATGGCCAAGGTGAAAGGAGAACCTGAATTGGCCAGTCGTTACCATAAACTATTTGAATCTGGACAAAAGTTTATGAACGAAGAAATGTGGAACGGTGAGTTTTACATTCACCTTTATCCGGTTGGACTTAACGGGAATGTAGGAATCAAGAATGGTTTCAAATTACCTTCCGAAATTGATGATAACGCCCAAAGTTATATCAAAGCCTTTAATGAGGGACGATCGGGCTATTTTCCCGGTACGGCCTGCGATGCCCAACAATTGTTCGGACAAAATTGGGCCAACCAACTTGGTTTGGGCTATATTCTATCACCTGAAAAAAGTGAGATTGCCGCAAAAAGCATATTCAAATATAATTGGACACCCGATATTGCAACTATTTATGACTTTGAAAAGCCGAACGCACGGGTTCTTGCCGCAAAAGGTGAAGCGGCCATGATAAATGGTGGGTGGACAAAGGAGAAGCCGAAATCTTTTGAGAACACACACGACAAGACCAATGTATGGACCGGACTTGAATACGAGGCAGCCTGCGATATGATTAACGAGGGATTGTTGGAAGAGGCTATTGTAGCTATTCGTTCTATAGACGACAGGTACAATGGAACCAAACGAAATCCGTGGAACGAAGTAGAAGGTTCCAACCACTACTCACGCGCCATGCACTCTTGGAATGTACTCCTATCATTGAGCGGGTTTACCTATAACGGTCCGGAAGGAATCATAGGCTTTAAGCCTCGCCTAAATCCCGATAATTTTAAAAGTTTTTTTTCCACGGCCGAGGGCTGGGGTACTTTCAAACAGGTTAGATATGGTAAAGCACAGACAAACACACTCTTACTTACCTATGGCAAGCTCGAACTTAATGTCGTCACCCTAGATATTGTTGAAGGCAAAGAATTAAATGGGGTATCGGTGAAACTGAACGGGAAAATCATAAAATCTTCCTACGAACAGCAAGGAAACACTGTTTTAATTTCATTGAGTAGTAAGCTGACAATGAATACAAACGATATTCTTAACGTCGATTTAAAATAAGACAAAATGAAAAAATATATAATTCTTTCCCTTGTTATTTGTTTGACGGTAGCCTGCGGGGAAACAAATTGTAATCTCCCGAAACCAGAGAAGACTACTGTAGTAAAGGTAGATTGGGAAGACGAACTTCAAGATCAAGTGAAGCTCTTGGGGCATCGCAATTGGATCGTTGTGGTTGATGAGGCCTATCCGTTACAGAGCAGTCCTGGCATTATGATGCTCAGGAGTACCGCGGGCCATGTTGAAACTCTAATATCGGTTAAGAATATCATAGATGGACAAAGGCATATTAAACCTAACGTTTATTTGGATAAGGAAATAGATTATATAGATGAGGATTTAGCTCCTGGAATTACGGATTATCGCGAAACCTTAAATAGAGTTCTTGGGCAGAAGAACGTGGAGAAAGTTATCCATGAAGATATAATTACCATGCTCGACAAGGCTTCTGAACAGTTTAAGATCCTTGTGATAAAGACTGATTTTACCATTCCATATACTTCTGTTTTCTTTCAATTGGACTGTAAGTATTGGAATACGGAGGCCGAGAAACAGATGCGGGATAAAATGGAAGGCAATTAATATTATAATGACCGAAATTGATTGAATTTACATTAATGCGTTTCAACCTCATGCCAATATTGATTCAGAGGTAGTTTTTCTAAAATAGCCGCTGGGCAAAAAAATATTCTGTTTAATTCAGTTGAGTTCGTTGAGTTTCTTATCAAAGAGCAATAGGAAACTTGACCTCCTCCCATCTTTAGGTACCGGTCATAACTAGGGAATCAGGGCTATTTTCATTCATTTTGATGTACTCGTAGGGAGAGGTCCAAATAAAATGGTATGGCTATATGAGGAAGCGCTGTGATGGTCAATGTCACCTTGCCCCGAGATTTTTAAAGGGCAGGTTTCTAAATGGCTAGGGTGGTGGTAATCCATTTCAGGCCTTCTTCCTGTCCAGTAGAGTCGCTCCGTTTCTTCACTTTTATAGATATAGTGTTACCAATCCAATTTTATACGACTATGATATTATAGGTAGGTGGGTTCACAGTGAAACGGGATTCTCTCCACAATGGTTTCTACGAAGTGAACTTGGGCGAAATACTAGGTAAGGGTACAAACATTGCCAACGGTAAAACAATTATTTTGATCAGGATAACGAAAAAATTGTGTAAACGGGACCAGAGGTGATACTTTTGTATGGCTGTATGTTTAAATGGCAAGGTATGTTATCCCAAATTACCTTAAAAACCTACTTGTTTATGAAATTGAAATGGATGTTTTTCATTTTGTTCATTGCATATACTACTGTGGCAATGAAAGCAAGTAATTTACCCATACCTGTATCGGTAAATGAAAGCATAACGATTACGTTATTTTTTCCTTCGGAAATCAAAAAGGTCGTAGAACCTGCTCCCCACTATAAGTTCGAGTATGAACCCAATGGAAAAATAGCGACCCTCGTAGCCAAGAAGGGGGCTACCAGTAACCTCACCGTAATTACCAAGAATGGATATATTTATTCGTTTTTACTTCAATATGATAACGAGGTCAATAGCTTTACCTATGTGCTGACAAAGGATCAAGCTATTGGGAAATTGAATGAATCTAGTGTTGCTGAGGTAAGTAACACAAATGGAAGGCTAGCCAGTCATGACGAAGAAACTGTCGAGGAGCAAACTGTCGAGGAGCAAACTGTCGAGGAGCAAACTGTTGGACAGGCCGAATCCGATACCTTTGGGGAGCCATCTTCGAATGAAAATAACGATACTGACAATAAGGTAGAAGCTGATTTAAGACCTAACGACCTAACCAGTGAGGAAACCCCAGAAACAATAGAAAGCAGTCTTTACGATTCGGATAGGGAGGGCTATTATCGGATTTTTTGTGAAAACAGTTATTTGCAAAAATCTAAGTTCAAAAAAATTTCCAATACGGTAAATTTAATCGGGCTACAGTTAAACAATATAATAAAAGATCATGATGATCTACACTTTGTATTAGAGGTTAAAAATGATTCTTGGAGCGATTATAAGGTAAAGTCGTTGAGATTCTTTATCAAATCCTTGGAAGGGAACCGCGAAATACAAATAAAGGATTTGTTTATCTACAATTTGCAAGAATCCATTCCTGCGCACAGTAACAATCATCTTGTATTTGTTTGCAAAAACTTTGTTATGGGCAAAGGCCAAAATATTTATGTATTGCTTGAAGAGGACGGGGGTAGGGAACGCTCTGTAATGTTAGGGCTAAGCTCACAGCAAATCAAGCGCGGTAGATAAGCGATAAGCTGCGGTATATAATGTATGGCAAAGCTTGTTTTAGTTTACTCCCTAGCTTTTATATTTTTGGTCCCATCCGGTAAAGCCACTTGTAGCAAACGAGTGGCTAGTCGGAAGTGAACTATATAGGGTATTAGGTGTTCTTTTATTGGCAAGTCTCTGCTAGTTCTTTAATATCTTCAACACCCATTTTTTGTGATTCTATCATGGTGGGATAGTTTTCCATCATTTTGTCAAGAATACAAGAGCATAATTCATTTGCTTTTTCTTCGGAAACTTTTCCATTGTTTGCACCAATGCAACCCTTTAGAAATCCGTTTTTATCATCTTCAGACCATCCTTTGGTTTCTTGGCAGGAAATTCCTAGAATTATGAATAGTAGTAAGACGAAACCTTTTACTTTTACGATTTTCATGTTAACATTTTATTTATAGATTATTTCTTACAAGTAACGGTGGGTTTGATGGTTTAGTACATATGCCTAATAGAAAAACAAGTATTTGTGTTTGATGGTTTCTTGTAGATTTTTGTAAGGGAAACTATAATTGAAAATTGCGTTTTCTCTTCTATTGGTGGGGCAGCTACCAAGGAGTGTTTACGTTCTTTTTACGGCGTTTTGATCTTTAGAGCCGAAAATGGCCGAAGAATAAGCCCAAATACCGACGAGCATTCCACCGACAAAGAACAGCACCAGAAAGGGTAGCCAATCGGGGTGGTCATCGGGGTTTTCTAAGAGGATCCATCTCTTGTACAAATAACTTAAGAGTCCTAAAGTAAAACCTAGCATCATCAAGGGTATGATAAGCTTGAGTCCCAAAATGCCCAAAATATTCTTGGGCCTGGCAGTTGGTTTTCCTATGGCGTAATTGTATCCCGCCCATAATAGTGCCAATAACCAGATACAAGTAAGCCAAGCCACGAGTTTTGTTGCAACAGAAATTATTCCGAGGGTAAGTACTTTGTCGTTTTTGGCATCGTAGTAGATGGTAATATTGCTTCCTATTTTTGCTCTATCCCCAGAGCTATAGTCGAGTTTGCGCTCCAGTTTTCGTCCGTTGTCCAATTCAATTTCTACAATGGGGGTAAACATTGCTACTTCTCGCTCATGGCCATCACTGTCCTTAACGGTATCGTAATGCATTTCTTCAAAAACAATGGGAACCTCCATTTTATTTCCTGTAAAAAGGGGGAAGAAAGAGTGGGGTATAATGAGTGTAAACGGAATAGCAAGGTTTGAAATAATGACGGTCAGGATAAAGATATAAATTGCGGAACAACCTGACTTTTCCCCTTTGTTCTTTGTTTTGCGTCGGCTTATGATGCCCCAGCCCAATACCAAGCCGAGAAGACTGCTGAAAATAAAAAGAGATGCATAAAGAGACATAGAATATATTTTTGGGTATCGGAGGTTTTATGAGTCCGAAAAAGCGACTCATTCCTTATTTCTTTTACTCGATAATCGAGATTAAATGTTCCGAAGCTTGCCTCAAAATCAAGGTGTATTCCTTTTAATGCCTCGCGGGCTTGCACCGAGGTAGTTTACTTTAGTTTGATAAATCTTGTACAAGAGGGAATGATTGGTCAAAATAAATATGAGGTTAACGAAGGCTATAGCGGCCCAAACTAAAAACAATTTCAGCGTTGCTTGGTCATTGTACTGCATAATACCAATGATGATAGCACCGAGGAACCATGTAGCAATGAAATAGAGTAGGCCCAGGATGTTCATTTTGCCATCGGGTGCTTGTTTGAAGAGGCTAATCAAGAACCTGTAGGGTATATACAATACCAAAATACCGATATACGCCAAGGATTGAATAATAGCAATATTGTTGTTGATTCCTTTTAGAAAATCAACATACTCAAAACTGAACTCCATCGTACTGTTTTTCTTTTTCGGAAATCTGCAATAGTTGTTTTTTACCGTATCCCATGGGTTTGGCCAATAACAGGGCGGGAAATTCATTGATGCCTATATTGTACAGGTTGACGCTGTCGTTGTAAAGTTCCCTCCGGTCGGCCAAGTGGTCTTCGAGCTCCGATACCCTTTGCTGTAGGGATAGGAAGGAGGAATTGGCCTTTACATCGGGGTAGTTCTCCGAAACCGCCAATATATTCGCAAAGGCCTTGTTCAATTCATTGGCGGCCTTTACCTTGTTGTCGTTATTGGAAGCGTTCAAATACCTCGTTCGCAATTCGGTCACCTTGGTGAGCAGGCCTTCTTCGTATTCCATATACTTTTTGACGATTTTTACCAGCTCGGGAATCTCCTCGGCACGCTGTTTTAAGAGGACGTCGATATTGGCGAAGTTCTTGTCGACGTTCTGGTTGAACATCACCAGGCGGTTGTAGATCTTAACGCCGCTGGAAACGATGTAAACCAAAATCAGGGCCAGTACTATAATTAAGATAATGTGGTTCATATTTTTATGTATTAAAATTCAAATGGTAAAAATTGTTTTAGGTCAAACGCCTTAAAAAGAGAAGTAAACCTTACGATTACCTTTTCACCCGATATATCTATATCGCAAAGTAGTATAATACTGATTATCGCGATTAAAAATATAAAATGTCTTATAAGCGAATTACGTAGCGGTCGTAAGACGTTCCAACGTTGAACATAATCAAAGGGGGCGATTGCGAAGATGTCTTTCGAAGGTTCTTTTTCTATGAACACTTGCTGTCCCCTGTTGGTAGCCTTACCTACCAAGAGTACATCCATGCCTTCTTTTAATAAAAATAGCTGATAACGTCTGCTATTGGATTCATAACTGTGTTCCGATTCGGGAAAATTCAATATACTTATATCTTCTCCCTTAATGGTCGCCGTACCCGTATCATCGGCTATTTCAAAGGTATTGCATTGGGTCTCCATGGAGATGTTGGTATAGCTTTTTTTGCCATCCTTGTCCCTACTGATCGTGTCGATTTTATACACATATCCGATGCAGGGTTCTTTTTTTATTCTAGATATTACGGGGTCGAGCATTCTGGTTTTTCCGGAAATTTCTACCAAGCCCATGGCCATTGAACGTACCTTGGAGGTGGCGAGGGTGCCTTGTAAATCGTAAAAGATATTCTTCTTACTAGGTTTAACGATATCCAAGAAAAGAGGAACGGCAAACAACAGAAAAATACCCCAAGGCCATGTGAGCATTATTAGGGGCATTCCCAATAAAAAAAGAAAAATACCTAAGAGTGATTCCTTTTTACGAATTGATTTATATATCCCTCCGAAGATCATAAGGAGCAAAAGAAGGGGGAAATTGACCAAGCAAGCGAAGAGAACGTAACCAGGATCGAAAAAAGCCGTAATCAAGACCACGGCAGGGGGAACGGCGAATAAAGGCCAGCCCGGTTTAACGGTAATCTTATAAATACCGTTTAATACCAAGAAATAAAAGATGCCGAAAGCACTTGAAAATAATACCATAAAAATGATTATCGGGGTATCTATGGTATCTACTCTGAAGGTTTCCAGCACGGACTTGTTTTATTTTCTATTGTAGTAACGAAAGGTTGATTACATAAATTATTAAAAAAGCGACTATTTGTCGAAATGACATTTCTAATAACGGGTGTACTTATAGGATATAAGATGTAGCAAGCTATAAAAGAGGGCAAAAAAGTGACATATAAAATCTACAAAGCCTATATGTTTCGGAGTTTATACTATTTTGTCATAATTGATTTGATGTCAAGGCCTACTCGATTCACAATTACTTTATAAGTGCTAGGAATCAAAGTGATTGATTTCTCCACCGAAACCTAAAATTAAAAAGGAGCTGAATTTTGGGGTGGGTATCGATATCGCTGAACTCTTGGACTTAGTGCCCTTTATGGCTTTTAGGCATATTATTGGCGCTTTGCCCATGCTTTTTTGAGGTTGAAAAAGCTGAATATAATTCCCGCACCGATCAATAGGTACATGGCATAAGACTCGATAAAAGATTTTGATGGCGTTTTGGCCAATTGCGGTGTCTCGGGGTTGTACAAGATGGTAATCTTATCGTTGACGGCCTTAGTAGTGCCGAATATCGGAATGGCCAGCAGTTCCACTTGGGTTTCATATTGATTGCCATCATTGGCGGTAAAAGATACCATGGCAAAAGCCCTAGTGCTTTTCGCCTTGACCTTATTGTGAACTTCAAGAATGGTAGCCTCTGTTTCGACCCAGTTTTCAGTGGCATCCTGAGCCATAAGAAGAAAGGGCGATACTAGAAATAATACACTAAGCAAGATTGATTTCATATGTAATGTTCATTGAATTATGTTCGAGATAGCTTCGTTTTTAACGGCTTTTCTTCATTCGATAGATGTTTAATACCTAAACGAAAATTTATAGGAATTCCCGATAGCAAGTTTACATATTTTTCTGTAATTAGGATATTCAATTCTTAAGTTTTGTCTTTTTTCTACATGAAAATCGAACATTTTTTGGGTTAGTGAAACTGTATAATACTCTGTAATAAAAAACCACTGCAATATGAATTGTAGTGGTTCTCTGCTTTCTTTATTTCTTGTTGTTTCTTACTCCGTATGGCACTCGTTAACGATCGCTAGCGAGGGTCTTATTCAATTTTTTTAAAACCTTCTTCGAGAACAATATCAGGAATTTCGGTTCTTAGTATTAGTGTACTTTGGGTTACTTCTAATATTGTACTGTTAAAAACTTTATTACCTGTCTCTTCATTTGTTATGTAAATGGTATCTCCTTTCAATTGGTATAATTTATCAACAACAAACTCTTCTTCACAATTTAAAAAGGCAAACTGTATGTATCTTCCGTTTTCGGTAAACTGGATATAATCTGGTTTAAAACCTGGACAAGCTTCGCCAGAATGTTTAAACTGATTATTTATAACTCCATTTATGCGACTAGATGAATAAGCCCACTTACCCACTAACAATTCTGCATTTTTATTTAATAAATCATCATCAGAGTCCGTGTCCGAATCACTACAAGAAAGAAATAAAAACGCTAATGTAAACAAAAGTGATTTTTTCATTTTAATAGTAGTTAATTACGGCAATATTACAATTTAAATAGAGTGCGAATTTACAGATTAGCGTAAATTGGAAAATTTGTATTTTTATGGAAGTGCAGCTTGGTCATTCGTGTTTTTAAAATTAGAATTTTGATTTAATGATGCTATCGGGAAAATCTATTTTCTAATCGCTCGATTATTTTTTCTTTCTGTCCATTAGGGTAATTTATTTCAGATTTTCCATCAATTATATAGATGAGAACTGAATTTATTCGCCGAGAATCAACATCTCCTACGCCAATTGCCGAACCATCGGTAAATTGAGATAAGATTAGAGAACGATTATCGCCAATACCTCTCCAAATGAAATTTTCTTTTTCTTTGAGTGCATTTATAGATTCATCATTATTTAGATTTTCTGCAGCTCCTAATAGCTTTTTAAGTTCATTAAAGATTAAGTCTTTATCACCAATAAAATTATATCTTAAGTGTAATGTTTCTATTAAATCGCTATCTCCATTTTGCCTGCTTAATGAAATATAACTATCATTAGGGATTTTGACGCCATTGATTTCATAAGTAGATAAAAGTTCAATATCGCCCAATTTAAACAAGTTAACATTTGTAGTCCGTTCAGCCTTTATATATTCGGAGAATTCACTTTCTTTGACTTTAAAATCAGCCGTTTTTAAAAGTTTACCAAAGTCAGTTGAGAAATTAATTTTTAATATATCAATTTTCATATTGGTAGGGTCTACTGTTTTATCGTCACCTGTTTGCTTTTTAGTTTGACAGCTTATATTTAATGAGATAACAATCAGGAAAATCAGAAATATAGTTTTCTGTTGCATAGCTAGATTATCTTTTAATTATTACATCTAATGGGCCTAAATATTTCATCTATCCCATTATCCTTTTATTCCATTAAACAGAATGATAGCGAAGGTAATAATGGTTAAAAGTGCAAAATAAACAAAACCCTTGACTCCTGTTTTTTTAAGATATCCGGTGTCTTTGCCAATTATAACAAATATCAAATAGAGAATAGGGTAGAACAAGAGGATGCACAGTAAGACAGTGCCTGCCAAAAAGAGATACCCCTTTTTGGAGATTTCGTATATGACGTTGTTCTTATAGGCAACCTCTCTAATACTGCCAATTTCAGGTCTTTCCGACGATGCTATGTCCAATGGCATTTTAAGGTGTGCCGTACTATTTTCCAGTTTAAAACTAACAATTGGGGTGTGCATAAGAACCCTACGCCTGCTTCCGCTTCTGTTTATCCAACTAGATTCACTTTTTAGGTCAATTATTTCGGCCTCGTACCTGGGATAGGTAATGAAGGCGTAGCCAGTTTTTACCAATTCTGGAGTTAAATAAAAAAGTAGTAAAAAGACCATATTCACCCATAAAAAAGTAAAGCCTTTAAAGGCTATACTGGTCTTATTCCGGGATTTTTTTTTCTTCAGAAAAAGAAAACTTAAGATTGAGGCCAATAATATGGGGATTAGCAAGTAGGTCATTGATTCAGTTGTTTGCTCACTAGCTTAATTCGATAGTAGGAAAGACTCACTGATTACGAAAGCCGTTAATTTGCCAGTATAATATTACTTGAGGAAAGAACCTCGCTATAAAACACCTTATCATCAATATTTTCTCTTTGGTTTCCAGATGAACTTAGGGTGATTTTTAGTTTTTCGTTTTGCCATTGTTGCGACATGCCGTAATCATTCTTATAGATTTTTTTTCCGACACCATACATTTGTTTTGAATGTTCCTGCCATTTTTGTTTTTCCTCAATCTTTTCAGAAGTAATGGTGTATCCTACAATCTTACCATTTTCACAATAAACATAGGCTTTGTCTCCTTTTATATTGGGGTGAACAAAATCACCCGGCTCAAGTATGTAGAATGAAAAATATTGATCTCCTTGATGGGGAAATTCCTGAAGTAATTTTTCTCCTTTGCCCATAAGGGTATTTAAATGAATATTACCTTTTTTGGAGCAACTTGCCAAAAGGGGAGGGGAACAGAGACCTATAATTGTAACCAAGGTACTTTCGATAAATTGTCTTCGTTTCATGAATAGTTTTATTAATCAAAACGGTTTAAAAATAATGGACCGGTTTCAGTTATCCTGTTTTCAAGAATTCTATTTTCCCCATCCAGAAAATGAACAAGTAAATCCCTTGTGTCGATAAAGTTAATTTCCCTTATGCAGGTTGAGAAATCGGTCACAAGTTTTTTATCGGCACTTCCGAAAAATTGTTTCCATTTGGGTACCTCCACCATTTTCGGTCTGCTATATTCAAGCGAAAACCGCAAATCGTTTTCCAAAAAAGAATCGTTAATTGCAAAGTTGGGCACAATTAATAGTTGTGATTTTTGATGTTTTACATCGGAGTAGGAGATGTTGAAATACCAAAAATCGTTTCTCGGGTCTGCCTCTTTTTTTTTCGTATTTCCATCTTGGTTTCCAGAGAAGGATTCTATCACCAGTTTGTGCCAATTTATTTTTTCAAAATCGGCTAAAACTTGTTTTTTGGAGATTCCTTCTTTTACAAGTTCCTTTTCCATGAAGGGATCCAAAAATTCATATTGTAGATTTCTCATAATTCTAAGAGCTAACTATATGATAGAGAATCCTTTTGAAAGATCCCGTTTGTGAAGCTTTACTTCAAATTCAATATCGCCTTGGCTCTCTGGGTCTGGACTTTTGAACTTAAGGGCTTCCGTACCATCAAGGCGTACCAGACGCACTAGTTTACCGTGTCCCATGACCTGAACGCGAAGTTCATCTTTTTTCATGGGCAGCATTTGCAATTTTTGTCCAAAAATTTGCATGGCTCCTTTTTGAAAATTCGCTTTTCGTTCTTCGGAAAAGTAAAAGGCTTGCTCTTGCAATCTCATTTTTTCTTTGGAAAGTTCTAAATATTTTCCCGCATTATGAGATTCCATCACTAAATATAGTTGGTTATAAAAGGCAAAAACCTCTTCAAAAAGTTTTTCTTCTTTAATTTTTGAGAGGTCGACCGAGTTTTGCCAACCATCAAGAACAAAAGGTAATTCAACTTCTATTTTTGTTGATATTTCAAATACAGGATAATTAATATTTTCGCTAAGGCCATCCCAAGGTTGTTCTATACGGGGGTGAAATTTATACCTTGTTTTTTTCATTGTCCCCAATGGCCCTTCGGTCTCGGCTACATGAAAGTCAAGAGACATATATTCTTCTTCCGTAATGGCTTTTTTACCATATCTAGGAAGCATTTTGCCTACGACTTTATATTTGCCACTTTCTAAAATCACATTGTTGATAGGCACTGCCCCGGTAGAACCACCTTCCTGTGTCTGGTCTCCAAAAAAGCTGTATACCAATACGTCGTTCACATATAGTTCACCAGAACATCCAAACCTTTGGTATAAGGAATAATAGGGCTTTAAAAAATTATGTTGCATAAATTATTGTATTACTATAATAAATACTATTTCGCAAATCGTTCCTCGTCATCGGGTATAACTTAATCATTCTCTTAGGTCCGGAATATCGATTAAGCTTAATAGGCCTTTGCTATATTGCCATAGGCCTTGCTCCAAAGCTTTTTTGCTAACTACAGTTAGTGCGCCGCTTATTGATTTTGTCTCCTCTTTTTCTAAATTGGAAACCCCTATTAAATAATGAACGATAATATCGTCTTTATGCCATATGTAAGCTTGGGTTTTATCTCCATCGGAATACACAAGTTTACCCTTTCCGTAATTTTTTGTTAATTGGGCCAATAGGTCATTGGATTTGTTAGAACCGCTGACAACACCTTTATAGCCTTTTAAATAATCGTCTATAACACCCAATTCTACGCCTTCATCAAATTTAATACTGGCGTAGGATACCCCTTTTTCTTTTGCATTGATAAAATAATTCCAAATCCTATTATCCGCATCGGTGGGATAACTGTTCTCAATGGTAAGGGAAGCAATTATGGGAGCAACGTTTTCTTCAAAGCCGATTTTGGAAAAGTCTATGATGTTTTGGTTACCGCATCCCATAAAAAACAACAGGGGTATCAATCTCAGGTACATGTTTTTGGTTTTAGGGTTTTAGTCAGTTTTAATTTCGAAAGTACAAGAATTACCAGTACACTGTAATCTGTAAAAAAAGGACATCCAATAAATATAATTTTAATCCCTTATATCCGGCATTTTAACTTTATCTAGATATGGCTTGTAAATTGGCCATTGACCTTTCTTTAATGCACTTGTCTTTAGTATTATTAGCATACCTTGTTCAGCCTCTTTGGCAGTACCTTCTGATGTACTAAACTTATTGAACTCGATTATTTTATTATCGCTTTCCCAAATATAGTACTGGGTTCCTTTGAAATTATAAATGAGTTTTCCAATCCCATATTTCTGTTCTAGGGCAGCAAGAAGTTCTTGGGTATTTTCAGTTGAAGAGGTGCTACATCGAAAACCGATGGGTTTATCATTTACTGTTCTTATTTCGACTATATCATCTCCTAATTGTATGCCGTTATAGGTAATTTGATTTTCTTTTGGGGAAATAAAATAACTATAAATTATGTTGTTTCTATTTTCCTCCAGATGGTCAAGTGGCTCGATTCTCGCAAATTTGAAGTCCGATTTAAGGTTGATTTCTCTTTTTTCTTCAATTTTGAACGATGAAATGGTTTTTTCAAAATTAGCATCAAAGTTTATGTTTGCCAGATTAAGATTATTTGAGCAACTAGAGCAAGAAAACAATATTACTAGGCTCATGAATTTTATTATGCGCATATTTGAGTTTCTTAATTTAAGTAGTAATCTTTTTTTCCAATGCGATTGTAGAGTTCCTTCCCAATTAACAGGGCGGCTTTTGTACAGAACCAAAACGAGTAACAAGTCTCTTTCTTGATTAAACATCAGGGAACTGTCTTAAAATAATGCCCGCCTCTTGGTAGGCATGTGCCCGTTTTTCCCGATCCCGTTTCCATTATAACCGTTCCATCCTGTTTTTAGTATGCTCAGGGAGCGAGCGTTGTAGGGTTTGCTTTGTTCGTAACCTTTCCGACACCTAAAAAACAAAAGCTATTTAATACTTTAAATTAAATAGCTTTTGTGATGGGGTGCTGTATATTATAGTCTTAGGTTTATTCTAATAAAATCAAAATAAATTCAGTTTTTTATCCTTGATGTTATTTTCTGATAATCTCGAATTCGTCCTTGCCGATGGGCTTATGAATAAAGAAATTATAATACCAATAATCGGTATCCGTTTCGGCGATTAGGCATTCACCCTTAAATTTTTCCACTCGCTCTATGGTGGCCAATTTGCCATTCGCATAAATTTTCATTACATAATCCTTCGGGTTTATTGGCCACATGTTCCCCTGACAGTCGTTTAGTAGTTCATTTTTTCGTTCGGAAGAGCTATACCAGTTTAAGTTGTCTTCGTCATAGGTGCAGATTCTTATTTCTGCGTCTTTGTTTTCGTTCATTTCCAAGTAACCCTCTACATCTCCATTATGAAGCTTATCTTTTATTTCCTCAAAAAAACCGAAGACCTCTTTCTCCAGTTCC
Organism: Zobellia galactanivorans; assembly: GCF_000973105.1. Taxonomy (NCBI): domain Bacteria; kingdom Pseudomonadati; phylum Bacteroidota; class Flavobacteriia; order Flavobacteriales; family Flavobacteriaceae; genus Zobellia; species Zobellia galactanivorans. The sequence goes on along the minus strand of NC_015844.1, from coordinate 565,053 downwards.
TCCCTGTCCATCGATCTAAGGTCTTGGCTGTTGCTCCAGCCCTCCAGCTCATAGGGTAGGTCGGTAATCTCAATATTCCATTCTTGTTCTATCATTGGGATTTTAATATTTGGTATCGTCAAGGGCAGTTCTTGAAGTACTTTATAGTTTTTGACCCTGCCCATATCCGGTTCTGTCTGCTTTTCATAAGAGACGAGCTTTAGAAAACTGTTTTTTAAATCGTTATTGGATACAGTTTCTCCGGAACCATCAGTAGGGGCAAGAAACCTAGCTTTTAACGAGTGGCTACCATTGGATAAAAGGTAGGGGTTGATATCGATGCCCATAATTTTTCTTGACATGGAATATTCCTTGGCAAGTGGTATATCGTTCAGATAGAGTTCAAAAGGAACATCTATTTGTAGGGATATGGCATAAAATAGTTCTTTAGTGTCCATGGAGTATTGTTTTTCCGTCTTTTTGATAGTGCTATCAGCTTTTTTCTTGTCTTGTGGCTTGCAATTTACCGCGCAGAGCAACAGTAATAATAATATATGTTTCATTTCTCAGAATTTGAACAGTTCTATTTCGGGTCCCGATAGCCCGGTACCTACTATCAAACCTATATAATAATTTATTTTTACCGCACCAAAGGTCGATAAAATTATCCCGTCGACTACTTTTTGAACGCCCTCGATGGCCTTTCCGGTCAAGAATCAATCTACTCTGTAATAATCGGTCGGGACCAAAGTGACTTCGTCCTCGTTCATAAACCTGAAATCTAATAGAAACTGGATTTCGTTGGGGCTATCATCATCGTCGTAGCACCATTGTATATATGCGCGTAGTTTTTTTTGCAGATATAATCTCATCCTCAGGGTGGTTTGGTCTATAGGGAGGGTCGTTGAGAATTCATATTCCCTGTCCCGGTAGGGGATGGTTAGGTAAATGATGGATTTAAACCGGGTGAAATCTTTCTGTTTATGGAAGGTGTCTCTAAACTTGAAATCACTGGTCCCCCCCGCTGGCGCTCGTTTGCAACGAGTGCCGTCCCAGTTATTTTTTATTCTAGAAACCAATATCGTCAATTGTTAATATAGTATGATCCTCTGCAAAGTTTTTAGCGCTACTATATTTCCAACCTATTGAATTACTAACAAAATCAGTAATAATACTTTCTAATATACAGTAGCAAAAGAAACAAAATATGCAGTTGTTGGATTATGAAATTTGTATTTTCTGCTCATTGTTTAAAAATACGAAAACCTATCTGGAAATATAGGTAGGTTTTATTGTTTAGCGTTATTTGTATAGCATACGGCTTACTCTGTAGGGCACTCGTTGCAAACGAGCGCTAGCGGGGGTTTTGATTTAGTGCCAGTGTATTCTTTTCTGAAATCTAAAGGAGTCTCCATGATTTCAAAAGGCAAATAACCTGCTAAAAAAGCATTTTTTTTTCTTTGAGTAGGGTAGGTTTTGTGGGTTATTTTTCTATCAAAGCTAGATTTTAATTCTTCCATTTTTTAATTTATTGTGGTACCACAGGTTTCCATTCGCCATGGCGTTCTACATTTTCTGCGGATTGCCATATGCGGTGTACTCGGTTTCCTTTTTGATCGGTTTCGATGATGTCTTTCCAATGTTTGTCCCGTTCTTTTTGCCACTTGTGTTTATACTCGCGTGTAGGTATAAAGCTTCTGAAAATAGGAGGGGGGAAACCTTCTTCCTTTCTGCGTTTATAATCTGCTTTACGGTATGCATCAAAAGCATTGCCAGGTGGCAGTGGTCTGTTTTTGTCCATATACCATATTAAAAAGGAAAGTTCTTGAAAGTAATTACCACCAAAATGGAAAGTATAAAAAGTACCTACTTTATTTGGACGAATAGCATTTAAACGATCAGGAGAGGGAGACCCTGCAGCTCCACCCGCATATATTAATCTAATATTTTGCAAAGGCATGGTTATAGCTTTAGCCCATAGAACTCCAGAAAAAGTGATTACTGAACTTTTCCTGTTCAGAATAAGAAGTTTTTGTGGAATTGTTATCATATAAATAATAACACTAAATAATACTAATGAAGAGATAATAAACATTATCAATTCTGAAGTGTCCCAAAAATGTTCTTTATACCATATTAATAAAGAACTAATCATTAAAAAAATGGATATTGCTCCAAAAATAATGGGTCCTAAATATTTAGATTCCTTCCTTACAAGAAAAGTATTATTACATAATATGTAATTGTGTTTTGATTTAGAACCAGTGTATTCTTTTCTGAAATCTAAAGGAGTCTCCATGATTTCAAAAGGCAAATAACCTGCTAAAAAAGCATTTTTTTTTCTTTGAGTAGGGTAGGTTTTGTGGGTTATTTTTCTATCAAAGCTAGATTTTAATTCTTCCATTTTTTAATTTATTGTGGTACCACGGGTTTCCATTCACCATGGCGTTCTACATTTTCTGCGGATTGCCATATGCGGTGTACTCGGTTTCCTTTTTCGTCGGTTTCGATGATGTCTTTCCAATGTTTGTCCCGTTCTTTTTGCCACTTGTGTTTATACTCGCGTGTAGGTATAAAGCTTCTGAAAATAGGAGGGGGAAAACCTTCTTCCTTTCTGCGTTTATAATCCGCTTTACGGTACTCATCAAAAGCGTCACCAGGTGGCAATGGTCTGTTTTTGTCCATATACCATATTAAAAAGGAAAGTTCTTGCAAATAACTACCCCCTAAATTTGTCATATATCCAAATTGTTTTTTAGTAGGTCTTATGATAATCAACCTTGCCGGTCCCGGTGAACCACTGGCCCCGGAAGTATAACCTATTCGTAATTTTTCTACGGCCATGGTAAAAGGCTTGCCGTAGGTAAAAGCTGGAAAAGAGACCAGACCATCTCTACGATTTAAAATCATTTCCTTATCTGGTACTGTATAATAATAAACGATACAAGAAATAAGTAGTAAAACACTAAGAGCAAAAAGAAATATCTCAGTCATATCCCAATTATTTGTCGTAATCAAGACAGCAATTGATCTAAAAAGAAAAAATAAGGCAATTATAGAAAAAATCAAGGGCACAAGAAATTTTGGTTCTTCACTTACTAAAACTTCATGATTTGCTACTCTATATTTTTTTTTTGAGTCTTTACCAACCGACTCTAAAGTCTTTGACATTGGGGTTTCAGAAATTTCAAAAGGTAGATACCCCGCCCAAAAAGCATTTTTCTTTCTTTTCTTTATGTAGGAAGTGTGGGTAAGTTTTTTATTGAAGTAGTCTTTTACTTTTACCATGTATCATGATTTAAAAGTTCGTTTAAAGGTAAATTTTTAAGATTTTCTTCTTGATCAGAATTCTCTAGCATTATCTCCGTATTGGTCAACTTTATTCTTGCGCCCATATAGCGTTCCTCACCTTTCAACTTATAGGGGAAGTAGAGCTCGGCCTCCGGATCTATTTTTAGGCGAAGTGCAAAAAGAACCTTGGATTTTTTAATAATAAGTGGCTTTTGTAAATCTGGGATATTGGATTTTATAAAACCTTGCTGTTTATCAAAATACTATGGTTTTTTGATCGAGACAAACAACATTTCAAAGTCTTCACTTTCTGGAGGTTCATACAGACTTCCATCTTCATTTGTTTGGGAATATATAATGCGCCCGTCATTGAAAATGAATTTTACATATCGGTTGGCTACAGGGGTTTTTGTTTCTGGTTTCAAATAGGTGGTTTCTTCCCAGTCGTTATGAATTTGTGGGTCATACCATGTTGATCCTTCTTCTCTTTCGAATTTTTCGGTATACTGCTCATCTGTCCAGTATTGCTCCCGTTCTTTTTGTTGTTCAGGGGTGGCTTCTGGGGTAGGGACATAGCTTTTGTACAGGGGAGGGGGGAAGCCTTCGGCCTTCCGCCTTAAAAAGTCCCTTTCCCTATAGGGGTCAAAGGCATCCCCCGGTGGTAGGGGACGGTTTCTGTCCATATACCATACGTAGAATGATAATAATTCATCAAATTTAGTAATATGACCATATAATTTAGCTCCTTTAAGAAGATAGTCAGGATGTTTTACGGCTAATACCATGTCTAAATTGCCAGAGGACCCTCCAGTCCCAACCCACCCAAATCTACCTTTACTAAATTCTATTGTAAATCCCTTTTTCCACATGAATCCAGGTACACTTAATGTACCTTGATATCTCTTAAGAATAATATCTTTGCTGGGAATGGTGAAATAATATATTATTCCAAGAATTAATAGTGAAAATAATCCCAAAGTGATAAATAGACTTCCTAAACTTGAAAACATATCATCTGGTCCTAAGAAAAATAGAAATAATAATATTAGAAAGGGAACTATAATTAAACCTTGGGGAGAGGATTGTGCATCACTAATAATAATAACAGTGCAATCATCAGCTTTTTTAAAGATTTTATTATTTATTAATTTACTTTTAACAGCTGAAGGTTTTACAGAAATTTCTAAATCCAAGTGACCTTTCAGGAATTCTTTAATTCTTTTCCACTTAGATTTTAAAAAAGTTACTTTTTCCATGCAATCCCTGGTTTTAGGTTGTCCAACTTATTTATTCGCAAATTACTATGGTAGGTGTGGTTTATATTGGTAATGTTCAAACTTCCTATGGTTTCTGTTTACATGTTCATCCCCAATTAACAGGGTTGCTTTTATACAAATCTAGGTTAATTTGACCTCCTTCCATTTTTAGATGCCGGTGCGGTTTGGACCACTATGCCATTTAAAACATTTTTAACTTCTTCCGCACCTACACTTTGTGATGATAATCCTATTTGACTCATTTTAGACTATTTTATTACCGTTGTAGATATATATTTTTTCGGGCCTTGACAAGCTCTATGGTCCGGGTATCGTTTTTCAGGTAAACCTTGATTTCGGAGTTGTATTTATCGACTTCCACTATAAACTGGGCCTGGACCTTGTTCTCTTGCTCGAAAATATGTTGGAAGGCCTCAAAGGTTTCCGTTTCGTCCAGTTCTATAGTGGCGCCATAAGCCGTGTCCCCTGCATACCAAGTCGGTTTTATATATTTCGGGCCCCCCTGTAAGCTTCCCTTAAAACCGAACTGTTTAAAAGTAGAATAATAATCTTAATTTTAAACAGTATTATGAGGAAGAGTAGATTTTCACCCACGCAGATCGCAAAGATTTTAAAGGAGTTCGATAATGGCAAGACCGTTGCGGATATAACCCGTGAACACGGTGTGAGTTCGGCCGCTTTCTACAAGTGGCATTCGAAGTATGCCGGAATGAGCGGCAAGGAGCTCAGGCGCATAAAGGAACTGGAAGAAGAGAACCGAAAGCTCAAGCAGATGTACGCCAACTTGGCTTTGGACCATCAAATGGCGAAGGAGATCATCGAAAAAAAGCTCTGAAGCCTTGCCGTAAGCGCAGTATCGCCAAAGAACTTGTTCATTACGGTATCAGCAGGGCGTGCCGTGTCCTAAATATGAGCAAGAGCGTCTATTATTACAAACCTTTGCCGAAGGACGACACCGAAATAGAGGATGCCTTGCGGCAAAAGGCAAAAGAACATTCGGAGGAAGGCTTCTGGAAGGCCTACGACCGTTTGCGCAATGAAGGGAAGCCATGGAACCATAAACGGGTCCACCGTGTGTACAAGGCCCTTGGACTTCCTTTGAGAAGAAAAGTAAAGAAACGTTTGCCCGCAAGGGTGAAAGAGCCCTTAGAGGTGCCTGATGGACTTAACCACACATGGAGTATGGACTTTGTGACCGATGTCCTGGAAAACAAGAGACGCTTCAGGTCGTTCAACGTCATCGATGATTTTAATCGAGAAGCACTTCATATAGAAGTCGACTTTTCCTTGACCAGCAATCGCGTTGTCTGGGTGCTCAACCATCTCATCAATAGGAAAGGGAAGCCGAAGAAGATAAGAATGGACAACGGCCCTGAGTTCATTGCCCACATAACCAATGATTGGAGCCAGATGCACGGGATAGAGTTCAAATATATCCAACCGGGCAAGCCGACCCAAAATGCTTTTGTGGAAAGGTTCAACGGAAGCTGCAGACGTGGGGTGCTGAACAAATATATCTTTGAAAACCTAGACCAAGTAAGGGAACGGACACAGATCTGGATCAACGATTATAACCATCATAGGCCCCACGATGCCTTAGGTAGAATACCGCCCGTAAAATACGCGGAACTTAATTCTTTTGGGGCTAGCCCCAAAAGAATTAAAAACAATAACTTTAATGAAGTTTTAGAAAACTAAGCAGTTCTAATTATGGGAAGCTTACAGTTCACCTTTTTGCCCTTGGCCACCACATTCTTGATCTCTGCCGTATAGGTGCGAATAACGGGTTCGCCGTTAAGCTCTAATAAAGATGCGTAAGATGTTTGGGTCTTTGGCATTAAATGGTTTTATGATATTCTGTTATGCTTAATCCGATGTGAACATTTTAACTTCCGCCTTTTCTATTACAATGGTATCATTGGAACTCTCTAGGCTGATTTTCAAACTACGATTGTATTTATCGATTTCCAAAACTAATTCGGCCTGTGTTGTTTCAGGATTTTTATATATCGTTTTAAAGGCGTTCCAGATTTCTTCTTCATCAAATTTTATTTTAGAGCCGTATCGATTATTGTTTTTATCTTTCCAATGAAAATAAAAACTTTTAGAAGGAGGGTACTCCTTATATTCATTTAGAATGGGGTTATCCGAACGCACTTTATAACTTTCACCGTTATAAAATTTATTTGAGAAATCTTGAAGAACTCCGTCATCCTTGTGCTTAAAAGTAGGCTTCCAAAGAAAGGATTGCCTGTATTCAGTCCATTTACCTATGGGAATACCTTCTTGGGCTATGACTTTTTTGGTCTCATCTGAAAATTCATTTTTTCTGTTTTGTACATATTCATCAAGGCTAATTTTTGCAGAAGGCTTAAAATCTCCCATGGCTACTTCTGTTTTTATAGCTTGGTAATGCCCTATTTCAATACTAGTACCTGCCCCCATAATAAAAACAGATACAGCGCCTCCTGGGGCTAAACATACTATTAGGTTGTTATAAGTTTTATGTTTTCCGTGCTCGTTTATATATCCTTTTTCAAATAGTTCTGTTATTTTATCTGTGGGCAAATTAAAATCTCCAAAATAAAATTGATTTTCGGTATACGAAATCCAAATAATTTTCAACTTGTTGGGAACGGGCTTAAAATCCGGTCCGGTGACCCAAGTAGAGCCAGAGTTGCCCCAACCGTTGGAAACCACACCACCATTCGGAATCATAAAATATTCATCATCCTCGGTAATAAACCCCCCTTGATAAATTCCTATAGGGTAATGCTCTGGGGCACATTCCGTGGGTCGCCATTCAAATGTTTTCATAGTGGAATTAGTGGTTTGCTGATTATTATTTTTGTTTGGTTTACAGCAGAAGCCAATAAGAACAAGACCAATTAGACTTATTCTTTTGAGTGCTGAAAGCTTGTTTCTATCTAAATTCATTATCCGTCATTTTCTTCGCGTTCTCTGGTCAAATAACTATCTCTTGGATGGTGTGGAGGGTACCAAACCCCTTTAATTTTAATTTTTTGGCTATAATGCGCCGACGAATGTATATAGTTTGCTCGTATGGCCCTAAGCATTTTTACATCTTTGGGATTATCAAAGCGCATAGGTGCCGCATTTTTATAAATATGTTGATCCAAACGAGCTTTAATAGCCTTTAAATTGACCGTATAGTTGGTGTTGTCAGGTAATTTAACGCTTGTATCCTCGTTTATATCGTAATCTTCTTTTATCATGGTATCGTTAAAACATTTAATTTTGGAATTTGCATATTCTACCATAATATGTAGGGGTATAAAACTATAGCTTTGAGAACATACAGTTCTATTAACGACGAGTGCATGGTTGGGACGTACATGTTCATTTTTGCCAACAGTGAGTTTACCCTTATTGATATAGATTTCATCTGGAGAGTACCAGCTATCCTTAATTAGCTGGTCTCGCATATCCCTGGCAGCTTTATAGATCCACTGTGTACGTTTTTCATCCATTGAAATAGTACCTTCTCGTATCACTAAATGATTTTCATGATCGTTATTGGTATAGCCTCCTCCAATATCGGAATGTACTCCTGGTATATATTTTTCGACGCCTTTTGATCCTGCACTTTTAATATTGGTAATTACAAAATTTTCCCTATGTTCATCTTGTGCTACTAAATGAAACGTATGTTTTGCTTTACGAACCGCATCTAAATCTAGTTGAAAGGTGTCAAAAACATGTTCTATGCCATATGAAGCAACGGTCTCATAAAGTCCGGCAAAACGAACTTCTAATAAGAGTGGTTGTTCAACTTCATTGGCTTTTAATTCTTCTCCTAGCTTACCATAGGCAGTAATTAATTTTCTAGTTCGTACATGTCCTCTTCCGTATATTTTACGGGTAATTTTATATATAAAATGCCGCGCTGCCGCAGCACCACGACTAAAACCAAAGACATCGATACGGAGGATCTTTATTTTTTCAGCTTCACTACGGTCTAGTAGATCTTTTATTTTTATTGCTGCCTGTTCACATGCTTTTTCTACTTTGCCTGGGATACCTGTAGGGCCTTCCCCCAAGCCTTTACCCTTTTCATCATCCGCACCATAATTGATAGTGCCAATGCCCTCTATATAGATACTTGTTTGTAACTCTTCTCCAGATTCTTTTTTTACATAAGCAGGTTCCATACGCGCAACATTGGAGAGGTCATTATCATAACTACCCGTATCATCATCAGCATTATTGCTTTTTATTTCTCTATATTTTCTACCTTCCCAAGTAGTATTACCTGCTTTTTCAAACGCTAATCTAGCTTTGGTATTTTTGGCATTATTTAAAGTACCATCAAAAAAAACACCTATTGTAATGTCTATGCTCTCTTCAGGTATTGATTCTTCATATGTAGAATCACCAACATTAACCGGTGCCGTTTGTACCTTTATGCCACTTAGCATATTTTTTGCTCCTTCTTCGCCAGCAGAAGTTGCCGTTAATCCTATTTGACACATACCTAATTATTCTTGCTTATATATTTCTCTAATTCTTTAAATACTTCCACAGAATTTGTTTTAGAGGTAAGAAATATTCTTGTTTTACTATTGTATTTAAATGACCTAAGTTAGTTACTACTCCCCGTACTCAATAGAATCACCACTTGCAATGGTGATCTTACCTCCGGCATTGGTTTTTATCTCCCCACTGGCATCCGTAGTAATTTCTTGGGCCTCCTGTTTGAAGGTGCTGCTGATCCTTAACGGCACTCGTTATAAACGATCGCTAGTGGGGGGGAGTATAATAAACAGTAAAAATCCTGATTCAATTTTTTTTTTGTTAACGTATAACTTCTAGTGGTGCTCCCGGTTTTGGGCGATGGAGAAAGATGTTAAAAACTTCTTCATATTCATCTTTAATATCTGCAATTAGAGGAGATTCATGATTCATATTCTCAAGACTTACTAACTTGCCTTTTCCATATAAACAAAGATGGTAATTTGTTAAAGGTCTCATATTGTTTTTACTGTCTATGATTCTATTTGTTAACCTTTCTAAATCATCATTTTTTACATCTTTATCAGCAAAAAAAGAATCAAATTTTTCTATATTTTTTTTAGATAACTCTTTTAAATACTTAGAATAATTACCCTCATTAATTATGCTACGTATTTCTTGGTATTTTTGGAGGGTTTCATTTAATAAGTCATCTTTGTTTTCTTTTGAAAGGTCTACAGATTCACTCCAACCCATATGTTGATAAGGTACTTTAGCCTCAAACTTCCAGACTGCAATCATACTTGGTTGATTTGGTACAAAGTTTTTGAATTTGAACGTATGTAACAAGGTCTTCTTTTGTTCACTATAAGAGGTTAATCCATTTTCATACAAATATATTTTTGCCTCAAAATATTCTACGTCTAATTTGTTCACCTCGTTTTTACCTCGATTAGGTAGCAATTTAATTTTTATTTCTTGTGTTCCACTTGACAGGATTAAATCATTAATTGGCAGTTCATGGTCTGTTGAGCCTTCTTCGTAATCTTTTTCTAATACAACATCGTTTATATAACTTTCGTAAGGATTGCCTGAAGTTATTTTTAAACTATATAAAGGTTTAGTTTCATATGCTATGGTTTGCTTCGTTTTCGTGATTGTTTTTATTTTACCGTTCGTCCCGCTATTACAATTTAGGGGGAGTGTAATTAAAATTAAAGCCGTTTTTAAAATCAGTGTGTTCATATTTTTAATTTCCTTCAAATGTCATGCTTATTATTTTCGATATATGACCAATGGTTAACTTGATGGGCCTGGTTTTTTGGGCTATAGCCTTTTTCTCTTATTGCCAGTATGTATTAAATCTATTTTATTGTCCCGATTAAAATTGGGCTTGCCGATATTTTAAAATAACGATCGGTTTTCCCCTTTGTTCTTTGTTTTGTTGAACCGGCTTGTGATACCCGGCCCCAATACCCGGCCGCAAATACGATTCATTCCAGACCAGCCATTTCTTGTATGTTTTTGTGGTAAACCTTGTACAGGCGGGAGTGATTGTTCAGCACAAAAATGAGGTTGACCGTGATGATAGATATAAAAACAAGGAACAACTTTATTCCCGAGGTTTCATCTTGGCATAGGATACCTATGGTAAAGCCACTCATCAACCATGTCAAAACAAAATATAATAGTCCTAGGGAATTCATTTTCCCGGTTGTATCCTGCTTGAACAGTTTCAATAGTAGCCAATAGGGAATATATAATAATAGAATACCGCCATAGGCCATAAGCTTAATACTGCCGATGTTACTGTTTATGCTTTTTAAAATATCGAAATACTCAAAACTGAACTCCACCGTATCGTTTTTCTTTTTCGGATATCTGCAATAGTTCCTTGTTTCCATATCCCATGGGTTTGGCCAATAGCAAAGCGGGAAATTCCTTGATGCCTATATTGTACAGGTTGACGCTGTCGTTGTAAAGCTCCCTGCGGTCGGCCAAGTGGTCTTCGAGTTCCGACACCCTTTTTTGTAGGGAGAGGAAGGAGGCATTGGCCTTTACATCGGGATAGTTCTCTGAAACCGCCATGATATGGGCAAAGGCCTTGTCCAGTTCATTGGCGGCCTTTACCTTGTTCTCGTTATTGGAAGCGTTCAAATACCTCGTCCTCAATTCGGTGACCTTGGTGAGCAGGCCTTCCTCGTATTCCATGTACTTTTGACGATTTTTACGAGCTCGGGTATTTCATCTGCACGTTGTTTTAAAAGGACGTCGATATTGGCGAAGTTCTTGTCGACGTTCTGGTTCAGTATCACAAGGCGGTTGTAGATCTTGATGCCGCTGGAAACGATGTAAACCAAAATCAGGGCCAGTACTATGATTAAGATTATGCTGTTCATATATTTATATGTTAAAAATCATATTTAAAGAGCTGTTCCGGTTCTGATTTAAAAAAGCGAAAAAAAGCTTATCACGATTTTTTCGCCGTCTATATTGATGTTACAGAGCAGAACAATACTGATGATTGCTATTAAAAATATAAAATGTCTTATAAAGGAATGATATAAAGGGGTCGATTGGTTATATTGATAAACATAATCCAAGGGTGCGATGGCGAAGACATTTTTCGTTGTGTCTTTTTCAATGAACACCTGCCCGCCCTTGTTGGTCGCCTTACCTATCAAGAGTACGTCCATGCCTTCTTTTAATAAAAATTGCTGATAACGTCTGCCCTTGGATTCATAGCTGTGTTCCGATTCGGGAAGATCCAATAGGCTTATGTCCCCTCCCTTAATGGTTACTGTGCCCGTATCATCGGTTATTTGAAAGGTATTGCATTGGGTCTCCGTTAAAATATTGTCATAACGTATCCTGCCTTTTTTGTCCGTTCGGATTACATCGATTTTATAGATATAGCCGATGCAGGGCACTTTTTTTATTTTGGAGATTAGGGGTTTTAGCATAACGGTTTTCCCGGAAACCTCTACCAGGCCCATGGCCATGGACCGTATCTTTGAAGAGGGCAGTAGGGTCTGTAAGTCATAAAAGGTATCGCTTTTAGAGGGAGTTAGGGTGCTTAGGACCAGAATAAGCACTATTGAGGCTATTAAGCCATAGGGGCCGGCCATTATGGATATCGGGACAATGGCCCCTACGGTAAGTAACCATGCTACGGTAGATAGTTGCACCTTGTTCTTTAGTATGCCATAAATGGGAGCAACAATGATCAAAAAAAGAAGAATGGCGCAATCGATCCATATAGCCGTGGGCGCATAACCGGGGTCGTACAGTACGGTGAGGGTCATTAATACCAGGGGAAGGGCAAAAAGTGGCCAGACATGTTTTGCCTTTAGCTTGAATAAGGATTTCAAAATAAAATAATAGGCCACACCAAACACTATCGAAGAAAAGGTCATGATAGCTATGATCAATGCATCTACTTTGTCCCAATAAAAAAGATTCAAGGCATTTTATTTTGGTGTAAAAAGGTTTGAAAACTTGGCCCAATAAAACGAAAGCTATTTAATTAAATAGCTTTTGAGGGTGGGTTTTGATAAGGTCTGTCTTTTTAGTCTGAATGGTACTCTTTACAAATGAGACAGTAAAAGTCTATACAAACAAATTTATCTACTTATTACCGTATGACTTCTAATCTGTCAGATTCTTTTGGTTTGTGTAAAAATAAAGGAATTTGATATTGTGTCTTTTCAGTTTTGTTTTCAAAAAACAACGCTGGTTCAAGGTTTGGTTGTTGAAGGGAAATGACCTTTTCGTCTCCATAAAGAAACAAGCTTACGTTTTTTGATATAGGGGCTATTTGCATTTCTGGGTCATTTAAAAATGAAACAAGTTCTTCCCACTCACTATCGGTTTCCGCTTGAGAAGAGTAAATACTGGTATCCACTTCTTTAAGCTTTGTTAAGTAAATTTTCTTATAAGCCACGAAGTCCTTTTCCTTTAAGATATTATGAATATTACTATAAAAAGCTAATACTTCATTCGTTAGTGATTGGTTTATTTGAAAAATGCTTGAGTCGGACCAACCTTTCAATAAATAAGGGACAGTGACTTTAAAATTAGTTTTATATTCAAAAAAGGGCATAGGCTTATCGAATAAGGGAGTCTGGAAAACAAGTACCTCTGTTGGCATCCTACTTGGATCGGAAGCATCGTTAACAAGAATTGAAATTTGTAATTTTGAATGCTCGGTTAGACTACTTTGGCTGTTCTGTGGCCAAAGTTTTAATGAAATACCTTGATTCCCTGATTTTAATATTAAATGGTTTATAGGGTATTGGGTAGAAATCATACCCGTATCCACATAACTGAAAACAGGCATGTCATTAATCCGTATTTCAAAATTGCAGGAAGTGCTGGAAAATTTTATTTTGTAAAAGGGTTTGTCCATTGCTTGATTATTCTCTTAAATCTGGCATTTTTATTTGCTTTAGCATACTCGTGTATAAAGGGCAGGTTCCCTTTAATAATTCATTCGCATCTACCATTACCAATGAGGAACCTAACCAATCAACTCTATTTCCATCTTTATCTTCATTGGTGTATATTATCGTTGAATATCTAATAAATTTATTGTCAATTTTCCAAATGTAGATTTGACTACCATTATTGTCCTCTCCAAAAATAAGTTTTCCCTTACCATATTTTTTTTCCAAATAATCAAATAGCATATTTGTTGACTCAGCGTCGTAAATGTCCATATGATAATAAGCGATTATATTATCAATTGTCCGAAACATAAGCTCATTTGGGATTATATTATTATATGTAACCTTATTGTTTGAGGGATCAATATATATATCTTTGATTATTCGTCCTTTGTTCCTTTCAACCTCACCACTATCTTCAATCTTTAAAAATTTATAGTCTAGTAAAAGGTCTATGGATTTAGTGTTTTTAATGTTTAAAAATTCTGAAAAATCATTAATGTTTTCAGTAAGCGTTAAGTTTTCTAAATCCATAGTTTGATTACAACTGGTTAAAATGCTAAATAAAACAATTAGTAACATTCGCAACATATATTATTTGTTTAAATAGTTTTTTTGAAATTCTACTTTATCAGATTCGACAATTTTTGCCTCCGGAGGACTTTGATCAAAACTTTTTTTTGCAATTCCAAATTTGACACTCCCCTTTAATACAAATGTAGCGATTACTCCCCCAAATTCTGCCACAGGCATTACATACACCCCTTCTTTATCGGCACCCGCTTCCAATCCTCCGGTGACACTTGCTTTACCAGTTATCCCAGCTTCCAATTCTGCTTCAAAACTTCCTGAAACAAACTTCCCAGTAGAGCCTTTGGCGGAAAGTTCTACTTCTACACTAATCTCACCATTAATTTGTATTTTTCCTGTTGTCTCTTCAGGAGTTAATGTGTTAATTTCTAGTTTCCCATCAATTTTGATTTCTCCGTTAAACCTTATTTCGAACAAAATTTCAACGTATTCTTTTGCATTGTCCCTTATGAATCGAACGATTTTCTCTACAGCCGGCGAGCCTACGTTAGCAAGGGTTGAAATCAAATCGATAGTAAATGTAGCTCCTATCAATGGATTAGCTGAAGCCCCCACGGTAACCATGGTAGCTACTTTGTGTGCAAAATCAGGAGTTTCGCTATCCATCTCTTTTAGATACCATTGTGCGGAAATTGCAATGGCGGGAGATTTAACTTCAAATTCAAAGGGAAGGTTTCCTCGTAGCTGAGTTGTAATACCATCAACAATACCCTTGACCTTTAGAAACATCTTCAATGTCTTTCGGATATTCTCCATGAATTTATCCCCAATCTCAACAGCATCGCCTTTGTCCCATTGGGCTTTTAGAGACCAACCAAAGGACTGGGCCATTTCCCCCTCTTCTTTGGCCCATTCCGCATCTATGGCAGCACCTATTGCTTTTTTTCTGTCGACGCTATGCTTTGGAAGCCCTTTGCTAAAACCATATGCAAAGGGGGCATCATGGTTCCATTGAAATTCTAAGGTCCATTTAATATCGGAATATACATGTACTGGTACATGTTTTTTGTAGCTACAGGTATCAAAATAGAAGTCATATTTACGGTACAACCTTTTTCCTTTAGGCCATATATAATGTAAAGGAGCCAAATGATTTTCGCTAAGATTACAAATGACATCATGTTTTATTGTGTTACCTCCTTGTAAAACCACGTCTTCTTTTGTGATAATATTGTCATTGTTCTTATAGCTGACGACTATTTTTTCATCGAGATGTTCAGTAATACTACTGAGGCATTTTCCGACTTCAAGTCCTTCTGCTTTTATGGTTATATTATTAATGTTTTTATTAGAACCTGAAACCATTTCATATGGCTCTGGATTTATCACCGTTTTGTTCTGATCAAAATAGATATAATCTCTATTTGTTTTTTTCTTTTTAATAATCAATGAAGTGAACTTGCAGGGGTTGTACCTCAGTATACTATGCTCAACTCGCCCAATAGAAACCGGTACAGCACTCCCTTTTTCAGATTTTCTGTCGGCAATCTTATTCTGAATATCAATATAATTAGACCTCAAGCTTTCTTTCTTTCCCGTTTTTGGGTCTGTATAGCTGATTATTGGAGTTAATCGTAAATAATCGTTAAAAGTTTGTTCTGCAAGATTGAACAATTTATTTCTCCAAATACTTTTTATTGGAACATTTAAAATAAGTTTTCCTAAGTAGGTAATATCGCTTACAGAATCAATAATCGTTCCTTCTTCATCTTCTTCAAAATCTATATGTAACAATTCACCATTTAGCCCCTCGGTTTCGATGTGTAATTGGAGCATGTCTCCAAACTTCGCTTCGGCATATCCTAGTTCCGCCCCATTATTATCGTCTTGATACTTTTTCCAAGTTACATTGGTGATTTTAGGGTCACATTGACCTGATACATAGAAACCTGAGGGTAGTTTGTTTTCAGGGTAAGAGTGAAAGGCTTCTATCCAATTAAGGGCACTGCCACATAGTTTTTTCTTTAGGACGGCTCTAACTCCCCTACCTTTAATGCCTACAGCATCATCCTTGGTGAATATTCTGTTCTTGTCACTCAGGGTATGCCATATCCAGCTTTCTTTTCCTTTCCTAAAGGATGGTGTTTGTGCGTAATAACCGTCATCAGGTACAAAGACATCTAGATACATGCCATCCTCCTTGCTTCCCATTAATATGTGGTAAGGACTATGTAGAGATCCGGTTTTTGCTTCGACCCCGTTTGACTCTTTGGCAACTATTCTTTTTACTCCAGTAATATGCTGTTTCTTACTTTTCATTTAGATTAATTCAATACCATCGTAATCCTCGTTCCTATATTTTGCGGTTCCCAAATTGACCATGGGGTTTAATTGACTATGTATGTCTTCATCCGCATCTTCCAAGGTGGAAGCTGGGATGCTTATCGTCTGTCCATGGTTAAATATCGTTATTGTACCACCGCCTGCACTGCATTGTGCAGTACTTGTGTCCAAAAGAGGCTTTCCTCCATTGGGAAGTTCTATGTTTTCATAAAAGCCGGACCATTCTAAATTGGCGGCACACGGCATTGAAGAAGGAGTGCCGGGTTTACAAGTGGTAAAATTTACAGAAGCTACTGTTTTTTCTAAATCTGTGGCAATAAGTTTTTGTGTGCCTTGGTCGTCGTTGATGTAATATTTTTGTTGAGTTATTACCTCCATGGGAAGGGATGGTACCCCGGGAGCCATAGTGCAATTACAGATAGCACCTTTGCACACCAATATTCCGTTTTTTTCTGGTTTTGCCATAATTTGTTCTTTTTCTATTAGATTTCAAAAGCTTCCATTCGAAAACTTCTCCCTTTGCCATATGGCAGCTCTATGAAGCAATCTGAAATAATGGACTTTATAATTTTTGAATTCTTATCTAATTGAAATGTCGCTTCTATACGACCATTTTTATTTTCATTGGAAGGTGTTACCGGAATATCTTTTAAGGTAACTAAATCATAGGCACTGCGTTCCTCATTTAAAAAACCTTCCATTCTTAATGTAATAGAACCATAATTACTAATCTCGTGGTTTATTTTTAATTCGGACAAAAAGCAAACCGGTAGGGTGTTGGGCAATATGGGTACTTTGATTTCTGCTTCCGTCATGTTGGTCAGCATACCATATGTTTGGTATATCGGAGCTAAATAAAAACAAAGAAAAATGTCTTGTTCTATTGCTTTGTTCAACAAAGTGTCATCTTGAATATTGTTGTCTGTAGTTTTTAAATACCAGTCTACCAGTTCATGTGCAAACCTGTTTTTTAAGATTTTTCTTTTTTCATTCCAATTTGCCCTAATTATATCACTATTTATAATTCGTTTTCTTTTCTGTTTCCATCCTATTTCCAATTGCATAGGATAGAGGGCCAAATTACATTCTGTAGCTATGACATCTAAGTTTTTATGTGGTTTTTGATCATTAATTCGTACGTTTTTCTTGTCAAAATTGTACAGCCATAAGAACATGTCTGTTTTTTGGGCATTTATCTCTATTTCATAGGTTATGAGCCCTTTTTCCTTACCCTTGTCGTCGTTGAATTTAATTAGGACGCCATATTTCCTTTTGAAATTTGAGGGTTCGATTTTTAAGTAATTGTCAATTCCTAAATTGACCTTTTCTTTATTGTTTTTCAAAAGAAGTAAGGATTAAAATAATTTTACCTTTTCATTGCTTTGTACATCAACAGATTTTTGAGAAAATAAAGTCAAATTTTTGGATGTACTGTTCACGGAGATTTCGTCAGCAGTTTCTTCTAATTTTTTAGCATTGATCATAATTTCGTTGTCGATAATATCATTTTTGTTTTTGGCCATGGTATTGACGGTTTCTCCAGCACTAGCACTAATATTTCTACTTGCTCCGGCCGTAATATCTTCCTGTGCGTCTAATTGTATATTTTTAGCTGAAAATTTTATGGTTTCCTTGGCGGTAAGCGTAACGTTATTTTCTGCATTAACATTTACATTGTTATTCGCATTGATGGTAATGTCGTTACTCGCCGTATCGATCTGAAAAATATTCTCATTCTTATCCTTGATCGTAATGCTCTCCCCACCGTCGGTATCGTTGAGCTCTATGATATGCCCGCTACGGGTCTTGATGGCCTTGATGTTGTTGTCGGCATCGGCCAGGCCGCTTTTGGCACTGCTGTTAAAGCCGGCACTGAGTACAAAGGGCTTTTCGGGGTTGTCGGCCTCGAAACCGACCAAGACCTCTTCTTCCTTTTCGGGGATGAAGTAAAAGCCCTTGTCGCTACCGGAGTAGGGGGTGGCCATCTTTATCCAGGGTGTACTGGTACCCATGGGCCTCTGCCAGGGGAACTGCACCTTGATACGTCCGAGTCCTTCCGGATCGGCATTGTCGAGCACCCAGCCCCTTTGCGCGCCCGATCGGGGAGCGGCAAAACTGTTGGAGTAGGGCAGGTGTTCGGTGCCCTCGGGCACGCCCTCGAACTCGTTGCGGTAATGTCCGCTATGGTCGAACCTGTGTACGACCTTGGTGATATCATAGGAACCGTAGGGGTCCTTTTTGCCCTGGTCGGAAAAATTGAGCCCTTCCAAGGTGAGGGTATCGCCGACGCGAAGGCCCACGAGCTCCGAAGTGCCCGAGGCCAATATCATACTGGCCGCCTTTCCCATGGCGTTGACCTTTGTGGCGGTATCTACGCCGCTTTGCGCACTGTATTCGTGCTGGCCTACGCTCCAATCATAGGAACTTCTCTTGGCGAAAACGTTTTGCGATTCGCCCTTTATCCGGTCTTGGTAGGGGTGTGACGAGCTTGGGGCGAAGGCCGATGCATCGGCTTCCAGATCGGTGTCGTTGACCCAGTCCCTGGCCTTAAGTCCGAAGGACTGCTCCCTGAGCACGGTGGAAAGGTTAAAGCCCTGTACATCTTGTCCGTAAATGCCGTGCACCTGTTTGTCCCCGGTCCTGCCCACGCAGAAATCGGTGCCGTTATGGTAGATCCAGGCCCCATAGCGGCTGCAGAGCCGTTGAAGGAAGGCCAGGTCGCTCTCGTTATATTGTACGGTATAGGGCAGGCTTACGTCGGTGCCCTTGCCGATGGAAAGTTTTACATGTTCGGTGGAATGTCCGTTCACGGTATCGGTAGCCACCTGAGATAGGGGCGTACCCTCTTCGTAGCTAAGGCACTGGACGGAATTGGCCAAGAGGGCCGCCGGCCCATGGCCCGACAGTACGATGGTACCTGCGGCATCGGCCCCCTTTTGGAGGTCTACCGAGGTGACCACGCCCTTGAATTCCATTTGGTTTTCGTTGATGCCGATGGTGATCTTCTTGCCCACATAGGCCAGGGCATTGTCCATCAAGGCGCCCGCGTAGCCTTCGGTGGCATTGGAAGGGAAGGCGATACGGAAGGCGCTGTGCCCTCCAATGGACTGTTCTACGGTAACGCTATAGCCCGAATTGGGCAAGAATTCCTCTCCTCCTACAAGGAGTTTGCTGTTTACTATTTTGGACATAAGGCAGTGTTTACGGAGGTTAAAGTAATAATAACATTAAAAGCGTACAAAATAACACTTGTTTTTTCGTTAAACTGCAAGTTGCTTTTTCTTACAAAAAAATCAAGTTGAGGTATAAAAAACACGGAAGGGCAATACATTGGCCGAACGCGTTTTAATGCCTATCAACAATTCTTTTTTCAGATGTTCCCAATCATCTTCACTATAATTGGTCTCGCTATTTTGGGTAATATATATATCGGTCGTAGGGGTGTAGCCCACAGAATTGTCACGGGAAACCATGACGCCTTTTTTGATGCTTACCTTTGTAATACTATCCTTAAAAATCGCATAGCAATGTTGAACGATATCTTGTCGGGTTATTATTCTTCCCCTAGAGAGAATGTGTTCGCGGTAGGCGTAGATTTTTTCACTTGGGGACGGCTCGTCGTGCCCTCCCAAGGTACCCGTGATCAAGACCAATGATTCGGGTTTAAAGGCCGTTCCCGAATATTGGTGCAGCTTGCTGTAGGGGTTGATCTTGTTGGCCTTTTCACCTGAGGTGGTCCAATAATCGGCATAAATAATGGTGTCCCTATTTTTGTTGATACTGTTCTTGTTAATGATCAAATAAGGAATTTTATTTTTCTTAAAACCGCGGAGTTCTATTTGTTGTTCTATGCGGGAAACGATCTGTTTCAGGTCTTTTAAATTCGAATTGATAAAGTCGTCCCCCATGGCCGAGAAGGCCACGCTGTCTTCTTTTAAAAGGTCTAAGGTGTAGTTCAATAGTTCGGAGGCATCGCGCTCGTCAAAACGGCTGACCCCTCCAAAACGCAAGTAGGCCTGGGGCCTTACCTCGTCTTTTTTGTCCCTGTTATGTACATAATACTTATTGCCGGTATCGCCCTCCACATGGCTGACATCCAAAAAGAAATCATTTTCCGATTCCATGGGGATAATATTGAAATACGACTGTAAACGCCTACTGGTGCTATGGGTCTTTTTATTCAATATGGGAAAACAGTTGATATGGCAATGCAGGTTTTCCAACATTGGGGTGGAAACCACGGAAGAAAAGGAAATTTTGATCCATAGAAGCGGCTCTTGGAACATGGCGATATCTTTTTCCGATAAAAACTCCTTGAAAATTTCCGGATGTGGCTTCAAGTTATCGGCCAAGGGCACTTGGCCCTCAATGGTGTAAAAATGGTCTTCGTAATACTGCCTTACGTAATCTTCATAAAACTGTATCTTACTTTGTATACCTTCATTGATATAGGCACTATAATCGTCCCTAACGGCCTCTTTTTGAGGGAATCCCTTGGTAACTTCCAAAGCCATACCGTTTACGGACCATTCGGCAATGCCCAAGTGGTGTACCAATAGTTCTTTGTTCGAGAAATTGAGGAGGTCAAAGTAACATAAAAGCTCCTTTAATTCCTTTAGGTCTTTACCGGGCTGGATCCCTAGGTATATGGCGGATGATTCCGGGGCACCGGAGAAATCGCCTTTCGTGAGCCACGGCGCACTTCTTTGATTTCCGTAGGATACGATCTTGTCGGGATAGGCAATATATTTCAGTTCACAATTGTTCAGGGTAAAATCGCCCGAAGGACAGAAGAAAAAATCGGTAAACCCTTCCCTGCCATTGAAATTGTTGAACAAGGGCATTCTTTTTCTATTGAAGAATTGGGTTTTTCCGTTGATTTCTATTTGCGAATCCAAGGGTAGGGCGTGCATGACGGCATGGGCCGGTTTGGCCGTTACCGATATTTCCGGTGTTAAAAGATCTACCAAGCGCTCGGTAATCTTGGTTCGGCTGGTCTTTATGGTTTCCGATATGCGTTCGAACTCATGCGAACAAGCATCGAAAAGGATGCCGACGATGGGATCGAATGAATATTCAATTTCCATTTCATCGACCCCCCAAGTGTCAGCGGCCCTGCGGATTAGACGATCTTTAATTTCCTCTTTGGATAGACTTTTCACACGTATATTTTTTTAATTTACCTATTGATCATCAATGTTTGTACGACAAGGGAGCCAAGTAATAATCCCCTGTAAATGAAAAGGGCTCATCGGTTTTTATAATGGTCCCCTTAATAGTGATATATAGATATTTTTTGAGTCTTACTTTGTTGGTGTTGGAAGACAGGCTTTCCATGAGCTCAACGTTCAAATCGATATTCGAAAGGCGTTTTTCGTAGGTTTCAATCTGATTTTTCAGCGATTTTTTGATGCGTTCCTTAAGGACGTTGGCATTTATCAAAAGATCGAAATCGGTTTCCCATATTTCACTACCAAAAGCTTCATCAAACGTATACTCCTCGAAATAGGTCGTAATGATCACGCTAATAAACTGGGAGATAGAGTCGCGCATACCGATTTTCTTGAGCTCTTTCTTCTCGAAAAAACGCTTAAAATCAAAAGGTGCCTGATAATAGGGTTTTGCCATTCTAGATTTGTTTATTCTGTTCGCAGTTTGCTTTTGACCTGCTATTTCTTCATTTTACTAACTACTTAATACTTAGTACTGACTACTAACCACTAACCACTAACCACTAACCACTAACTACTTAGTACTTAGTACTGACTACTTAATACTTAATACTGACCACTAACCACTCGCTCTTCCATATCATTCAACAACGGAAAAAACTACCTCCTTATTTTTCATTTCCACTTTTACGGTCTGTGGCGCCTTGATTTCTCCGGAGATGATCATTTTCGATAGGGGTCTTTTCAGTTTGTTCCGGATGACCGCTTTAAGTGGTCGAACCCCGTAAGTAGGGGAGAAGCCGTCTAATGATAGGTGCTCTTTTGTCTCCTTGTCTATTTCAAGGGTAATACCCAAGCGTTCGGTAAGTACCAATAATTCCTTCATTAAATGAAGGTCGAAAATGGTAGGGGCGTTCTTTTCCGAGATGGGTGCAAAAGGGACGATCTCTGTAATACGTCCTAAAAATTCCGGTCTAAAATAAGAGGCCATTATTTCGAGCAGCTCGTCCGATTTTGGAACGGAGCCCCCTTCGAAGGCCTTGCTTATAAATTCGGAGCCTATATTTGAGGTAAAGAGAATTACCGCATTTGAAAAATCGCCTACCTTGCCTAAACGGTCGCTGAGTTTGCCTTCGTCCAATATTTGGAGAAATACGTCGAATACCGACTGGTGGGCTTTTTCAATTTCATCGAATAAGACAATGGAATAGGGTTTCTGCCTGATCTTATTGACCAAGACCCCGCCTTCTTCATAGCCGACATAGCCCGGAGGCGCACCGTATAACAAGGCTGCAGAGTGCTCTTCCTTAAATTCTGACATGTCAAAACGAATGATCGCACTTTCGTCGTTGAAAAGAAATTCTGCCAATGATTTCGCCAATTCCGTTTTTCCCGTTCCCGTGGGTCCGGAAAAGAAGAAAGAGCCGATAGGTTGTCCGGCTTTTGAAAGTCCTGAACGCGATTCTATAATAGCTTCGGTAACGGTTTTAATGGCATTGTCTTGGCCGATGACCCTTTTCTTAAGGGTGTCCTCCATATCCATCAAACGTTCTTTTTCCTTGGTCTGTACCTTGCCTGCGGGTATTCCCGTAATACTCGAAACCATGGCGGCCAGATCTTCTTCGAGTACGGCTTCACGGGGTGTTTTCGAGTGCGCGTCAATAGCGCTTATGATATTCTTAAGGTAAGTGGATTTTTCGTTATAGGAAGGAAATCCGAAGGCGTCTTCGGTGTCGAATTTCCCGAGTACGATAGGGCTTAATTTATTCCTTAAGGCCATATAGACCCAGTCGATTTCTTGAATGTTCTCGGCTTCGTCGCGTTCTTCGGCTTTTTCCTCAATGGCTTCCATCCTTGCCTTTAATTCCTCAAGGTCGTTGGGAAGGGACTGCTCCGATACATTGGCCGCAGCCATGGTCCGGTCCAATAAGTCTAGGGCGGAATCGGGCAGGCTTTTTTCCTTTAAATACCTTTTGGACAATCGTATCGCTTCGCGAAGGGTATCTTCGGTAAGTTGCAACTCGTGATGGTCGGTATAGGTTTGGCCGATACTTTGTAGGATCCTAAAGGCCATTTCGTTATCGGGCTCTTCCAAGGTGACGGATTCAAACCTCCTGTTGAGCGCATCGTCGTTGCTGATATATTTTCTGTAATTGTCAGAGTTGGTCGCCCCTACAAGAATGACTTCGCCTTTGTTCAGCTCAGACTTGATGACGTTCAAAATTCCTTGGCTCGATGAGGCATCCTGTAGAAGAAAATGGAAATCGTCTATAAAGACAATAGGTTTTACAAGTGCCTTGGCTTCATCAAAAATGTTTTGCAGGCGGTCTTCGACCTCCCCTTTATATGAAGCACCGGAGAGCAATAGGGCCGTATCGATTTCAAAAAGATGGGCGTCCTTTAGGTTTTCAACGATTTTTCCGCCGACAATCTCCCTTGCCAAATTTTGGGCCAAAACACTTTTGCCTACACCCGATTCCCCTTGAATGATCACATTCGGCTTGTTTTTACGGCTGAGGATCTCAATAATTTTCTTTAGTTCCCTATCGCGGTTTACGATATGGTCGTACGAGCCTTCGCGGGCCGGTTCCAATAGGTCTTTTGCGTACTTGTATAATACGCCGTCAGATTTGGGAGGGGTGCTTCCCGGGGCGGTTTTTGTATTGACCGTCCCCGATTTGTCGGTTTTTCTTTGGCTTATAAGGTCGTCGAGCAATTGGTTACTGCTCAGGGGTATTGACTTTAGCTGGTCAAAGGTAAAGCCTACGCCGGGCGTAATGGCGGCGATAAAGATGCAGATCAGGTCGGGTTCCTCCTTGTTGAGTTTCTGTTGTATGTCTTCGGCTTCGTTAAAGACAAGTTGTGCTTCCGGACTTGCCTTAAGGTCGCCCGATCGGCTGGTGCGTTTTGGGTATTCCTCTAAACGAACCTCGGCCCATTCCTCGATAAAATACACATCTACGTTCTTGTTATGCAAAAAACGTAAGAGCGATAAATCGCGATGAAGGGTGGCTTTGACCAGATGTGCAGGTCCGAAACTATCGTGTTGGTATTCATCGGCAATTTGAGTGGCGATGTGTATGGCCTTTTCCAATTCAGTATTCATAGGTCGGTTAATTTCTGTTCAAACGTTGAGAAAGGCTCAATGCCGTATTTAACTTGTTGATTTCTTTTTCGTATTCCTCAATCTGCTCGTTCAGGTCTTCAATATCCATTCTGGCACTTTCTACCTGTTTTAGGTCCCTCTTGGCATCGACCAGTTTTTTATAGGTGAGGATGAGGTTTTCGTACATGCCCCTGTCGTCTAGGGAGTCTTTCGGGATGTCACTTTTTAGGTCGATAAGATCAGCGTTGATCGATTGCTCCAAAAAGAAATAACCGTCCTTGGCACCGTCTAGGGAATCAATTTGTTTGTCGATATCTTCCAATGCCGTCATGAATTGTTTTTGGTATAAAAATTCATAGCGTATTCTCTGGTTTTCGGCACGGAGTACCTCGTTTTCTTTCCAAGGTAATTTATAGCTAAAGAAAAAAGCCGTAAAAAGAATGCCTACCGAGATGGCGAACATCAGTAAGAAAAGCAGAAAAGAAGAGATGCGTTCGTTTTTATTAAGTACTTCCATATTTCAATATTTATTCGGCCAAAAATGAAGTGCCCCTAGATTTTCTAGGCTTTTCCTCTACAATGTTTTCGTTAACAAAGATGCCCATATCCCTACGCTTACCGATATAATCGACTTGGGTGAGAACGGTGAGCAACCTGTCGATGGTCTGCATAAAGACGTTGATTACCTGAAGGTTTTCGTTAACGTCGTTATGATTGTACTGTAGGTTGATGACGTCAGTGAACAATTTTTCATAGTCCCCTCCCTTAAGGTCTGTCCATTCCCCAAAATAATTGAAGAGCTGTTCTTTGTTTTCAGGAGACGATATATCTACGGATCCTTTGAATATCCGAGCAAAACTTACAAGGATTTGCAACAATTCCCTAGGATGCATGTCGTGTTCTTCCCACTTCACCTTGGTAATCTGTTGGGCAAGGTATACGTAAATCTTGTCGACCACTAATTTCATGGCATCGGCAATGGGGTTGTCACTTTGTTTTGACATGATTTTCTGAACGATCAAAATGGCATTGCGCTCGGTCATTTTTAGGAAGCTCTCCGATTCGTTGTAAAAATGAATCAAACTTTCGTGTGCCCCAAGGGTAGTGCAGGGAGGAATGTAGTCGGTGGCCACTGATAATCCCTTGCCTTCTTTTTCGATTTTGGCAATGGGTAATTGGTTGCCGGTCAAGCCCGATTTTTCTAGGTCGGACGCACTAACAAAGGAGAAAAAATACCCGTGTGTAAGGTAGGGAAGCCTTGGGGGGACTTCAGCGGGGTCTTGATTGCCAAAAGGAATAGGGTTTGCCGTGTCGATATTGATCAAGACGAAACCTTCCTCCAGTGTTTTGTCGGCCAGCTCGGCCACTACGATCTCTTCCTTGACATCGGGAGTGTTTTCGGTGATCTCGATACGGTTGCCATTGGGGGTGACGGCCCTTAATCTATTGAATGAAACCTTTAAGCTCTTGTGAATATCAAGGTTTATGGCGTATTCGTTGTTGCCAAAGAGATGCGAGGCAAGAAATCCGTGTCCGTATTTCCCCATGCGTACAACAAAGGCATCTTTTATACTGTTTTCAGCAAAGTTTTGAAGGCTTTGAAAATGCTCTTTTGAGATTTTCATTCCATCTACCCAATTGATCTTGAAATTTTTGATATCTTCTATCATGTGTCTTATTTTAAATACGTTGGCAAACGACTGTATCGCTATCTTTTAGGTTGTTTTCTTCCACGGTGCGTTCCGGGTCTATATGTTTTGATGTCCCATACCATTTAGGTTTACTGTAAAAGTACCATCCATGGGGGTCTCCTGTATCGGAGGTAACTTCAATTTTGGTCGTTGTTTTCTTGTTGTTGTAATCATTGATAAAGAAATAGAACAATCTTCCGAAGTCCATATCTTTTGGCGCCTTCGCCTTGAAACTGGTCATATTCGGTGAATTGGCATTCTTGTAGAACATAAAATTCAGAACGATCATGTTGTTGAGCTCGTAATGCTTTGGCGCATCGTACTTATTGCCCATGGGGTAATACCATTTGGTAAATAGTTTTGCGGGAATGGAAATGGAATATTCATATAGGATGAAAAAGCTGGTAGGGAATACATAGGCAGCAATGACCAAAAAGTAGTAAGGCAAGTACTGCAGGTCGTTAAAATGTGCGGCTATCATTATAATAGGAACCATTAATACCAATCCGGAAATTATGGCGAACACCAATTCCTTAAGCTTTTGGTGGGTGTCGAATTTTTCAAAGATGCTTCTGTGAAAGAAGACATTGGCCACCCCCATGATGGTGGCAAAACCGAGCATTGAAAAATACCGTAATAGTAAAGATGACTGCTTCAGGTTATATATGATGGCCACGAAGAGTGCCATAACCACTATATTGGCCGCTAGGTAGACATAGTATTTTTTGCGCCTGGTTTTAAACCCGGGGGTTTTTGAACCCAAGAAATGAAGAACCAGGGCCACTACCACCAAAACAATGGCAAAGGGCATTATAGATTCAAAACTTATGAATTTTCTAAAGTAACTTTTGATCATGGGGTGTTAAATTGTTGCCGATATTCCAAGTCTACCTGAATAGGCGTCCTCGGTCATTATAAATCTTGTTTTACGCTTAGGTAGCCTGAAGTTGATTTCAAAATCACTTTCATGGGGCAAGGTATGTTCCAAAAAGAAATTGACGACAGCCGTTATTTTCCCGTCAGGCAGGTAATCCTCTATGTTTTCAGGGCGGCTAATGTTGTTCATTGTAAAAATATATTTAGGCAGAAAGGTCTTTTGTTTTCCCGAGGTCGCCATATTCACGCCAAGTTGCCATGGTTCGTTCGTAACAGGTAGGCCTGCGGTAGCAAAATCTTTCTCGATCAAGATCTCTTCTTCTATGATATTTTCAAGTATCTTTTTTAACAACGGAATATTTCCGGCTATTTTATACATGAACGGCATAGTTTTTAAAATTTTTGCCGCCATACGTTTCGGAATCCTTTCGTCTATTTTCCATAAATCCATTAAAAAGTCAACCAATTTGGGACTTCCCAAGGCTGTTAGGATTTCGTTTTCGGCAGATTCGATATCGACACGATGAAGAAAGAACTCGGTTTCCAAGGGTTTGAAAAACTTCAAGGCATTCTCCTGTTCAATTTTTCTGCCATGGTAATCCGCCACCATGGTATTTACAAAAGGAGTACTAATATAGGTGGAATGAAAGAAACGTTCGGGCAAAACATTGTAAAAGCTACGTCGACTTAGGTGAACGTTCAGGGTATCATCATTATAACGGTCTTTTTCAATACGGGTGATATCTTTACTAAAGCGACGCTTAAAAAAGTCGCTGAGCGAAAGATCGACCTGGGTATCTTCCTCAATATAGGAAAGTAGGGTTTCCGCCTTTAGGTCAAAATCCAAATTGAATACCTCTTGGCGTATGTCGTTTTCGGGGAAATCTTTCATTTATTGAATGTTTAATAACCTGGCGGAGGCTACATATTTATCTTGCCAATATGGATTGTTAAGATCGACGATCTCTACACCATGTGGCGAGTTTGAGCCCGTAAATTTACCGTTTTGTAAATAAATACCCACATGTGAGACCACACGATCTTCATTACGGAGCCGAAAAAAGAGCAAATCGCCCTCTTTTAGGTATTTCTGGTTTTTAAAATGTGATTCGGGGTCCAAATAAAACTGCTGTATTGAGGTTCTTGGAAGCTCGCTGCCGTACGCCTTACGGTAAATAGCTTGCACATAGGCCGAACAATCTACCCCGTTTTTCGATTCCCCTCCCCAATCGTAGGGGGTGCCGAGCCATTCCTTAATGGCCGCATATAGCTTTTCGTTTTGGATCGATTCTTCGCTCACTTGTAATAATTGAGCGAATTTTTTTTTCTCTTCGGCAGATAAATAGCCCATACCGGTAGGCTTTTTTATTACTTTAGCCGTAGTTTTTTGAACAGGCTTCTTGTTCTCCGATTGGCGTTTGTATTTTTCCATTTCACGCTTATAATAGGAGTAATCCTCATTTTGCAACGTTTTTCTCGAACAAGAAATCGATAACACAATAACTAAGATAAATACAAGTTTTAATTTCATCGAATGAATAGTACTTTTAGATACATAAACCATAACCGAAAATTAGATATTAATTATGATTCATAAAAGGATTAAAACCCACTTTGACAAAAACGTATTTATCTCTTTTTTAGTATTGGTGATTTTTGGTCTTGGGCTTTTATCATTTAGATTGAACAGTAAGGTAGACTGTAGCAATGTTGATTTTGAAATGATTGCCGAATCTTATACCACTGCCGATTTGATCGAATTTAAAAGTATAGACCCATCGGGCGTGGAGTGGGAGTGGGATTTTGGAAAAGATATTCCTAAAAAATACAGGTCTAATGTGGTGCATCAGTTCACCAAGGAAGGTACTTATACGGTATCCTTAAAAATGAACGGTCAATGCGGGGTGACAAAACAGATTGAAATTTCAAAACCGAAGGACCTGATCGTTCCTGAACTGATTCCTAATATAATTCTTCCCGAATACGTAAGGGTCGGCCAAGAAGTTGAATTCTCGAACGATTCGGAATTTGCCGAGTCGTGGCAATGGAGCTTTGGGGAGTCGATGACCATTGATGGCAACAATCGCAAAGAGAAGTATGTCTATAAGAGTCCCGGGGAAAAAACCGTTCTATTGGTCGTGAATGGCGATAGGCGTCATGAAGCCAAGCAGCGGATTACCGTTTTGCCGGAAAAGAAAAGTAGAAAAAGAAGGGCAAGCATAACCCGTGTAGATCCTATTGAAACGGTTCTTCAAGATCAGATAAGGGATAAACCCAAGGCCGAAGATAAGGCTGCTGCGGATGCGGAACAAAGGAAAAAGGAAGAAGTTGCCAATAGAATAGAAGTGTCAAACGATGATATGCAGCAAATGTTTATTTCCTATTCCGGTAGGAACCTTGATGATATTTCCATTCGAAAATACTTCTGTTATAGTAATATACCTGTTTTCAATAAAACAGGCAACCGGTTTACGGTGAGCCAGTTTTTTAAGGAAATAAGGGATGTGAACAAACTAGAGATCAAGAGTATAAAAATGATCAAGGATAAGAAAACAGGTTGCGTAAAAAGTATGACCATCGATATGCGAACCAAAAAAGGCTTGTTCTGGAAGACCTTTTAAAGGGATGCACGGTTTTTGAAAGTAATCGTTCCCCTTACATTTTTTATGTCAAAAATGTTTCAAGTTAAGTTTTATAGGAAAACAACTACTTTAAATGTATGTTTTGATTTTTAATTTTAAAGTGTTTTCGTAATGTCGATAAAAGAATTTTACGAACATTTTAATCAAAAAATCAATAAGGGGGAGATTTTGTTCTGGTACTGATTATTACTGGTGTTCCCCGTGTTTTAATACGCTTTTTCGAGGTTTTATGATTTGGTATTTCGTCGAAAAAAATTGCAAGTTTTAGTGATAGTCAATAGTTTAGCAGCGTTCTTATGTAACGTTACTTAATTATTAATCAGGTATTATTTACCAAAAAATTATTTATTATGGCTTTTAAAGCAAAATTGAAAGTTGCGGGAAAAGAGTTTACCGTTTTACACTGTTCTTATGATTTAAACCAAGAAGTTGATCCAACAGGAAGACCTTCTTCTGTTACCCGTGGTGGCAGAATCAACATGACTGTTGAATCAAATGGGGAAACCGGTTTTTTTGAATGGATGACCAACAACTTTGAAAGAAAAGACGGAAGTATTGTCTTTATTAAGCGTGATACTGACGCAACTTTAAAAGAAGTTAAATTCAAGGAAGGTTATTTGATCAAGTACAAAGAAAACTTTGATGCTACCGGTCAGAACCCATTAACTGAATCATTTACTATTTCTGCCAAGGAATTGGCCAGTGGTGGTGGTGAACATGTCAATGAATGGGTATAACCATATACGGACTTTTATTTATAAAAGGGGGCAATCTTATGCCTCCTTTTTACGTTTAATTGTGTATATATTGTACGTATAACTATTTTTTATTTAAATTTAGAAAATAAAATTATAATTTATGGCTATAGGTAATCTAGGTATAGGTGGTAATGAGGTAAAAGGCGACGCAAACGAGGCCTTGACCGAAATACCACAGAATAGAACTTTAATTGTAGGTAAGTTGACCCCAAATGCTCCGGTAAAGCCCGAGGCTATTGAAGGACTTAGGACAATTGAAGATGCTTTTGAGCATTTTGAACCTAAACTGAATATCCCGTTCGAGGATAAAGACGGTGGCGTTTTTAATGAGGAACTTTCGTTCACCAACTTAGGTGATTTTGGTAAAAAGGGAATTACAAATAACAGTGTGTTTTTAAAAGAGTTGGAAATTGAAAGTGATCAATACAAAAAGATCATCAAGCAATTGAAGACCAACAAAATTTTAAAAGCGGCATTGGAAGACCCTGAAGCCAAACAATCATTGGTTGAGACTATTGATGCGCTTATCGAGGAAATCAAAAATGCCAAATAACCTTATTCTATTCCACATATGTCCGATAAACTAAAACAGTCACAACTAAGTGACAAACCTTTCATTGAGCAAATCAAGGAAAAATCAGATAACCTTGCCAAATACGGTGGGTTTGATTTATTAGAATCTGCTATTGATGATGTTCAGAACCTAAACCCCGATCGTAAGGCACGTAGAAAAATGTTCCTTACCGAAAACAATAAAAAACAAGAGCGGGAGTCGCTTTTGAAAATTTTATCGCTTTGGTCGGATACCTTGAAATCAGGGGATGATATCATAGGCTTGGTACAAGCTGCCGATGATAAGGCTCAAGAATCACAAAAAACATACACCAAAAATATTAAAACGGCACTGGAAGAGACTCGAGAATTGGAGACCTCTTACCGTTCTGTTGCCCTATTTTATAAAAACACCGATTTACCTTCATTGAAGAACGTAACCGTGGTCAATGCCGAATTGGACCAATTGACCGATTTGGACAATACACGTTTCTTTGATTACATACGTGAAGAATTGGTGTCTAAATATGACCGTTTAGACCTAAGGGAGAACTATTCGCTTATGGTGCTTCCAGGTTATCTAGGTTCAAAATCGGTTGTGGATAAATGGGCAAAATTGGCCCATGAAAACAAAGTGACCTTGGTTACCGATTTTGCGCATTTAGATGAACCGGACGATGTGATGGAAATGTTCGAAAGTGCCAACTTGGCCAGTGGCGATGCTTATTTGTCCAATACGATCATGACCTGTAACTGGTTGGTCGGTAGAGGTAAGTATGATGAGGTAGGTGAAGAAGAAGATGTACATGTACCGCCCTCTGGAGCCTTGGCGGGAAAAATATACAAGACCTTAATGTCACAGGTTACCGCTGGTAAAAAGCACGGTGGACTAAGTGAAGTTGATGGAGTGCGTTTTGACCTTCGGAAAAGTGAGATTGCCAATTTAGAAAACTTAGGATTGGTACCTATGGTAAATGAATATGGCAAAGTAATGGCCTTTTCGGCCAAAACCTTGTTCAATGGTGACAACCTAGGGCTACAGACCTATTCCGTAGTACGTGTTTTCGATTATGTGACCAAAGTGTTGATGGACTTCCTTAACAGAAGGGCCTTTGAAAACTTCGATGCACGAACCAGAAAGGAAATACAAAACCAAATCGTTCGCTTTTTGGATGAAATTACTGGTCCCGGTAAATTGATCGAGAATTTTGAGATCCGTCGTTTCGAACAGGATATTAATCAAAAGGACCGTATTTATTTAGACGTGCGTTTAAAACCTTATTTCCCGGCCAAAAACTTCTTGATTAAGATGGACGGTCAAAAAGGTGATGAGGGTGCCGAATGGGATACCGATTACCAACAAAGTTAATAACCCGTTTTTAAAGTTCTAAAACACATAAACCCCTACAACTATGTCTTTTTTAGCAAAACTCATTATTGATGGGCAGGACTACAACGTCTTGCACTGTACCTATAATTTTGAACAACCTATGGATTCTACGGGCAAACCTGCCGGGAAACCATTGGGTGGTCAAATCATGATTACCTTGGAATCCCAGGGAAAATTCGATCTGTTCCATTGGATGTCTTCTTCAGATCAAACGAAGGACGGAACGATTATCTTCTATAAGCGCGACGCCATGTCGCAATTGCAACGGGTGGAGTTTACCAAGGCCTATTGTGTTAGCCTTGAGGAAGAATTTGACGCCATCGATGATGTGCCTATGCAAAAGCGCATCGTTATTTCGGCACAGAGCATTAAAATCGGTGATATGGTCTTTCAGAATCGTTGGGGGGAGTAGTACAGTTATGGATGCCAATTCTTTAAAAGCTAAAAAGCAAAGGTTAAAGCTCGAGATCAATAAATCTTTGACCCGGGTACGCTTATCCAAGAATGGAAAGTTGACCTTGGCCGACAAGCAGAGAATTAAAAATGCTGCGGCTAATGGTCTTCAGCGTTTTGTGAAAGCCGAGTTGAAAAGAACTACTACAAAAACTTATGACTGGTATTTTACAAAAACAGAAAATGACCGGATTCAAGTAGGAACACCTCTTAGGAATAACCTTGGTTATAATCGATATTTTATTATTGATTATGTTGAAGTCCCTATAAATACTCAATACTCTTATACTTCTTATTGTACTTATGAAAGGGTTAGGGAATTTAGTATTTCAAGTAAGGAAATATCTGATATCATATCGGGGTCTAAACGGTTGTTCAATAGGATGTTGACGGTGACCGTAAGTGAGAAAGAAGATGCAAAAATATATGCAGCGTTTGACAATGTTGATGAAAAAAAGATAATAAGCGTTACTATTGGTGTTCCTGTGGCTGTTATTGGAACTGCAAACACCTTACCTTTCATTATTGCTGAAGGACAATTAATAGCAGGGTCTGGTTCATATCTTAAGAGTACGATAATTGGTAGTGGTGCTGGGCTCAGCTTAGAAAGCAGTGTTAGTAGTTCATTAACTTCAATAGCTGCCGATGCTACTTCTCAATATGTTGGGAATGGGTTTGATTTTAAAGAGGTAGATCCATTAAAGGCTACAATGTCAGGAGTTTTTAAGGTAAACGCTTCTTCCGTATTATTAAAATCTTCCGTAAGTTCTAGGAGTGATTATGGTTACGTTCCACAATTAAATAGTTTTGGTGAAACTGCTATTAATTTTTCATTTGGTATGTTGGGTAGAAATAGTATAAATCAAAATATTAGTTCTTTAGGGCTTTCAGAATTTAATAAAAGTATGGGAGGGTATTTAGAAAACATTCTGAAAATGGGAGCTAATAGTACTAAAACTGCTATTGTTGTTGAAGTTAAAAAAGAAATGGAAAAATGATGGATTGGTTAAATTCCAAAAAACCGGTGAAATTACTGCTGGTATTAGCCATTTGTTTTTTTTCATTTAAATATTTTCGCACAATTTATCATTTCAAATTTTACTCAACTTATACTATCGGAAAATGTACTTCCATTGAACACCAAAATGCATCCACTTATGCAGACTTTATTTTTTTTGTTGAAGGTCGTCAATATGATGGCTCAACTAAGTTGAAAGAGGTAAATAGTATTTGGGTCAACAAATACTTCAAGGTAAGATACTCAAGTAAAAAACCTGAAATAAATGAGATACTTTTAGACGAAATGATTACCGACCCCAAGGCCGTTGAAGCGGCGGGCTTCAAGCTAAAAAGCAAAATAGAATAGTATATGTTCTTTTTATGTTTATGATTCTACTACATTCAGTTTTAGCGTAAAAAAATAATCTAATATTTGGTACGTTCTAAATTAAAGTGTCCCGTATGAAAAACAATTTGATCACCATAGCATCCTATGTACCGGTCATTATTTATATAGTCTATTCTTCTTTGACAAGAGAGCCCAACAGTGGCATAAATTGGATTGAAGTTGTAACGGCAGGACTTTTAGGTGGTGTAGGTACTGCAATCGGGAACAGAATGAAGAACAAAAATTTATAGATAAAACTTCAGCGTTTTATTAAAGGAAAGAGTGTATGTCATGGTTCAATGGTTCGGACTAGGTAACTATTAGCTGATATGTCAAATATAGCGAGTAGTGAAAAATGAGGGGCCAAAAGTGTTGGTTACGTTTTATAATGTGGATAAAAAAAAGCAGCTATGAGGTTTATATTAATGATCGTCCTTTTGATTTCTGCTATTTCTTGTAAAGAAAAAGCTTTTTCGCAAGAGATGTCTACAGAATTCTGTAAAGGCATTAAGCAGCTAGATTTATCAAATAGTTCAGCTGAAAATATCTTGAAGGATATGACGCAACTTGGTTTAGATTTAAGAAACAACAATCCGGATAAAGTTAAGTCTATAAGAAATCAGATTGCCCAACAAATAGGAACGGACGATGAAATGGAGGTAGCATATGCTTTTGCAGTAAAATTTACCGGTGATCTAATGGAAAACTGTCCCGAATATCTAACGGCAGTTAGAAAAATTTTGCCTCAAAAAATAGACTCAAATGCAACTGTAGGCTATGTGTCAGGTAAGGTCGAATCTTTTCTAAAAGAGTGGCAAAATGAGCCTTTGGACAAGAAGTATGAAATGGCTACGGATTCGATAATTACATATTTAGGCTTCTGTGCTAATTACAGTGAGAATTACCCAAATTTGAGTTATGGAGATTTATCACCTCAAAACGATGTACATATATATCTTTTGCACAATTCAGATGATTATCTAAAAGCTTTCCTTGTCAATACTCAATTAAAAGGCATGGGATATAAGGCTGTAGAATTCCCGAGGTTACCTGAAATTACTATTAAAGGATTTGAGTAATTCTTTTTTAAGAACCTCGCCCGCTAGCACTCGCTTGCAACGAGTGTCCTACAAAGTAAGAATAGGTACAAACTAAAAAGAAAGCTATCCAATATTTTAGATATCTTTTATGTTTTTAGACAATGCGATGAAAACGATAACTAAAGTAACACGGACCGTGCTCGTCAAATACCGTATTCGGGATTTATTCGTTATTCCTAATGGAGGCGGAGCAGGTATGAAATTCTGGGCCCACTTGGCCAAATTGGGCAAAATATGGCATAATATTTAGGTACCGGTCATAACTGGAGAATCCGG
Organism: Zobellia galactanivorans; assembly: GCF_000973105.1. Classification (NCBI taxonomy): domain Bacteria; kingdom Pseudomonadati; phylum Bacteroidota; class Flavobacteriia; order Flavobacteriales; family Flavobacteriaceae; genus Zobellia; species Zobellia galactanivorans. The sequence continues at coordinate 529,312 of NC_015844.1, read as the reverse complement.
GCTATTTTCATTAATTTAGATATACTCGTTTGGGGGTATGTCCTAAACGAGCAGTATGCACCCCCAATTAAAACTTCGGTCATATGCTGACAGGGTAAACTTGAAAAAAGGGCGCAAAAATATATGCGGTATTTGATAATGCTGACGAAAAAAAGATAATTACGGTGACAGTAGGTAGAGGAATGACCTTTACTTTGGCAGGTCAAACGGGTACTAAAATTATTGGGAAAGATGGATGCTCTGAGGAATAAGTTTCCAGGGTCTATCTCCAAGGATACAATTGCTTTTGTAATTGGTCTATTGGTTTTGGCTTTAGGTATATTATATGCCACATATAAACAATATGATATTGCGGACAATCAAAAAAAAACAAATGGGGAGATAATTGAATTTTACCATTCTACAAGAGCTAGATATGGTTTAAAATATCGTTACTGGGTGGATGATAAGGAATATATTGGGTCGACAGGTGTTAGTCCTTTTAACTGCGACAACGGCAAAAAAGGTTGCGTTGGCCAGGAGTTTCCCGTGTACTATTCTTCCGAAAATCCTCAGTATAGCCGAATAGACTTGGGCAAATACGAGAAATACAAAACCACGGTCGAGTTTGTAAAATAAGTGTTCAGTTAAATTCAGATAAGAAATGAGGTATTTTATTGTTTGGATCATATTGTTTCCCTTGGCCGTTTCGTGCCAAGTAAAAGAAGTTGACCTACAAGGTACTTGGCACTATGAGCGCCGTTCAAGACCCGAAACGGGTTTTACCATGAGCATCGATGGGGTGGATGTCACCGACGAACTGAACGACGAAACTGGGGATGGGGACGGTATGGACCATTTTTACCTGGTCTTTGACGGTCAGGGACAATTGATCGAGTACAAGGTGGGCATAGGCTTCCGTTCCACCTACAAAATCGTTGATAACCTTATTTACTCAAACGGAGAACCGCTATATCAAATAGTGACATTCAGGGATAGTCTAATGGTCATAAAGCAACCCGATGAAGTGGATACCGCTACATATGAAAGAGTTGAAGTCGATTTGAGTGCTTTGGAGATCATAAATTGACTTATGAAGGGTCTGTAAATTAAACTCTGTCCGATCTGTCAATCCCTCTGGGGCTAGCCCCAGAGGGATTGGGATTTAAATCCAAGGGTATCCTCTCCCCAAATTTAATATAAAGTTGCTGGACCACTAGACTCCAATTTTGGATGGGCGAGGTCCATTTCCTCTCGATGTTCCTGGTGGCCAGGTAGACCAGCTTGAGCAATGCCATATCGTTTGTAAAGGCCCCCTTGGTCTTGGTGACCTTTCGCACCTGTCGGTGGAAGCCCTCCACGGCATTGGTGGTGTAGATCATCTTGCGTATCGGCGGGGTGTACTGGAAGTATTGGGAGAGTTCCTCCCAGTTGTTCTGCCAAGATTCGATGACCACAGGGTATTTACCGCCCCATTTTTCGCCCAGGGCCAGGAGCTCGTCCTCGGCCACCTCCTTACTGGTGGCACGGTACACCTGTTTGAGGTCCCGAAGAAACTCCTTTTGGTCCTTTGAGGCGATATACCTGAGGGAATTCCGTATCTGGTGGACGATGCACTTCTGCACCTGGGTCTTTGGGAATATGCTCAGGATAGCCTCTGTAAAGCCCTTCAGGTTGTCGGTACAGGCGATAAGGATCCCGGTTGTTCAGGTCGGTCAGTACCTGGAGCCAGAAGTTGGCACCCTCGCTCTCGGAGATGTACATCCCCAGAACTTCCTTATAGCCCTCCTTGTTGATGCCAAGGATGTTATAAAGGGCCTTGTGCTCGATCTTCCCATCGACCTTTACCTTGTAGTGCATGGCATCGAGCCATACGATGCAATAGAGAGGCTCCAAGGGGCGGTTCTGCCATGCTTTTACGTCCGGGATGATCCTATCCGTTATTTGGCTTAGGACGGTATGAGAGATGTCGGTGTCGTACATCTCCTTTCTATGGGCGGAGATGTCGCGGTAACTCATGCCAAGACCGTAAAGGCCTATTATCTTGTCGGAGAGGTTGTCGGCCAAAATGGTCTGTCGCTTCTTTACAAGTTCCGGTTCAAAGCTGCTCTGCCTGTCCTGGGGCGTATCGATGTCGAAGGTGCCAAAACCACTTTTCAGGGTCTTTTTTCCCTTGCCGTTGCGTTTGTTGCCCTTGGCGCGCTCACCCTCGTCCAGATGGCCGTCCATCTCCGCCTCAAGGGCCTTCTCGATTACATTCTTCAACATGGGGGGCAAAGGCGCCCCCTTCTCCGAATAGGTTCTTGCCCGACATGAACTGCTCGAGCACCTTTTTTTCAAATTCAGTCTGTTCTTTCTTTGTCATGATTCTGTCTGAATAAAATTAATAATTATAATCTTTTTCAGACAGAGTTCAGTTTACAGTCTATCAATATATTATCCTTATTAACCACTATTCAAAAATCATTCTTTATCAGGATATCATATTTTTCAACAACATCCTAATTTCGGATCACAAACAACTTGTTGATTCTTTCATAAACCCATTCTTTAATTCACAGATAGTATTGAAAGTATTTAACACTTTAATCATTGTTGTATTAAAAATTAGATAACTATAAAAAAACTATATAAGTCAGCAATTAACAAAAAAAAATAATTATGAACAGGAATAATGTATGGTTTGTAACCGGAGCATCTAAAGGTTTGGGATTAGCACTTGTAAAGCAATTACTAGCTAGTGGACATTATGTAGCAGCAACCTCACGCGATATAAAATCATTAGAAAAATGAGGTAAGTAAAGTTACTAAAACGTTTCTGCCGATTGAAATGGATCTAGTAAAAGAGCAAAGTGTGCAAGAAGCTATTGAGGCCGTAGTCGCTCATTTCGGGCAAATTGATGTTATTGTTAATAATGCAGGATATGGCCAGATGGGAACACTAGAAAAAATTTCTGACGCCGAGATAAGGGCTAGTTTTGATGTAAATGTTTTTGGTCTGGCACATGTCATTAGAAAAGCAATGCCTTACCTACGGAAACAAAAATCCGGACATATTATTAACATATCTTCTATTGCAGGTTATACTGCAAACTTTCCTTTTTGGGGTATCTATAGCGCTACCAAATTTGCAGTAACGGCTTTTACAGAGGCTTTGGCTGCTGATATTAAATCATTTGGAATTAAGGCGACAGTTGTACATCCTGGATATTTCAAGACTAATTTTCTAAAGAAAGGATCTATAGCCGTACCCGCTAACCCAATTGTTGAGTATACCGAAGCCCGTCAAATACAAGAAGCACATCTGCGTGAAATTGATGAGAATCAAGCCGGAGATCCTATAAAGGCAGCTAACGCTATGATAAAAATAAGTGAAGTAATGGATCCTCCACTACACTTATTTCTTGGTCAAGATGCTTATGATATAGCCTATAAAAAAATGGAGCAGGTAAAAACCGATCTCGAAGCGTGGAAAGATGTAACAGTTTCAACAGCCCTTTGATAGGCCAATGGACATATTTAAAAAAGCAGCATAAATTAACCTGGATTTGTAGAAAACCTGTCCTACTAATTGGGGAATGAACAGGGCTTCTGGATTTAATTAAAGTTTCGAACATGACAGTCAATCTAAAAAAAGGTAAAGGTATCCTGAATGTTCTAGTTTATTGTCCATCACATTAAATGAATATAAAAAGTCTTTTTTATGTGTTAAACCAGTTTAAGAGAAAAATTAAGAACCCAAAATGAATGACAATGAAACAAAAACAATTAGCCATTATTGGAGTTGGATGTAGATTTCCAGGTAATTCCAATACCCCAGAACAATTCTGGGATTTATTGAAATCAGGAACAGATGCCATTATTAATGTTCCTAAAAGTAGATGGGACAACAGGCGTTTTTTTAGTCAGAATAAGAACAGGAAAGGTAAAACGTTTTCATCCCAGTTTGGTTTTTTAACCTCAGATGTAACAGAATTTGATCCGTTATTTTTTGGGATCAGTCCATTTGAGGCTGAAACCTTAGACCCGCAACAAAGATTATTACTTCAAACTACCTGGGAGGCTTTTGAAGATGCAGGAATTCCCGAATCGAAATTCAGAGGAAGTGATACGGGAGTGTTTATAGGAGGTTTTACACTGGACAATAAGTTGATACAGTTAGGCTCTAAAAACCGAAATCAAATAAAATCTCCAACAGCAACCAGCTGTACAATGGCCATGTTATCTAACCGTATTTCGTATTCATTGGATCTTAGAGGTCCTAGTCTTTCTATAGATACGGCCTGTTCTTCTTCTTTGGTTGGTATCCATTATGCCTGTCAGAGTATCTGGGCAGGTGAGTCCAAAATGGCCATTGCAGGTGGCGTAAACCTGATGCTCAAACCGGAATATCCCATTGTTATGAGTAAAGGACAATTTTTATCCAGTCATTCCAGATGCAAAACATTCGATGCGGACGCTCAGGGATATGTTAGAGGCGAAGGTGTTGGAGTTATACTGATTAAACCCTTGGAAGAAGCCTTATTGGATAATGATATTGTTTATGCGGTCATTCATCAAACAGGGAGTAATCAGGACGGTAAAACAGAAGGAATTACGGTGCCGAATGGAGATTCCCAAAAGCAGTTATTGCGAAAAGTTATCGATCAGTCTGAAATAGACCCCAATGATATTTGCTATGTAGAAGCTCATGGAACTGGTACTCCTACTGGAGATCCGATAGAATTTTCTGCTTTAGATACCGTGATCAAAGAGAAGGTTACAAAAGAAGAGCATGTGGCTGTCGGTTCAGTCAAAACAAACATAGGCCACCTCGAAGCCGCTTCTGGTGTGGCCGGTTTAATAAAGGCTATTTTGGTTTTAAAGTATAACCAAACGGTGCCCCACCTTCATTTTACAAACCCAAATCCACAAATTGACTTTGAAAATGCCAAACTGAAGGTGTCTACCGATGTAAGAAGGTTGTCCGACCAACAGGAAAGATACGGTTTGGTCAATTCATTCGGATACGGAGGAACCAATGCCAACGTATTGTTATCTAATACGACCATTGAGCAAAAGGAACTGCCATCAGGATTGAAAACCTCTCGTGTTTACATACTTCCTTTAACGGCTAAAAGTGATTATTCGTTACGGGCATATGCCAAAAAAATAGCATCACACTTAACAGAGGATAATTATGCAGACACCCTATATACTTTACTTAACAGAAGATCTAAACTAAATACTAGGGCTATATTTGTGGCCAATTCGATGGATGAACTCATGTGGCAGTTGAACGAATTTGCCGAAGGAAATAGTGTGAAAGGTGTGCAAACCTATACGGCTACAACCGAATTATCTCCTAAACTTTTTATCTTCACAGGCATGGGACCTCAATGGTTTGCCATGGGTCGTGACTTATACCATTCGAGTGAATTGTTTAAGCAAAAATGGGAAGAATACGATATGATATTTCAGGCTATTACCGGTTGGAGTATGCTTGAAGAGCTACTAAAGGAGAAAGAAGATTCCAGAATTAAGGAAACGCAGTTTGCACAGCCTGCCAATTTCTTTTTACAGGCTGCATTAACCGAACTTTGGGCTTCCTACGGTATTACACCCGATGCTGTACTTGGACATTCAGTAGGTGAAGTAACGGCAGCATACGTTTCTGGAGCGTTAAGATTAAAAGACTGTTTAATAGTAAGTTATCATAGAAGCAGGATTCAGCAAAAAGCCGCAGGAAAGGGATCCATGCTGGCAGTGGGGCTTCCAGAAAATGAAATAAATCAGTACATAGAAGCTTACGGCGATGTTTCTGTTGCAGCCATTAACAGTCCCAGCACGGTTACATTGGCAGGTAAGACCAAGAGGCTTCAACATATAAGTAACAAGCTAACGGAGTTGAATGTTTTCAATAAAATGTTGGAGGTAGATGTTGCCTATCATTCTTACCAAATGGATGGTCTAAAACGAGAGTTATTGGATTCTCTGGATGTTATTTCACCCCAACCACCAGAAATTCCGATTTATTCTTCGGTAACGGCTAGGAAAATGGAAGGGGCGTCATTTAACAATACGTATTGGTGGGACAACGTACGGCAGCCCGTGAGATTTTCAGATGCTATCGTTCAGACTCTTTCAGATGGATACCACACCATGTTAGAGGTTGGACCTCATCCGGTTTTAAGGCATTCTATCAATGAATGTGCAGAACGTCTGGGCAAAAAGACCAACCTTCTTTTTTCATTGAGACGAAAAGAAGATGGGGAGCAACACATTTTAGATAACCTTGCCCATTTTTATGCGATTGGATACGCTATAGACTGGTCAAAATTCTATACTGGTGGAAATCACATAAAATTACCATTATATGAATGGGAAAACCAGAGCTATTTCTCTGAAAGTAACTCTTCACGTGAAGACAGATTAGGATTGGAAGGTCATCCATTTCTAAATCAAACGTACCCTTATCACCTTCCTTCGTTTGAGATGGAAGTCAATGAGCAATTTTTACCCTATTTACAGGACCATGTTGTTTCCGGAGCGGTAGTTTTTCCCGGTGCAGCCTATGTGGAGGCCATACTGGCCATGAATCAAAAAGTGAGTGGAACAGAGACATGTACGCTAAAAGATGTTCTGTTTAGTAATGTCTTGATATTTAATGAGGATGAAGTTCAGTTTTTAAATACGACTTTTAATCCTTCAAACTCCACGTGCGACATATTTTCCCATAGCGATGAAAGTAATTCATGGACTCAGCATGCATCGGCAAAAGTGATAGAATGTATTAATGGCAAACATGATAAAATAGCTTTTTTAGCAACGCTTAAAGCTTTTGAAAAAGAGAGGACCATTGAAGGAATCTATGATGCGTTGGATGCCATTGGTTTGAAATACGGCCCGGTATTTCGAGGTATCCAAGAGATTAAATGTAAAGGCGATAAGGAACTATTGGTAAAGATAAAACCACATAAATCCATAGTTAAAGATCATGAATATTTACTGCATCCTAGTATCTTAGACGCTTGTTTTCAAAGTGTTATCGCAGCGCTTAACGGACGAGAGGTCGCTCCGGGCGCATTCGTGCCGACAAAAATCAATTTCGTGCATTTTCACACCAGGCCGAAATTGAATGAATATATCTATTGCCATGCTGAGATTACAGAGATAGGCCATGAATACCTGATTGCCAATATGACTTTGATAGGTAAAGATGGTACCGTTATAGCTCAATTGGAAGGTCTTAATTGCCAGTCGATTGAAAGTAATGCGCAAAATGAGGAGCGAGATATTAACGAATTGTTTTATGAGTTTAACTGGAAGAATATTCCCTTACTGGAAGGTGAGCCTGATTTTGAGAATGAAACAATCTTATTCTTTGGGCCTTCATCTAAAAAGGCAAAGCCATTTATGGACGACCTTAAGTTTTATGGGGCCAAGGTTATTCAAATGGATCAATTTGATAAGAATCTTCTGGAACAAGAAAAGAATTCAGTTACCAGATTGATTTATGCACCTTTTCTAGATGAAAAGAAAGAACTAAGTTACAAGGCTGTTCAGGAAATTACCTTTCCGTTACTTTCTTTTTTTCAGTCTTTAAAAGGTACAGGACCGGTTCAGTTAGTAATTTTAACTCTGAATGGTCACCAGGTGCTGGATACCGATGATATGAATATCAATTCTGGAGCTCTGCTCGGTTTAAACCACGTGATTGGAAACGAACATCCAAATATTTCGCCTTTATCATTGGATACCGACCACTACAATCTAGAAAACCCTAAATCAATATTGCTACAATTGTTGGGAGTAGAAGAAGATATTGCATTAAGGGGAAATAGCCGGTTTGTCAGGTCATTAAGCAAACCTTCAGAACCTAAGGTTCTTGGTTTTAGTCGAAAAGCAGCCAATGATGAGCCTTTTCAGATTATACATGAAAAAGGAAAAGGCGCTGAAGGTTTTTCTTTGGTAGAGAGCACTATTGTCGAACCGTCTGAGGACGAAATTACATTAAAAGTAAAATCTGCCTCCTTGAATTTCAAGGATGTCTTGAAAATAAATGGACAGATTTCCCAAGATGCGTTGAAAAACAGCTATTTTCAGAATAGCATAAGTATGGAAGTGGTAGGTACCGTTATCAACAAAGGAAAAAATGTATCGGACATTGCTATTGGAGATGATATTTTGATGCTGGCAAAGGACGGTGGTTTTACCAGATATATTACTACGAAGCCCGATTTCTACGTTAAAAAGGCGACCACATTATCTTATGACGAAATGAATATTGCCATACCTTTTATTACCGCATGGCATGCATTGGTTGATAAGGCCGATCTTTCTGAAGGAGAAACAGTCTTGATTCATAACGGGACAGGAGGAGTAGGTTTGGCAGCTATTCAAATAGCAAAAAAATTAAACGCTAAAATTATTACAACAACCAGTACCGAAGAGAAGAGAGCCCACCTGAGAGCGGAAGGTGTGGAGCACATCCTTTATTCCCGAAGCTTGGATTATGTAAAAGATGTTATGGATATCACCGATGGTAAAGGCGTGGATGTGGTTTTAAACGCTATTTCTGGAGAGTCTCTGGTGCAATCATTCGAGTTATTGGCCGATTACGGCCGGTTTATTGAAATTGGTAAAAAGGATATCGTACTTAACAAGGGTTTGCCCATGCAGACCTTCAATAGAAATGTTAGCTTTTTTCACATTGACATTGATCAAATGTTTATGCAACGACCGAAAAAAACACATGAGTTGTTGCAAATTCTCTATACCAAGTTCCAGGATGAAGACTATAAACCAATACCTGTAACTTCATTTCCTGCAAAGGGTATCGAGGAGGCGTTCAAGTTTATGAATAAAAGTAAGCATATTGGTAAGGTAACACTGAATTTTGAAGAAGGTGAGGTGGAATTGACCACTGCTAAATCTGGGATTGATTCAGACGGAGCATTTCTAATCACCGGAGGTACTGCCGGTTTCGGTTTTGAAATTGCCAAATGGCTTATTGGAAAAGAGGTAAAGAAAGTTGTCTTATGTTCCCGAAGTGGCGTAAAAGATATGGAAAGGCAGGCATTTATTGATCGGGTGAATAAAGCTGGTGTTACGGAGGTATATGTTCATAAACTGGATATCACCAATACAGATGAAGTTAAAAAGCTGATTGATTCTCTATCGCAAGATACCATTGCTTTTAAAGGAGTTTTTCACGGAGCCATGGTGTTGGATGATGCCTTTATGAAGGATTTGGATGAAGAACGTTTCTTACGTGTTATGAATCCCAAAGTACTGGGAGCCATTAACCTTCATAATGCACTCGGTTCTTACGCTCTGGACTTTTTTCTTTGTTTTTCGTCTATTTCATCCTTAATTGGTAACGTAGGACAAGGGAATTATGTGGCAGCGAATGCATTTTTAGATAATTTCTCGCACTGGAGAAATGCACAAAATCTGGCGTGTACCAGTTTAAATTTAGGTGTGCTGGCCGAGGTTGGTGTGGTTTCCCGAAATGAACATGTAGGTCTGATAATGGATGCAGCAGGAGTTAAAGGGTTTGATACCCGAACCGCATTGCGTATGCTTGATTATATTTTAAGTGAAAAGCCTGCTCAGATTTGCTTTTTCGATGTGGATTGGGAGGTATGGAGTGCGATAAATCCGAGAGTAGCTAATTCATCCAGATTTAAAAGCATTGTTGATCAGTTTTCCGGCACTAATGCACTTTCTAAGGAGTTAAGATCTCTGGTAGAGGAACTTAAAGACTGTGGTGAAAAAGATAGAATAAGAGTTATTCTTGAAAAAACAATCGTAGTATTTGCCAATGTAATGAAAATGAACCCCGATTCCATCAACCCGGAAGAGGGAATTAATATGATGGGAGTAGATTCATTAGTTTCTGTTGAAATAGTTGTGGCGATTAAAGCGATGCTTGGGGTAGAACTTTCTATTATGGATTTATTAAATGGCTCCAGCCTCAATCGGTTAAGTGAAATTATCTTAACGAAAGTTGAAGAGCATTTAGGTGGTATTGTAGAAAACTAGTTATATGAAACTAATTTGTTTTCCTTTTGCAGGAGGGACAGAGAGAGCATTTGATTTTTTAGAAACATATTTGCCGGAGGGCATCAAGCTGGTTCAGCTGAGTGCCCCTGGTAAGGGTATTCGTTTTAAAGAAAGTCATAGTATTTCTTTTGATGAATTAATAGACACGTATTATGATCAGATGGAGTTTGATGAAACTTACATATTATTTGGTCATTCCATGGGAGCATTGATTGTTCATTGCCTGTTACATAAAGTTATTAGTGAAAAGCAAAAATTACCATGTCAAGTCATTGTGTCTGGTAAAGAAGGTCCCTCAATTCATAAGGATCGGAAACGGTATCATTTTTCAAATGAAGATGTTGTTCGTTTGCTAATTCGATTAGGTGGATTATCTAAAGAAACAGTTAAGGCAGTAGACCATTCGACCATTTTACCATTCAAGAAAGATCTTATTATACTAGATCAATGGCCTAAACGTTTTTTTAGGCCTCACATGGTGCCTGTTCATTTTATTTACGGGAGTACAGATAAGTTACACCCCGATGCCGCTAAATCCTGGAAAAAAACTACTAGTGGTTACTTTAGTATAAAGGTTTTTACTGGAGCTCATTTTTATTACTTGAATCAAAAAGAAGGTTTTGCACAAGAGTTGATAAACCAAATATTAATAAATAACAAGGCTACGGAAGGAAAAAAAGGCAAAAATTTCGATGATTAAAGACACAATAAATTCCAAAAAAGAATAGCACATTTTACCTTTTTTTTGCCCTCAAACTTTCGTTGTTATCATTTGATATGCTTTAGTATCAAAGCGAACTCATTTAGACTTTTTAATTTTAAACTTTTTTAGGGCCAGTACGATAAAAGACAAATAGTTGAACCCTTTCCAGCTTTCCGTTGTGGTATCGAACCTGTTGAGCAAGGAACGAAAGCTGTCCATCCATGCATTGGTGCGCTCTACCGCATATCGTTCGCGATATAGTTTTTGGTCAAAATACTCGTCCCTGTCCGTATTCCCGTTTCTTTTGTTGAAACAAACGTTGGCATTGATGTCCTTGGCCGCACAGGCCGACCTGAAATCTTTGGAATCAAAACCCGCATCGGCGTTGAGAAACAGCCCCCCCGATATCTATTCTGGAATTTTCAAGTGTTGCCGTGACCACCTCGAACTGCACCTCTATTTCATACAGGTCGTTATGGTTGCCCTCCACGGGTTGCGACATGGCCAGGGGCAATCCCTGTCTATCGGTCAGGTAAAGGGCGTTTGTCGTTTTCGATTTCTTCCTTCCTTGATATTGTACATCCTCGCCGCCCCGTTTGGCAGGAGTGTGACTGCCGTCAAGGTCTACACTGGAAAGGTCGAGCCTGTCCCTATATTTTTCAAGTATGCTCGTCCAACATCGGTAGAAGGTCCCTGATAGGCACCATTTCCTGAAGTGGTAGTAAACACCTTGCCAAGTCAATGCCCTTTGAGCAAAAAGAGCCGTTACGGGCAAGTATTCCCATTGCACACCTGTCTTCATCTTGTAGAGAACGGCATTGACTATCTCGGACAGTTCTACCCTAGGGGGAAAACCGCGTCTAGCCATCGGGATATTAGGAACTATTTCCATTTCTATGGTATCTTTGTCGAGTACTTTGTACATGGGCTATGGAGTTTGAGTGTCGCAACACAAATATCCGTAGCCCTATCTTTCGATCCAAAAAAAAAGTCTAAATCACTTCATTTTACAGAAATGGGAAGCTGAAAGCAAAGGGACTTTTTCAAAAAAATATTAAAAAAGGTTGGTGGAACTATTACCGACAAGATGGTGAACCAAAGAGTTTGGAGGAGTACTTGGTCATCCATGACAGTATGTACAAGAATCAATCGATACATTATCTGAATAATGGGGAAATAGACTTAAAAAACAGTTCTTTCTTTAGTTTGGAAATACCCGATACGATGGTAGTGGGTAAAAATGTAGGAAAAGTTTTGAGCTATAATTCCAACTATTCATCGGACGAATATTATCTATCGGATTACCATTTCTTAACGGTAATTGTAGAAAATGAATATGAAAACGGATTGATAAAAAAAGATACTTTTAGCGATGGGACATTTACTCCTAGTTTTGGAATTTTCGCTAGAAAAAAAGGGTATCAGACAGTAAGAGGTCGTATCATGGAGGAAATAGTATACGACATTCCTTCTGATAGCTCGGTAGTTGTTAAAGAGCATTTTAAATACTTCGAAAAAGATGTGTTCGTTCAAAAACCTACATAATATTTTTGATTGTTTCTTGCCAAGAAAATCAAACAGACCTACAGGGTGCTTGAAATCAAGAGATAATCTAATGGTCATAAAACTACCAGATGAAGTGGGTACCGCCACTAAAAAAAAGGTGAATGCCGATTTAAGTATTTTGGAAATGGTAAATTAAACTGAAATCTTATAACTGAATTTAACTGAATTACATTGGGCAACATTAAATTTTGCTTCATGAATACGTACCTTAGTTGTATTTTAGAATATCATGGGTAAAAATAAAATTGGTGTCCCAAACTTCTTTCTGGTCCTAGCCTTTGTTTTTTGCTTGGCCTTTTTTTGGGGAGGTTTACTGTCTTCGGGTTCATCAAGCTCCGTACGTGTTAATGGACTAGCCATTCTATTTATGATAATTGCCTGGGTATTTGCAGGTATTATGTCATTTTGGCTTTTTAGAAGCTTTAAAATAGTCACCATTAAAAATAATACAATTACCGCTTCATCATTTTTTTCGAAAAAGAAAGTACTTAAGTTCAGTGATTTGGAGTTTGTAGGGTGGCATTCAGAGTATTTCCATTATTCCAAAAGTTTTCATATCGTCGCAACACTTTATGATATTCATGGTGGTTCTATTGAAATAAATGATTTGGAATTGGAAAATTTTGATGCGATTATGCAGTGTGTTCCCCATGAAAATTCAAGTTCTAAAAAACGGGTATATAAAAAGTTGGCAAAGGATGGCTATCTCTCTTCAGCTATTGGCTTGGCGCTTAGTGCGTTGTTTTTTGTTTTTATGGCCGTAAGTTTTGGAGGTGATATTCAGGGCAATCTTTCCGGTAATTATACTTTAGAGGACTTCTTTTTTAGAGTGCTTTTCCCAATAGTTCATATGCTGATAATTTGGGTGTTTTTAAAACGTACGCTTAGATATCGAAACATCCTTAAGAAGGGGAAATCGGTTAAAAAAACAATAGCAAAAACCAATTTGGGACGAAAGGGGAAAATCGAGAATAGTTTTGAATATTGTGATGACCCGGTAATGGGATATTTTAGCGGGTCATGGAAGATTGAGGGGCAAAATGAGTTGGCCGAGGTGTACTTTTATGCCCCTAAAGACGAAATACTTCAATCTCAAATCGATAATTTTGATAAACTCTTGACTAATTATCCAACGCTTAGAAAAGAACTAGGCCAAGCGTTGGATGAACGATTAAAATTAGAGAACCACAAACATTTGGATCATTTACTGGAACAACCTCTTCATTTTTCAATTATTTCGGTGCTATATGACCAGAGAAACCATGAGAATGTCCAAGCGGATTACGATATTGAATTGATTGCTTCAAAACTCTACAAATCATTAGGGATAAAAAGGGCTGTGGATATCGTTGCGGTTATTGCCAACGGAAAGATAAAAGAAATCATACAAGAGTCCGACAGTCAGGAAAACGATAGTTTGTGATTACAATGATCGGCGAGCTTTGTTTTAGGACTTAATTTAGCTGGCCAGGCTATATTTGAAATCGGTATAATTTTATTTTCTAAGTAAATTTTGTTTATAGACGAATGTAATGAGGAAAAGAAATCGCAATAGGTAAGAGTCTTGATGTTAAGAAGAGGCAGGGATAAGATAAAATATGAACACTGCTCTTTCTTAAAGTCGGATGAGGTAAAAAACCAAACTAAAAGAGCGTTGTTTTTCATGTGTTTCCCGATAGTTTTAATGAATTCAAGACCCTTATGCTTTAGGGAAAATCAAAAGGAAACTTATATGATGGTTATGGCTGGTAAGAGTAGGGCGGCCGGCACAATGGTTGTGTGATGATAGAATTTTTTGGTTTTTTATTTGACGGTATAAACCTACAACTCTAGCCTTTCGACGATAATTTATTGGGATATCTCCCTTTATTAGTATTTTTGTATTTTAATGTTTTGTTAAGCCTTCTTTTTTTTGTAGGTAAAAAGCTATAGAAAATATTAAACTTTCTTTATGTATGAAGGTATCCCCGATTCTCTTTAATTTATTTATCGGTTTTTTTTTCTTGATAGTGGGTAATACTATGGTCGCCCAATCCCCATTGGCGGTAGCATGTAACGAGAATAGTACTGTGAGTCTATTTTTTCCGTCCAAACTGGTGAAAATTGTAGAACCTGGGGTTAATTTTAGGTTTACCTATGATGAAAGCTCGAATATAGGGGCCTTACAAGCTAGAAAAGGAAAGAACAGTAACCTTACGGTGATAACTGAAAATGGTTTTATCTTTTCGTTTAACTTGAGTTATTCAGAGAATGTAGAAAAGTTCAATTATATAATTTCACCTGAGCAAGCGGTGGGGAAACTAAATCAAGGGCCTACGGTTCAAACTGAAACGGACCAAGAACCCCGCAAAGATTTACAAGAAACCCAAGAATCCCCTTTGCCTAAACCTTCGATAAACGAAGGGGTAGAAATGCAGAAAGAGGCAATAGTTGAGAAAGAAATTCCTAGTAATCCCATTGAAAACCAAATAATTCCAGAAAATAGCCCTAAACTTGAATCGGAAGGAACCGTTTATAATGACGCTTCCGGGGTTGAGCAAGACTTATATGATGTCGATAGGGAGGAATATTATCGTATTTTTTGTGAAAACAACTATTTACAAAAAACAGTTTTTAAGAGAAGTTTTAGACAGAATAAAAGAATTGTCTTAAAATTGAACAATATTTTGGTTGACAGGGAAGAAATTTACTTTATACTCCAGATTGAGAATAATTCCAAAAGGGAGTATCATATAGATGGTGTAAGTTTCTTTAAAAAAGCGGCTGTTGGTCAATTACAAAAAATTATGAAACCCCGATATACCTTTAACCTACAAGAATCCCTTGATCCGGCAAGTGTCAATGAGATCGTATATGTTTTCAAAAATTTCAAATTAAGTAGCAAGGAACTTATTTATGTGGCCTTGGCAGAAAAAGACACCGACAATATGGTGATACTTCCGTTAGATAATAAACAAGTAAATTCCCCTTCCAATTGAATATTAAAAAAATATTTTCGGTCTTACTTTTTTGCATCCCCGTTTTCATGATAGGGCAAAGTTATACAAATACTTTTTCGGTCTCCGGTGGTATGTTCGGAGAGGGTTATGGTGGTGAGTTAACCCTGGATAATAATCTTAGTGAGACCACCTTTACGGAATTGGCCTTAAATGTCTCCATTGCAAACTATCAGTCAGGAATAAAATCTATTCCCTATTCAAGCTTAACGGCGAGCTATTCATATTTCATAACCCTTTATAGTAGAAATAGGCGGATGCAGGCACTCTCATTAGGGGGCGGTGTTTTGGCAGGCTATGAAATGGTCAATAACGGAGAGGTCGAGGTATCAAACATTGTATCGGTCAATGGGGAAAGTAAGTTTATTTACGGAGCCGTATTGACGGGGGATATCGATATTATTGTCAGTGAGCATATATCATTGATCATCCGTACATCGGAATATTTTCATGCAAATAGTGATTTCGGGAGTTTTACTAACTACACAGGCCTTGGGTTAAGGTATTATTTCAATAAATAAATTAACTTAAATTAAGTTAAGTGAAAAGGCTATACGACAAACTTATATATTCTGTGGTTGTTATAGCCATCCTTATCGCCTGTACGAAGCAGGTAGGCCTGGTGACTGAGGTAGAGTTCGATTTTGTAGGGAACAATACCGATACGGGCCATATTAACGAAGGGCTCACTACGGTCCTTACCGTTGTCCCGGAGGAAGTTTTGGAAGGCTATACCTATAGCTTCACCTATTCGGTGGAATCGGGGGAGGGCGGTTTCGAGGACGACAAGGGGGAAAACCTTGCTCCCGGGGAGAAACATCCCTTTAGCGGATTGACCGGCAACCTGCAATATATCGGCACCACGGTAGGGGAGCACAAAGTGCGTGTCCTAGCGGAGGACCCCTATGGCTTTACGGAGGAACTAGAACTCACCTATACCCTTAGCGAGGTTCCCGCCACATGGACGGCAACGGCGTCGGACACCGAGCTTTTGGTCGGCGGCCTTACGACGATTACGGTCACCTTGGGCAACGAGGGCACGGGCGATGTGGCGTACGAACGCAGTTACGGTATGGTCGCGGGATCGGGGGAACTTACCCTGGAGGACGGTACGGGGTTGGAAATGGAGGCCTATGTGGATATCGTTCCCGGTACCTATCGATACAATTTCATGGCGGAAGCCCTTGGTACGGTCATCCTTACCTTCGACCTGAGGGACGGCAACGGTCAGGAACTTACCGCGGAGGTGCGCCTTGAGGTGGTGGAGGAACTGTCACCGGAGGGCAACGACATCGTGGCCTTCTCATTGCCGGGGCAGATCGGTACGTCCGTGATCGACCCCGATGCCCATACGGTATCCCTAAATGTCCCCGAGGGAACGGAATTGGCCACGGCCCCCGAGGAGCTTAGGGTATCGGAGGGCGCGACGGTCTCCCCCACGGCGGATGCGGAGCTTGATTTCTCGAATCCCGTCACCTATACGGTCACGGCCGGTAACGGTGATGTCCAGGAGTGGACGGTCAGTGTCGCCGAGGTCGCTGCGGACCCCGAGATTACGCTGTTCTCGATAAACGGGACGGAGGGCGTCATTTCGGGCACCGATATTACGGTAAGCCTCCCCTCTGGCACCGATGTGACGGCCCTTGCCCCGGTGATAACCTACACAGGGGAATCGGTGAGCCCGGAACCGGAAGTAGAACAGGACTTTACCGATCCGGTCACCTACACGGTCACTGAGGGCGGTGTAACAAAAGAATATGTTGTTACAGTGAATGTCAATGCGGTCGTAAACGGGGCCCCGACGGCGAACGACCTTACGGTGACCGTCGAAGGGAACTCGAGCAATAATACCATCGATGTGGCCGGGGAGATCGGGGATCCCGAGAACGCCCCCCTTACTGTGGGCATCCAAGGCAACCCTGCGAACGGAACGGCCAGCATTTCGGGTACGGTGATCAGCTATACCCCTAACAATGGCTTTTCGGGCAATGACGTTATCACCTATACCGTCAATGACGGAATCAACCCTGCGGTGAGCGCGACGATTACGGTAACGGTGAATACGGTGGCAAACGGGGCCCCGACGGCGAACGACCTTACGGTGACCGTCGAAGGGAACTCGAGCAATAATACCATCGATGTGGCCGGGGAGATCATGGATCCCGAGAACGCCCCTCTCACGGTAGGCATCCAAGGCAACCCTGTGAACGGAACGGCCAGCATTTCGGGTACGGTGATCAGCTATACCCCTAACAATGGCTTTTCGGGCAATGACGTTATCACCTATACCGTCAATGACGGAATCAACCCTGCGGTGAGCGCGACGATTACGGTAACGGTGAATACGGTGGCAAACGGGGCCCCGACGGCGAACGACCTTACGGTGACCGTCGAAGGGAACTCGAGCAATAATACCATCGATGTGGCCGGGGAGATCATGGATCCCGAGAACGCCCCTCTCACGATAGGTATCCAAGGCAACCCTGTGAACGGAACGGCCAGCATTTCGGGTACGGTAATCAGCTATACCCCTAACAATGGCTTTTCGGGCAATGACGTTATCACTTATACCGTCAATGACGGAATCAACCCTGCGGTGAGCGCGACGATTACGGTAACGGTGAATACGGTGGCAAACGGGGCCCCGACGGCGAACGACCTTACGGTGACCGTCGAAGGGAACTCGAGCAATAATACCATCGATGTGGCCGGGGAGATCATGGATCCCGAGAACGCCCCCCTTACTGTGGGCATCCAAGGCAACCCTGTGAACGGAACGGCCGGCATTTCGGGTACGGTGATCAGCTATACCCCTAACAATGGCTTTTCGGGCAACGATGAGATTACCTATACCGTCAATGACGGAATCAACCCTGCAGTGAGCGCGACCATAACTATTACTGTATCATCTGTGTTGCGATATCATCGATTTGAGCGTTTAGGGGCAAATTTAACCGAAGCTACTGCCAATTTTTGTAATGGTAGCAGTTTAGGCGGGGCAAAACTCAATATTGAAATAGAAACAAAGCTTATTGTCGGAAATGTTTATCGATTGTCTAACACTGATTATACAGGCTATTATAAAGTGGCCATTGCCTTGGACACCCCGAATAACGATGCTGACGATACCATAAGCGGAGGTGATGTTTCAGGAGCGGTCAGTATTAATTGTTCTACGCCTACGGAATTAACTTGGGATCTTAGTACAGGTGTGTTAAGCGGCCCGCCTAATGCTAATGTCACAATAAGCATAAGTGCTACGGGTGATGGAGGGGCTACTTTAAGGAGTTCAAGTGTGAATTTTAATTGGATAATTTGTGGTCCAGGGGCACAGGCAGAAGGGTGTCCTTATCCCAGTTCAGAAAGCATAACTGTTCAATTTCCTTCTTCAGGAAGTATAACTATTTCAGGTAGTCATAATTCTTCCTCAGATCCTTCAAGTGCGGCTACCGTTACTTTTTCTAGTGGAGGCAAAACGATAACGGATTTTATGGCCAATAATGCTATTCCCAGGTAGGTCATTCAGCACATTTTGTATAAATGTATTCTTTATTTTAGCTTAAGTTTTTAATAATATACCCTACAACGAATAAATTTGATGAAATAATCAACGGTTGTTATTTTGTCCTGATTGTATAGAATGTTCCTTAACCATGTACAAGAACTACAGACCCTTAGCGTATTTCATTTTGATGTTGACCGTCCTGTTTGCCTGCACGAAGGACGTAGGCCTTTTGACGGAGGTGGAGTTCGTGCTGTCGGGCGACAACACGGAGGAGGGCCATGTGGGGGAACCGCTCCCCACGGCCTTGACGGTGGTCCCGGAGGAGGTGCTGGAAGGTTATACCTATAATTTCAGCTATTCCGTGGAATCGGGCGACGGACATTTCGAGGACGGCCAAGGGGAGGTGCTGGAGCCCGGGCGGGCCTACGCCCTTGACGGTTTGGCCAAGGACCTGGTCTATATCGGGTCGGAGGTGGGTGACCATAGGGTGCGCTTCGTTGCCGAGGACCCCTACGGATTCACGGAGGAGCTTGAACTGGACTACATACTGACGGAGGTCCCCGCCACATGGACGGCCACGGCGTCGGACACCGAGCTTTTGGTCGGCGGCCTTACGACGATTACGGTCACCTTGGGCAACGAGGGAACGGGCGATGTGGCGTACGAACGCAGTTACGGTATGGTCGAGGGGTCGGGGGAACTTACCCTGGAGGACGGTACGGGATTGGAAATGGACGCCTATGTGGATATCGTTCCCGGTACCTATCGATACAATTTCATGGCGGAAGCCCTTGGTACGGTCATCCTTACCTTCGACCTGAGGGACGGCAACGGTCAGGAACTTACCGCGGAGGTGCGCCTTGAGGTGGTGGAGGAACTGTCACCGGAGGGCAACGACATCGTGGCCTTCTCATTGCCGGGACAGATCGGTACGTCCACGATCGACCCCGATGCTCATACGGTATCCGTAAATGTCCCCGAGGGAACGGAATTGGCCACGGCCCCCGGGGAGCTTAGGGTATCGGAGGGCGCGACGGTATCCCCCACGGCGGATGCGGAGCTTGATTTCTCGAATCCCGTCACCTATACGGTCACGGCCGGTAACGGTGATGTCCAGGAGTGGACCGTGAACGTAGCCGTAGTCGCCGCGGAACCGGAGATAAGGGCCTTTACAATCAATGGGGTGGAAGGCAACATATCGGGCACCGATATTACTGTGGACCTTCCCGTAGGTACGGACGCGAAGTCCCTTGCCCCGGTGATAACCTTTACGGGTGACTCGATAAGCCCGGAACCGGAGGTCGAACAGGACTTTACCAATCCGGTTACCTATACGGTCACCGAGGGCGATGTATCCAGAGCATATACCGTTACTGTTAATGTAAATACGGTCGTAAACGGCCCCCCGACGGCGAACGACCTTACGGTGACCGTCGAAGGGAACTCGAGCAATAATACCATCGATGTGGCCGGGGAGATCATGGATCCCGAGAACGCCCCCCTTACTGTGGGCATCCAAGGCAACCCTGTGAACGGAACGGCCAGCATTTCGGGTACGGTGATCAGCTATACCCCTAATAATGGCTTTTCGGGCAACGATGAGATTACCTATACCATCAATGACGGAATCAACCCTGCGGTGAGCGCGACGATTACGGTAACGGTGAATACGGTGGCAAACGGGGCCCCGACGGCGAACGACCTTACGGTGACCGTCGAAGGGAACTCGAGCAATAATACCATCGATGTGGCCGGGCAGATCATGGATCCCGAGAACGCCCCCCTTACTGTGGGCATCCAAGGCAACCCTGTGAACGGAACGGCCAGCATTTCGGGTACGGTAATCAGCTATACCCCTAATAATGGCTTTTCGGGCAATGACGTTATCATCTATACCGTCAATGACGGAATCAACCCTGCGGTGAGCGCGACGATTACGGTAACGGTGAATACGGTGGCAAACGGGGCCCCGACGGCGAACGACCTTACGGTGACCGTCGAAGGGAACTCGAGCAATAATACCATCGATGTGGCCGGGGAGATCATGGATCCCGAGAACGCCCCCCTTACTGTGGGCATCCAAGGCAACCCTGCGAACGGAACGGCTAGCATTTCGGGTACGGTGATCAGCTATACCCCTAACAATGGCTTTTCGGGCAACGATGAGATTACCTATACCATCAATGACGGAATCAACCCTGCGGTGAGCGCGACGATAACGATTACAGTAAAAACACCAGTTATTTCCATTACCTTCAATCGTTCAACGGGCCGTTATACCGGCCCTCCGGGATCTAGGGTTACCATTACGATGTCTACTAATTCGGCCAGTGGTAAGGGAGGGGCGTTTTTTAATGTAGGAACCCAACCCTTTCCAGGTGGAGGAACAGTTCTTCTGACGCTTGATTATACATGGAATACTGTGTCAGGTAGTTCAATCAACAAAACAGGTTCAGGTAGTTTTACTATGCCTGCAAATGGGGAGGTCTATTTAAAAGGAATACATAACATTACAATAGAAGATGGTTTAACTTCTACGGGTATAGTTATTTCAAATAACCAAGGAATAACCAAAACGACGTACATGGATGAATTAAACCCTTTGCCTTGAACAAGTTTTCTGTTAACGACAAGCTTACATTTTTAGTTTCAGGGTAGGAGGGTATCGGTATTGAGTTCTAGTTACAATAAATAGATTTCAATAAGTTGTTGGTAGTTATTGCTGATACTTGTGGAAGTCTCCCCTTCCTTTGATTTTTAAAGGAAGTACTACTGCAGTAGGGAGTATCGCTTTTCCTTTTCATATAGTAAGTACCTTGATAAAAAAAATCAAAAATAAGGGTGCCTACTTTCTTAATTGGGTTAAATTGTCAGGTTATATCGTAGTTCATCTTCTACAAATATTGATGGCTTATTCATGAGGTATGGCTCCAGTATGATTAACTAAGCTTTCAAATACCTTTTACATGTTTGCCTCTCCAGAGTCGCAATTCGTCCTAAAAAAATGGCATCTTTTTCCAATAGTCGTTTTATGGTTCGGTTGTTTTTTTTGAGGTATTCTCATTATAAGGGCTTATAATTATTTTTTAAGAAAAATACACATCTCATTTTATTGTAAGTGTTAAAATTTTAGAACTTTTAAACACTATAACGTTTTCGTTTTTTTTCGAAAACGTTTTCGGGTTTTACACAGTTTCTCCAACGTTTTCATTCCTATAAATTTACATCTGCTTTATGCATTAAAGTGAGATTAGAACGAACTCAATTATTAATACAACAAACAAAATCTATGAAAATACTTCAGAAGATATGGTTGCTAGTATTTCTGGTGCCCACGGCAATTTTCGCCCAACAAAAAGTGAGCGGAACGGTAACCGATGCGGCTTCAGGAATCCCAATAATGGGAGCAAACGTAATTGTTAAAGGAAGTACCATCGGAACTACAACCGATTTTGACGGAAACTATCAAATAGAGGCAGATAATGGGGCGATATTACAGTTTTCCTACCTCGGATTCGAATCGGTGGAAATGATGGTAAATGGTGGTACTTTGAATGTAGTCATGAGCGAAGATGCCCAACAATTGGAAGAAGTGGTCGTAATCGGTTATGGTACGGTGAAGAAAAAAGACGCTACAGGCGCGGTTGATATGGTTTCTTCCGAGGATTTCAACCAGGGCCCGGTGCTTTCCGCCCAACAGTTGATTCAAGGTAAGGTTGCAGGGGTATCCATTACTTCTGGTGGGGGTGCGCCTGGCGAGGGTCAAAATATCGTAATAAGGGGGCAAGGGTCGTTATCACTGACCAGTGAGCCTCTTTACGTGGTAGACGGTATTCCCTTAGATAATGAAGGCGTAGGCGGATCTCGTAACCCTTTGAACTTTATCAACCCAAACGATATCGAGAGTATGACCGTCTTAAAAGATGCATCGTCTACTGCTATTTACGGGGCACGGGCAGCTAACGGGGTAGTAATGATCACGACGAAAAAGGGAAAAGGAAAAGAGTTTCGGTTCAACTACTCTGGATCGACGACTTACTATGATCCTACGGACTATGTAGATGTCTTGGATGCGGATCGGTATCGTAATTTGGTGAACCAAATCGGCGATGAGTCCGCTATTGACCGCTTAGGAAATAGTAACACCGATTGGCAAGATGAAATCTATACACAGGCGGTTGGATTTAACCATAATTTCAGTACAACCGGAAATATTGGCGGCTTTATTCCCGTGAGGGCTTCTTTAGGTTATACGGACCAGAACGGTATTCTTAAAGGGGATAACTTTTCAAGAACTACAGGAGCTGTGAACTTTAGGCCCAATCTGTTGGACGGCCATTTGAAGATCGAGCTTAACGGTAGGGGTATGTATACTGAAAATTCATTCGCCAATAGGGATGCCATCGGTGCGTCGGTCGATTTTGACCCTACACAGTCCGTTTACGATATGAATTCACCTTTTGCCAATTATTATACGTGGCTCAATGCCGATGGGGTGCAGAACAACCTTGCGCCTACCAATCCGGTCGCTTTGGTAAACTTAAAGGAAGATACCGCAGAGGTAAGGCGTTTTATCGGAAATGCCAAAGTGGATTATAGGCTTCACTTTTTTCCTGATTTGATTGCTACCGTAAACGTGGGGCTCGATAAATCCAATAGTCACGGAAGAACCATCGTATCGGAACTTATGCCCTCTTCCCAACTTGATTGGAACGGTTCGTTGTCAAACTATACGAACGAGTCGACCAGCAAATTGTTCGATGCCTATGCCACCTATATGAAGGAATTTGGCAAAAGCAACCTGACCGCCGTAGCGGGATATTCATATCAAAGTTTTGAAAATGATAATTTTAAATACGATAGTGAGGCCGAAGAAGATGGTAACGATTTTGAGTTTATAGATAAGTGGAAAAGTGTGCTGCTATCCTACTTCGGAAGGGTCAACTATAATTTTGATGACAAATATCTGTTGACCGCTACCTTGAGGGCCGATGCTTCTTCAAAATTAAATCCAGATGACCGTTGGGGCTATTTTCCTTCCTTCGCCTTTGCTTGGAATATGAACAATGAGAGTTTTCTGAAAGATTCAAATACGATCGATAATTTAAAACTTCGATTGGGATATGGTGAAATTGGAAACGTCAACGGCTTGGGTGATTATAACTTTTTGACCCGTTACAACGGAAGCCAATCGACCGCCAATTATCAGTTGGGTACCGGTTTTTATCAAACATATCGCCCTGAGGCTTTCAACGGAAACTTAAAATGGGAAGTTGGTAAAACCTTCAATGCAGGTGTCGATTTTGGCATATTTGATAGTAGAATTTCAGGTTCTTTGAACGTCTACTATAAAAATACAGAAGACCTTATCAGTAAGGTGACCGTAGACCCGTTCACTAATTTTTCCAACACTATAGATAAAAACATTGGCGATATGGTGAACAAAGGTGTTGAGATGGAACTGAATCTCGTGCCCGTCACGACCGAAGACCTTCATTGGAGCATAGGTTATAATATTTCCTTTAACGATAATGAAATCACCAATTTGCCCGATCAGGTAGAGGTCGGTGACATTAACGGAGGTACCGGAAACAAAATACAGTTGCATAAAGAAGGGTATGCTCCATATAGTTATTGGGTGTATAAACAGGTATACGATCAACAAGGACGTCCTATAGAAGGAGCCTATGTCGATCGAAACGGAGATAACAAAATCAACAACGAAGACCGGTATCTGTACCAAGACCCCTATGCTGATATTATCATGGGCCTAAATACCAACCTTAATTACAAGAATTGGGATTTGGCCATAGTGACCAGGGCGAACTTGGGCAATTATGCCTACAACAATATGGCGTCGAGTAAAAGTTATGAGGTTAGGGCAACGGAGAACAATATCTTGACCAATTTACATTCCGATTACTTTAACACCGGGTTTAAATCTATTACGGAGAGTAACCTAGCGAGTGACTATTATATTCAAGATGCTTCCTTTTTTAAAGTAGATAATATAACGCTAGGATATACGCTGCCCGAATTCGCGGGAAACACTTCGCTAAGGGTATATGGTTCTGTGCAGAATTTACTGACTCTTACCGATTACGATGGGCTGGATCCCGAAATCAAGGGAGGGATTGATAATAATTTCTACCCAAGGCCGCGATCTTTTGTATTTGGAGTAAATCTTGACTTTTAAAACGTATACCATGAAAAAAACATATAAGAAAATAATAGCCTTGTTCGTTGTAGGGGTATTTTTAGGATCCTGCCAAGATGACCTCGACCAAACCCCTATCGATCCCGATAGTTTTACGGAACAAAACGTATTTGCAAGTCCTGATGAGGCCAAGGGTGCCTTGGCCAAACTTTATGCAAGTTTGGCCCTTACAGGTCAAGAAGGGCCTTCGGGACAAGCCGATATCAGTGGAATAGACGAGGGAACGTCACAGTTTTCACGAATGCTTTTTAGCCTGAACGAACTGACCACCGATAATGCCGTAGTCGGTTGGGGAGACCCGGGCCTGCCCAATCTTCATGAAATGAACTGGGATGCGAACAACGATTTTACTACGGCAATGTATTACCGTTTGGCCCAAGAGGTGTCTTTCTGTAATTCCTTTATCGAAAATGCCCAATCGCTTGCCGATGATGCAGAGGTGGGCTATTATATTGCCGAAGCACGGTTTTTAAGGGCTTTTGCCTACTATAATCTAATTGACCTTTATGGCAATGTTCCCTTGGTTACGGTAGTTTCTACCGAGCTTCCAGAACAGAGTCGCCGATCGGAAACCTTTGATTTCGTTGAAAGCGAATTATTGGAAATTCAAGACCTGCTCAAAGATAGCCAGTCTAACGAGTACGGACGTGTAGATCGAGTGGCCGCTTGGGCACTGCTGTCTAAACTGTACTTGAATGCCAAAGTGTGGACGGATCAAGATAAATACACCGATGCGGTTACTTATGCCAATAAGGTCTTAGGCTCTTCTTATTCCATAAATACGAACGATACCAATGGAAACGGTACGGCCTATGACGAGCTTTTTTTGGCGGACAATGATACCAACGGGGCTCAAAATGAATTTATTTTCGCACTTAATTTCGACGGAAACCAATCGAGGACATATGGAGGAACGACCTTTTTGGTCCATGCTGCCGTGGGCGGTACAATGGAAGCTTCAGATTTTGGAGTGAACGGAGGATGGAGCGGATTAAGGACTACCAGTGCCTTAGTGGAGAAATTCGATGCCTCGGCCACTGATTTCGATTCTGATGGGCATCCGGTGCAATGGGCCGATATGAGGGCGATGTTTCATGCCGACGGACAAAATTATGACATCAATACGATTGCCAATACGTTTACCGATGGTTATGCCGTAACCAAGTTTAAAAATGTAGACGCCCAAGGTAATGCGGGTAGCGATGCCGGAGGTGAATTTGTAGATTCCGACCTTCCTATTATCCGTTTGGCCGATATATATCTGGTATACGCGGAAGCCGTTTTAAGAGGTGGCTCCGGTGGCGATATCAATACGGCCGCATCTTACATCAATGAGTTGAGACAACGTGCCTATGGTTCCACAGCGGGTAATATTAGCGCCGCTGACCTTACCCTGAATTTTGTTTTGGACGAAAGGGCCAGGGAATTGTTTTGGGAAGGACAAAGACGCACAGATCTTGTTCGTTACGGTCTCTTTACTTCAAATAGTTATGTATGGCCATTTAAAGGTGGGGTCAAAAACGGAACCGCGGTCGATTCCTATAGAGACTTGTTCCCACTTCCTGCCAATATTATTTCAATCAATAGCAACCTTACCCAAAATACGGGGTATTAAAAACCATAAAAAATGAAAAAAATAGCATTTGTAATTACCTCACTCGTAATTTCATTGGGCTTTTATGCTTGCTCTAATGATGATGATTTTACTTTTGTGGCCCAATCCAATACTGAGGAAATATCCTTTGAAAACACCCTTCTCGAGTCTTATCAACTTAGCTCCGCTAATGCCGATAACCTCGCCGAACGCTTTATTTGGAATAAGGCCGATTTTGATGTGCCCACTCCCGTTTATTACGAGGTCCAGGCTTCTTCCGATGAATCTTTTGAGGCTATTACGGTTTTGGCAAGCGACCTCACCGAGAATAACTACGGGGTTACCGTTGCCAATATGTTAAGTTTGGCAGAAGACGCGGGCTTGGATAACGCCCCTGATACAGAGGCCCCTAATACCGGTACATTATATTTTAGGGTACGCGCCTATGTTGGCGATGATGCCGCAAATGTAGTGGAACAATTATCCGAAACCTTGTTATTCCCGGTCGTACTTGTTCAAGAAGAGGAGGGAGAAAGTCCGATAGAAATAAAACCGCATTTGTTTATGGTCGGAGACGTTACCGAGGCCGGATGGGACAATAATGCGAACAATACTCCACTTTTTAGGGATTCTGAAAATGACAATAATTTCTTTTTTACAGGAAGGTTTGCCGGTAGCGCCTCTACGGAAGGATTCAAACTATTGGAAGTTTTGGGTGCATGGCAACCTCAATGGGGGGTAGACGGGACCAATGTGAGCAGCAGCGATATCCTAGGAAGTGACCCGTCTGCGTTTGAGGTTGACGAAGACGGTTATTACAGCTTCAACATCAATACCGAAGAGCTTACTTATACCCTAGAAAAATATGATGCTTCCGCGGCAGCTACCTATACCAATATCGGAATTATAGGTGATGCGAGTGCAGGAGGATGGGATACCGATACCGATCTTGTCCAATCCACTTTTGATCCCCACCTGTGGCATGCAGAGGGAGTTGAACTTGTAGACGGTGAAATAAAATTTAGGGCAGACCATTTGTGGGACAATAGCTGGGGTGCCAGCACTGAATTAAGTGGTCAGGGCATGAACAATAATGACCCTAATATTCCTGTCAAGGCAGGGACTTATAACGTTTGGTTTAACGATCTTGATGGAAGATATATTTTAATACCTCAAGAATAGGGTTAGCTGAAGAGGAGTCCGAAACCATGGGTTTTACCTGATGTTTCGGACTTCTTTTTTCTGCCTATAAAGAATATAATATGAAAAAGATCTACAGATTTTTTTGTTTCGGACTGGCCATAATGGCCTCTTGTTCGAGTGATGATGACCAATCGGTAGTTGCCGATACCAACGACAATACCCAAAAGGAAATTATAAGTCCAATTGAACTATCTGATTACGATAATGGAAGCGGGGTTATGATGCAAACCTTTTATTGGGATGTTGAGCCAAGGGGGGAGTGGTGGACAAACCTCTCTGGAAAGATAGACGACTGGGCCGAAAGTGGGGTAGACAGGTTGTGGTTGCCCGTAGCGACCAAGGGGGCATCGGGAGGTTACTCCATGGGGTATGACCCATCCGATTATTTTGATTTTGGCGAATTTGACCAACACGGAACAGTGGAAACCCGTTTCGGTAGCCGGCAAGAGTTGGAAACATTGATTGAAAAAGCCCATGGGAAGGGCTTGGAAGTTATCGCCGATATTGTTATTAACCACAATTCGGGAGGGGGAGAGGAATATAACCCGTATAGGGACAAAAATACCTATACTTTGTTCGATGAATTGCACGGTAATGCCTCTGGAATGTTCAATAGGAATTTCGAAAATTTTTACCCGAACAGTACGAGTAATTATGACGATGGAAGTTTGTTCTACGCCGAGCAGAATCTAGATCACAACCAAGAATATGTTCAAAATTGGCTATGGAAATCGGAGAATTCGGTAGCCAAATATTATAAGAACGTAATGGGGTTTGATGGATGGCGCTTCGATTATGTTTTAGGATATGAACCTTGGGTGGTCAAGGCATGGTTAGATGAAGTAGGGGGATTTTCGGTAAGTGAACTCTGGGATGGAAATGCCGATGTGCTTTCTCAATATGTCGATCAGACGGGTAGTGGAGTCTTTGATTTTGCTACCTTCTATAAATTGGAGGAAGCTATGGACCGTTTTGACGATCTTACGGTTTTGGAAGGTAAAATGTTGTGGAAGACCCATCCTGATAAATCCGTTACCTTTGCCGCCAATCACGATACCGAAAAAGATGAAAACGAAGACAATCGGATTGCCGATGAGAACAAATTAAAGGCCTATGCCTATATATTGACACATCCGGGCTATCCGACCATTTTCTATTCCGATTATGAAAATGAAGCGTTTAAAGAACCGTTGAAACAGCTCGTACAAATTCATAATAGCTTGGCTATAGGTGATGCCGAAGTGCTTTATGTTGATAATGATGAGTACATCATGAAACGAGCGGGTACCGATGATAATCCAGGGTTGATACTATATATCAATACTTCGGGGAATACTAAAAAACGAACGATAAAGTCGGCATGGAACAATAGCTATTTAATGGATTACACCAAAAATGTCCATGGCTCGATTACGAGTGATGAAAATGGAGAGGCCCTTATTGAGGCACCTGCCAACGGCTACAGTATTTGGTCTATTGCCAAAGTAAATTAAAAATTAAGTATTATCTACTTTGATAGGTCGAGGGCGTTCGATAATGAAATAGCCGGCTTAGCAGGGTCAAAATGATTTATAAAATGAAGAAAATATTTTTTGCCATTGCGGTTTCCATTTTACTTTTTCCACGGGCAATAGCGCAACAATTGAAATCGCCCAACGGTGATTTTTCAATGGGATTCACTTTGGTCGACGATGGAATACCGGTCTATAACCTGTCTTACAAAAACCAAGAAGTAATCAAGCGGAGCAAACTAGGGCTAGAGCTTAAGAACGATGAAAAATCATTGTTGAGCGGTTTCTCGATTACCGATACGCAGACCACTACTTTTGATGATACCTGGGTTCCGGTTTGGGGAGAGGTGAATGAAATAAGGAATCGTTATAATGAGCTGAAGGTTGATTTGAAACAAGAGGGCACCGAAAGGGTTCTTCGGCTTCGTTTTCGCCTATTTGATGACGGACTCGGGTTTAGATATGAGTTTCCCGAACAGCCCGGTCTAACTTATGTGGTCATTAAGGAAGAGCGTACCCAGTTTGCCATGACCGGTGACCATACGGCCTTTTGGATTCCAGGGGACTACGATACGCAAGAATACGATTATACCGAATCAAAGTTGTCGGAGATACGCGGTAAAATGGAAGCGGCCATTACACCCAATGTTTCCCAGACCCAATTTTCCCCCACCGGTGTACAAACATCCTTAATGATGAAAACCGATACGGGGATATACATCAACCTGCATGAGGCGGCCTTGATCGATTATCCATGTATGCACCTGAACCTTGATGATAGCAATATGGTATTCCAATCTTGGTTGACACCCGATGCCAGGGGAGACAAAGGGTATATACAAGCACCTTTTGAAACTCCTTGGCGTACGATTATCGTAAGTGACGATGCACGCGATATTCTATCCTCTAAAATGACGTTGAACCTAAACGAACCTTGTAAGATTCCAGATACCTCATGGATAAAACCTGTGAAGTATGTTGGGGTTTGGTGGGAGATGATTACCGGAAAAAGAAGCTGGTCGTACACCAATGACTTTCCTTCCGTAAAATTAGGAAAGACCGATTACAGCAAGGCAAGCCCTAACGGTACCCATGCCGCAAATACCGAACATGTTAAGGAATATATCGATTTTGCCGCTGAAAACGGATTCGACGGGGTTCTGGTAGAGGGATGGAACCAAGGTTGGGAAGATTGGTTCGGAAATTCAAAGGACTATGTATTCGATTTTGTAACTCCATACCCTGATTTCGATGTAGCGGAAATTCACCAATATGCCAAATCAAAAGGGATAAAGATGATCATGCACCATGAGACTTCGGGATCGGTTCGTAATTATGAGCGGCACCTGGACAAAGCCTATCAGTTTATGAACGACCACGGCTACGAGGCGGTTAAAAGTGGGTATGTGGGCGATATTATCCCTCGGGGAGAATACCATTATGGCCAGTGGCTTGTAAACCACTATCAATATGCCCTTGAAAAAGCCGCTGACTATAAGGTTATGGTAAATGCCCATGAAGCGGTACGGCCGACAGGAATTAGTAGAACGTATCCGAATTTGATAGGCAATGAATCGGCAAGGGGTACCGAGTACCAAGCTTTTGGAGGGAATAAGCCTAACCATGTTACCGTTTTGCCCTTTACCCGGTTGGTAGGTGGACCGATGGATTATACACCGGGAATTTTTGAAATGGATATCTCTAAGTTGAATCCGGAAAATACCTCGCACGTCAATGCTACTATAGTCAATCAATTGGCATTATATGTTACAATGTATAGCCCATTGCAAATGGCCGCGGATCTACCCGAGAACTACAAACGTTTTCCAGATGCCTTTCAATTTATAAAAGATGTAGCCGTCGATTGGGACGATAGCAAATATCTTGAGGCCGAACCGGGTAGGTATATTACCGTGGCCCGTAAAGAAAAGGGTGCGTCGAATTGGTTCGTCGGTAATGTCAATGGAAATGAAGCTAGGACATCAAAGATAAAATTGGACTTCCTTGAAAAAGGGAAAAAATATACGGCTACTATTTACGCCGATGCGTCCGATGCACACTATAAAACCAATCCACAGGCATATAAGATTTCGACCAAGACCGTAACCTATCGTTCATTTTTAAAGTTAAGGTCGGCATCGGGTGGTGGGTATGCCATAAGTATAATTGAAAAATAAGCATAAAGCAAAGCAATGGTCGACTCCGACTTTTATGGGGCTTTATCCTATGGTTTGCTTTTGCTTGGAAAACAGCATTGAAATCAATTCACATGAAACGTGATTGGATCCACTTTTATTGGTGATTCTTTATAGGGAATGTTAAGGAGGCTGCTCAGATGAAATGGGTTTAGCCTCCTTTTTTTTGTGCACGACATGCTCAAAAGTGAAGTGTAGGTCATGGTATATGACGACAATATAACATCTTATGGTTTTTCTGCCATCGGATAACCGTAAGTAGGTACGAAAGAACGACCCCGAAAAAATGGCAATTGGAGTTAAGACAAAGGAAAAACCATGGACCCTGACCCCACCATTTCGGTTTTTATGTGCTCTAAAACGGCATCTAAATTATTCCTGTAGCTGGTAAACGCGTGCGTAGTCGATTATCATTTTCTGAGGAAAGATACTGTCATCAATGCCTTTTAGTCCTCCCCAACTACCCCCGATGGCCAGGTTCAATTTTAAATGGAAAGGCTG
Organism: Zobellia galactanivorans; assembly: GCF_000973105.1. Classification (NCBI taxonomy): domain Bacteria; kingdom Pseudomonadati; phylum Bacteroidota; class Flavobacteriia; order Flavobacteriales; family Flavobacteriaceae; genus Zobellia; species Zobellia galactanivorans. The sequence continues at coordinate 497,295 of NC_015844.1, read as the reverse complement.
GTCAAAAGGCCATTCCGCATTGGTTTTGTGCTGGTTTTCAAACTGATGGTACGCAGTGCCGTCTAACAGGAATACAATTTTTTCGGGAGTCCATTCAATGGAATACTCGTGGAAATCGTCGTAAGGGTTTTCTATAAAAACCGATTTGCCTACTTCGGTTTTTTTGATGTGGTTGAAAGCTTCGGTGTGCACCGTACCGAAAATCGAATCGCTTTGATAGCCAACGTGCTCCATGATGTCTATTTCCCCGCATTTGGGCCAACCGACTTCTTTCCAGTTTTTGCCCAGCATCCAAATGGCCGGCCACGTTCCGGTGCCCTTGGGTAATTTGGCCCTAACGCTGACTTTGCCATATTTCCACTCGTTCAGGTCTTTGGTGGTTATACTGGCCGAGGTATATTCCCCAAACTCTGTGTTTTTTGTCCAGTTGTCGGCCTCTTCGGAAACGAATGTCTCGTTTTCCACCTTTTCCTTATGGGACTCTATAATAAGGAAGCCGTCCTCAACACGAATGTTTTTGGGGTTATCGGTATAGTACTGTGCTTCGTTGTTTCTGATAAAACCTATTTCATAGGCCCAATTGTCAAGATTTGGTTCGCCCTTACCATCGAATTCATCGGCCCATACCAATGTATAGCCTGCTGGCGATTCTTCTTCCGCCTCGGTATCGTTGGTTTTCTTGTTGTTGCCATCACAGCTGCCAAGGGTAAGGCCTATAAAAATAAGAGGTATTAGGTATTTTGAAAAAAGGGATTTTTGCATGGGGTCTTAGTTATGTATACAAGATAAGAAACTTCGGGAAAAGGTAATGGTCGACACTAGGTTCTTCATGGAAGAAATCGCTTTTAGGGTTGTGCTGTTTTCTTAAGTAGAAGCTCGGGCTCGTTGGTGGTGATATAATCGAAATCGTATTTCAAGAACCATTCCATGTCTTCCTCTTCATTTACGGTCCAGGCATTTAGGGCTAGTCTGTTCTTTTTGGCACTTGTAATCCATTCCGGATGTTTTTTAAAGACGGATAAGTAATAATCGGCACCATCGATGCCATCACGTTTCAATACTTCGGGAGATTTGCTGCCGTCTAGATACTGCGTGTGTACTTCAGGATTCAGTTCTTCCAATCGCTTTAAAATATCATAGCTAAAGCTGATATACACCACCATATGTTGTGCGTTGAGCTCGTTTATCAAATGATAGACTTTCTCTGCGATCAAGAGTCCCCTTTCCTTGTTTTTAGAGGGTTTGATCTCGCACACAAGGCGGGTCGTAGTATTGTTTTCAAGGCCGGCCAAAATATACTGCCTTAGGGTGGGCAACACCTCTCCGTTCTTCAATGGAAATTTGCTTAGCTCTTCATAAGAGCTTTCTTCAATTTCCAGGTTGGCGTAATCTGGGTCGTGGGTAATTATTAGAGAATCGTTCGCGGTCATACGTACGTCAAATTCGCTACCTGCACATCGCATTCGGATGGCTTCCTTAAGGGAAGCTATGGAGTTCTCCGGTAAATTTTTGGCCTTCCATGCCCCTCTGTGGGCCACCACTTTGTTTTGTGAAAAATCGACGGTTTTTTTTGTGGTTGAACACGAACCGACCAGAATCATTGTCATCAATAGAACAATATATCTCATACTTTACTTTTTTAGTATTAATATTTGGGCACAGGCCCTACGACCCATGCCCAAATCACTCAACTCAATTAATTATTACTCGGGGAAACTATTAATTATAACCATCGTTTTGCGGGTAGCCAGGACCTAGTAAATCAAGATCGATCTGTGCAATAGGGAAATTGATATAGTAAGGCTTCCAATTGGTACGTGGGTCTTTTTCGCCCAAGTTGGCCGGATAGTATTCCGCATCACCTGCGTAGTTCGTGATTTGCCTATCGATGACCTCTTGCCCCATTCTTTTTAAGGTAAACCATCGTTCTCCTTCAAAGGCAAGTTCACGGGCCCGTTCGTCCAGTATGGCCTGTTCGTCCACTGTGGCCAAGGGAGCGGCTCCCGCCCTTGTTCTTACCGCGTTTATATAGGGAAGGGGGTCTCCACTTGAGCGCATTATGGCCTCTGCCGCTATCAAGTAGGTTTCGGCCAATCTATATACCATTATATTGCTTCTTTGAAGATAGGAATTAGGGTTGTCGTCTTCTTCGGCAAACTTTATACAAGAGGGGTGAAGCCTTTGGTAGTACGAAGTATAGGTGTCACTAGGGTTGTTCAAATCTGTAATCGGCTTATAGATCTTGATTTCTTGATTTATACTATCACCGGAAGTATAATAGTATTTTAGCCTAAAATAAGTGTCGTCATCACGGGTGTCATTGGGGTCTTCCGCAAGCAGGTCGAGCAAATATTTGTTGGGAAGTATCCTTGAGAATCCTCGCCCACCTTGTGCAATATTGGCCTCTATCCCAGAAATCTGAAAGTATTGGGTAACATAGTTGGCGTTGATCATGGTGTTGTCGCCACCGCCCAATAGGTCGTCTTGAGACTGTATTACAAACAGGGCTTCTGCATGGTTTTTATCTCCGGAAAAGACTTCCTCCGTTGTAGGCATCAGGCTATGGGGTCCTTCCTCTATAAGGGAAACGGCTTGGTATTTGGCTTCCTCCCAATCGCCTTCCCACATGGCCACTTTGGCTTTTAGATGTTTTGCCGTCCCCTTTGTTACGCGACCAAAGGTATCGTTCCATTCCAAATGCTCTATGGCGAAATCCAAATCGCTATTCAGCAGTGCAAAAATCTCTTCCTTCGATGATTTGTCGTTGATGACATCAAAGGCATTGTCTACCGTAACCGTATTGGTGGTAACATAGATGTTGTTGAACATTCGGTATAGGTAGAAATAGGAGTTCGACCTAAAAAACTTGGCTTCGGCCAAAACTTGGTTTCTTATATCTTCGTCGATATCCTCCAGAGCTTCGGCAGCATTGATAATTTCGGTTGCCTTGTTGGCAATATTATAAAAATGTTTCCAAAATAACGAGGATACAAATTTGGCGCCTTGATCTACGGGAGATACCCCTCTTTCATACCTGCCCATTAACCCGGTATAGCCGGTTCTACTGAAGGCAAGGTCGCTTCGTGAAGACATTAACACCCCGCCCATAAAATCTTCGGTGCCGTTGTCATATCGATCCCTATTGAACTTGTATAAACTTACTACGCCCGATTTTAAACCATCTTCGGTAGTATATATATAGTCGGAATCGATCAAGGTACTCGGTTGCTCTTCTAGGTAGTCTTCACACGATATGGCTATAACGACTACGCTTAGTAGGGCAAATCCCTTCATTAATTTTAGGTATAGTTTTTCGGTATTCATAATTTCTTTTTTTTTAAAATTTAACCCTTACACCAAAAGTGAAACTTCTTGCATCTGGATAGCCGGTGTCGGCATTCGAAAAGGTACTCCTGATATTTACTTCAGGACTATAGCCGATATAGTCGGTATCCGTAAATAGGTTCGTTCCGGTAATATAAAACCTAATTTGCTCAAGGCTTAGGTCAGAGGTTATGGCATCGGGCAATGTGTAGCCTAAACTAACGGTTCTTAATCTTACGTATGACGCATCCCTTACCGCCAATGAATTTAAGTACAATGGGGTAGTGTCGTAATTAGGTCTAGGGAAAGATGTGGAAGGATTTTCGGGAGTATAATAGTCCACCTTTACACCATTGAGCTTTCCGGAAAGCGTTCCGCCGTTATTGAAATCGGACAAGAAAGGATTCACTTTGGTCGTACCTTCAACCGCATAAAAGTCTACGAACAGGTCAAAGCCTTTGTATGCTACCGAAGTGGACAATGAACCGAACCAGTCGGGGTTAGGACTCTTAAAGACCCGGTCTTCGGGAGTTATTTTTCCGTCCGGTATTCCGGTTTCGTTGCCGTTTTCATCTACCCCGTTGGTATCTTTTATTTTGATGTCTCCAGGTCTTAGGTTTTCCTGTGGAAGTGCCGATTCGGGGTTGGCCTGCGGGGCATTGGCAAAATCTTCACCTTCTTGCCAGATACCGTCAAACTCGTACTGGTAAATCACGCCAACGGGTTGCCCTACATAGTATCCGTAGGTGTCATCTGCAATGATGGGGTTGCCGTCGCCGTCATTATAGAGTTCCAATAATTTGTTTTTGTTCTTTGACCAATTGGTTGAAACCGACCATTTAAAATTATCGGTAGTGATAAGATTGGCCGTTAGATTTAACTCTACACCGGTATTTTGTAGTTCCCCGGCATTAAAGAAGGTGTATTGGTAACCTGTGATGGAAGGAACCCCCCGTCGAAGCAACAGGTCGGTGGTTCGCGCATCGTAATAATCGACATTACCTGTCAAAGCCCTATTGAACAAGGAGAAATCAAGACCTAAGTTGAGTGTCGTTATCCTTTCGAATTTTAAATCGGTATTGGGGAGAATGACCGATGGCGAGTATCCTGAGAAGGATTCCCTGTCGAAAGTATAATTTTGTCCATCTGCGGTAAATAAAGAGGTATAGGCACGGCCAAGGTCATTAACCAAAGAACCGTAACTCGCCCTGAGTTTTAGCTCTTGAACAGCATTGACATCCCTTAAAAAGTTTTCGTTATGCAGTTTCCAAGCAGCGGAAGCGGCCGGGTTAAAGCTCCATTTGTTGTCTTGTGAATTTACCGAAGCCCCATCGGCCCTAGCGGTTGCGGTCAGCAAATATTTATTGTTGAGGTTATATCTGGCCCTGGCCATAAAGGAAGCCAGTCGTTGCTGATTTTTATCGCGTTCTACGGTTACGTTCCCTACGGCATTCGATATACCGTCATAGCCCAAACTTTCATTTGAAAAACCTTGTCCCTCGGTAAAGGTTCTGCTGTATTTGTTTTCTTGGGAAGATTGAACCAAGGTTAGGTTGAGCTTGTTGTCCTCGTTAAAGGCCTTGTCATAGGTCAATATATTCTCTATCAAATAAGACTCGGTCAAACGGTTGTCGATTCTGGCGATACCATTGACATCGTCGCCAGCGGAACTTAGTGAAGATTGGTATTGCCCTCTTTCCGATGTTCTTCTGGTAAGGTTGGTCTTTAATTGATACTGTAGGTCTTTGGTGATTTGCCAAATGGGGGTAACGTTGATTACGTAATCGTTTCCTTTTTCATCATTGTCTTGTTCCCGTAGGTTCCAAATGGGGTTAACGGCCGACAGTTCCTCGCCGCTTGGAAACTGGGTTAGGTTGCCGTCTTCGTCATAGGCCCTGCCCAAAGGAGAGGTGGTTATTACGTTTACGTTGGCGGCCCTTTCGGTATCATCGTTCAAGATATTCAGGTCAAAATTCACTGAAAACTTGTCGCTGATTTTTTGATCGACGTTGAGGCGTAACGTTTTTCTCGTATAACTAGAAGTTGGAATAATACCTTCTTCCTTAAAGTAATTGACACTGCCGAAAACCTTGGTGAATTCCGAACCGCCACTAACGCTCACGGCATGACTGTTGACATAACCGTTCTTTACCAATTCATCCTCCCAATCGATGAATTCGTTGTTGGCTATGGAGGCCAATTCTAGTTCTGAAAAAATATCCTCTTCATTTGGGTAGGAGCCATCCGCAATGTTGGATCGGGCAGCTTCCCTTCTTAATTGGGCGAACTCCTGTCCGTTATAGACATCGAAATTACGCTCCATTGTTTTTGAGCTTACAAAGCCATGATAGTTTACGCTTACTTTTCCGCTTTTACCTCTCTTGGTAGTGATCAAAACAACACCATTGGCCCCTCTTGATCCGTAAATGGCCTGTGCAGACGCATCTTTTAAGAATTCAACCGACTCAATATCGTCAGAGTCGATATCTTCGATGCCGCCATCCCTAATAATACCGTCGACAACATAAATGGCGCTAACGCTTCCTTCAATGGAACCTTGTCCCCTGAAGATGATGTCGGAAGTACCCCCAGGTCTTAGGGTTCCGCCTCCTACATCTACCTGTAGACCGGCTATTCTACCTCTTAGCATTTCGTTGACATCCGATGTCGGGGTCAATAGGGCCTTTTCAACATCGGTAACGGCAACCGCATTGACCACATCACTTTTGTTTTGGGTACCATACCCAACTACAACGACCTCTTCCAGTTGGCTGGAATCTTCCTGTAATGTAATGGTGATAGGGCCGTTTGAAATGGGTACTTCCGTAGTGGCGTAACCGATATACGAAGCAATCAGGGTAGTGGCGCCTTGGGGCGCGTTCAAAGAGAAATTACCATCAAAATCGGTAGATGTACCCTGGGTGGTTCCTTTGACCACTATCGAAGCTCCCGCTAGGGGAATTCCATCTTGGTCAAGAACTGATCCTGTTATTTTTTGCTGGTCTTGCGAATAGACGACTACAGCAGAAAAAATATTGAGCAAAAGCCACAGTAGCTTTTTTCTTGGATTAAATAATTTGATAATCATAGAATGTTGGTTTTGTTCAAGATTAAAAGTTGAGTTTTTAGATAGTTATACATTTTGTATCACTAGAACATATAGTTCCATTGTTACCAATGTAGAGAGATTTCTCTTTTGAGAGGGAAAACGTGGCACTACAAAAACATACATATTGAAATAGTCTTGGCCATAGCTTCTTAAGCCCCATTATTTATAGGATTTTCAGCTATTTTGTTTTTGCTTGCAATAGTGGGGAAAAGGTGTGCTTATAAAGGGGTTTAAGTAATTTGTGGGGGTAATGTAGGGGTAATATTTAGGTGGTTTTAACGTTTAAATCGAGAGAATGTAGTCCGTAAGTTTCGTTTCCCTTTTTAAATCGAGCTTTTTTCGTAGCCTTGAACGCCTGACTTCTACACTTTTGACGGAAATGTTAAGTAGCGGTGCTATTTCCTTAGATGATAGGTTCAATCGTAAATAGGCGCAGAACTTTAAATCGTTGGATGATAAATTAGGATGCAGTTCCTTGGCCCTGGTTAAAAATTCCCTATCCGTATTGTTAAAGGCCTCCATGAAAATTTTTCGGTCTTTTGAACTGTTAAGGTTTTTATCGATCAGTTTTATTACCGGATGGGTCTTGTTGAATGTATCATCACTCTTTTTGAGCTCTTTTTTGACCCTTCTTAGCAATTCGTTTCTCTTGATCAAACTCATTGTAGAAATGGCGAGTTCCCGGTTCTTGCTTTCAATTTCCTGGTTGAGCTTTTCATTGGTTAGCCGTATCATTTCCTGTTCACTTTGAATATACTTCAACTGCATTTCGCGTTGACTTTCGAGCATGGCTTTTCTGTTCTGACGGCGATAGTAGGTCTTATACGATTTGTGCACTAAAAATCCGACACCGAAGATGAGCAGGGCGTATGCCAATAGCGCTATGTTGGAGAGGTAAAACGGACGGGCAATAACAAAGCTGTATTGTATCGTATTCGTTGAAATATGTTTCCCGATTTTTGATCGGGCCCTAAATACGTAATCTCCAAAAGGCAATTTTTCAAAGGTTACGGATGGGGCAGGACCCCATTCGCTCCACGAATCGTCGAGCCCTTCCAATTGATATTGGTAGTTAACGTTGGTATACTTGTCGTATTGGGGTACACTATAATGAAATTTTAGTGTTGATCGCTTATAGGAAAATTGTCCTTCTTCAAGTATGGGGACATCCTTGGTATCCTTTTCGTTTTTTGTAACGCCGACCTTGTCCAACACGATTTGATGGGGCTTGTTCGGAATTTTCTCAAGGTCTATCAACAAGTATCCATTGGTCTTGCCTATAAGGTATTTGTTGTTATCTATTTGGGTGATATTTTCAAAGCTGAGGGTCATTTTTCTCCAATTGTTTCCAATGGGAATGGAGTTGAAGTCTACCATATTGTTCAAGGGCCCTTTTTGGGTATAGCCGATATGGGTCTGGTTAAAGCTCCATAGGCGTTCCTTTTGATCAAATACCAATTTGCCCGATAGATATTCGCCCTCCGGAATGAGCGGACTCAGAGTGCTGTCCTTTACAAATCTTCTTGTGCTAGGCTCAAGCTTGAAAATCCCGTTTCGATTTGTATAGAGCAGATCTTTGCCCATCTTTACTATTCCGGAGCCCTTGCTTTTTTCAATGTCGGGAATCAGGGTCACGGAATCAAAAGACAATAAATCGCTGTTCAGTATTAATCGGTAGACTCCTTTGGTTTCGTGGTTGACCCATATTTCACGAGTCTCTAGAATTTCAAAAAAACGCGATGAAATTTCAAACCCTTTGATTTTGTGGTCTAGTTTCCACAAGCCTGCATCGTTTTTCAATATGGCCAAGCCAGAATAATGGCCGACCAGAAGTTTGTTGGGCTGATCGGGTATGGGCTTAAAGTCCCACGTCCCATCAATATGGGCCACTAACGATGCCGTATTGCCCGTAATGGAAAAGACACCATTGTTGTGTCCGCATAGCAGTTGGTCGTTTTCGGCATAAAGAGACCAAACCTGGCCTTCCGTACCTTTTATAAATTTCAGGTTTTCGTCAGAATCTAGATTTTTATAGAATAGTCCCTGATTGGTGCCGATATACAGCTTTTTGTCGTGTGTGATGGAGGTGTAGGTGGTTCCGAACGTACCATCGCGGTCATTGTACTCCCTTATATACGATTGCCTGTTGATACAATCAAGGCCATTGTCTAGGGCGGCCCAAACATTGGCGTCGGCATCTTCAAATAAATTGAGTACGGTATTGTTACTTAAGCCATTTTTTTGGTTGAATACCCTGGTAATTTGTCCATCGATCGACATTGAAACGATGCCTTTTGAGATGGTGCCCAGCATAAAGCTTTTGTCCTTTAGCTGAATGCCTCTAAATACCCGTGCATGTTGAAGTAGGGTGTCGGCGGGAATATGCCATTTTTTAAGGGTGCGGTTTTCTATTTTGTACAGTCCCTTGGTCCGTGTCAATACCACCAGCCCGTCATTTATTGAGAAGATGTTAAGGAGGAACTTTATGTTGAGATCTTTAGGTATGGTCGCAATCAATTTTTCCGTTCCGTTTTCAAGATTGAAAATTCTTCCGTCGTATTTCTGTAGGTATATTTTTTGGTCGACCTTGAATAACCTGTAGTTGTTTTCTTTGTCCGTAGAAAAGTTCAATTCCTTTGAATCGGTATCGTAAAAATAAAGGCGGTCGTATGACTGAAAGATCACATATTTATCGAGCCCTTCAATATTCCATATGATTTCATCTTCGAAGAGCTTTTCTTTTATGGATTCGGAGATAGAGTGGTAGTCCATTGCCCCTTTGTCGTTTTTGGTCCAATAACCGAACTCCATATAACTACCTGAATAAACCTTGTCCTTATAGGAAGATAATGAGCGAATTGCGGCATTGTTAAGTGAGGGATATAAGACCCATCGAGAGCCGTCATATTCAAGTAGTCCTTCGTTGTTGGCCACGTAAATATAGCCTTCGAGGTTTTGGGTTACGTCCCAATTCTGGTTTTCCGCCCCGTATTCCGAAGCGGAAAACTTAACGATGGGTGGGGTTTCTTGAGCGTGCAAAAACTGTAGTCCAAAAAACAGTACAATCGCAAGTTTATAGAAGCGCAAAAAATGAAAGGCATTTAAAGTATGCATGTTTTTTGATGGTATAACCTATAAACAGTTCAGGCAAATTTATGAATATGTAGCCAATTGCTGTGATTGGCCATGTTTTGATACGTAATAATAAACAAAAGGGGAGGGTTTACCGGTTTTTTGGGCTCTTATTTGAAGGTTGTCTACCATCAACATAAGGAAAGGGGCGGTGCTTTTCTCTTAAAGTTGTAATAAGGGGTGGTCTTCCTCCACTTTAATTTGTAAAAAAGGATAGACCTGGTGAATGTGAGCTCCATTCCTTATATTTTTATGTAATCGAAAGGGGGGGGAGGACCTAGGACATTTTGGCGTCCCTTTAGCTCCTGAAATACGTGTTATGTGCAAATTGATTTCGGTTTAGAGGGATCACGGTTTGAAGGGCAATTTTGATAGGCAGGTATATTGGACTTGGTTTTGCCGTATTTCAAACGGGCTGTATTATGCTAGCTAATGTATTGAGGGTGTTTTTTTGTAGAATGGACCAATGCGGGAAAAAGAAGCAAATATTTTCTGTATTCAGGCTTATTGGTAATGACGGAGGGCATTACGGTAATTGCTAATGGGAATTTTATTTCCCATTGACTCTTGATAGGATGGAGGTGGCATTGGAAGGCAACGATGTTCAAAGCGACTATGGTTAAAATTGAGTCAAAGCTGAAACAACAAGCTATAAGCATGGAATACGGAAGTCGGGTAAACTTTGATTTATGGAGGTTATGATTTTATATCGACAGTAGGATATAAAAACAAAAAGGAGCGCAATTCAACGTACGCTCCTTTTTTAAAACTAACAAAAACTAACTCAAACGTGGTAAGGCTTAGCGAATGAGATGCGCTATTAGGCCTTCCATTATGTTATATCCTATTCTTTCGTGATTCCCCTATCCGTATTTTTTTTTGTTCGAAAAAGGGTGGTGGCGAATATCTATACTTTATTAAATCCGTGTATCACTTGTGTGAGGCGTTAGGCTATGTTATCTCGATATGCCGATGGTGATTTCCCCATTACTCGCTTAAAGACCCTGGTAAAATAGTAGGGGTCGTCATAACCGATGTCAATCGCTATTTCATTTATGCGGAGCGTGCTGAAATCTAAAAGGTGGCAGGCGCGCTGCATTTTTAGGAAGGTAAAATGTTCGATAGGGGTGTGGGAGGTCTTCTTTTTAAAGAGAAGGCAGAAGTGCGAAACGGAAAGGCCCGAAGAGGAGGCGATTTCATGTATACTAAGTTTTTTCTGTATGTTTTCCTTCATAAGGGCAATGGCTATGGAGACAGGGTCGTTGTTCAACGAAGTCTTGGTCTGTGTAAAAAGGGAATGGTATTTAAACGAACCCAGAAGGTTGATAAGCAGCACACTGCTGTATTCTAGATTGTTCAATGAATTTCCCGCTTCAAGGGTATAGTATATTTCCTCAAAAAGATAGGCTCTTTCCCTTAACCTGCTGTTCGGCGTCTTTATCAAGGTCCTTGGGTAGACAAAGGGGTTGATGAAGTGATCCGTGTTTTCCCCGTTAAAATGTATCCAGTAGATGGTCCATGGGTCGGTATAATCCGCACCATACTTGTGGGGCGCGTTTTTAGGTATAATGGAAAACTGGTTTTCGGAAAGATTATGCCGCTTCCCTTCGATTTCTATCCACCCTTTTCCCTTGGCGCAAAAAATAAGAATATATTCCGGACAGCCCTCGGGTCTCTCGCGATAGTGATATTGAGCCTTTGGGAAATAACCGACGTCTGTCACATATAAGCCCCTTGTAAATTGGTTTTTTCTTAAAATTTTGAGGGGTTTTTTATGTAATACTAACATCTTCTGCCCCGTGAAAGCATCCTTTTTTTTCATAAGACTAATATAGTAATAAGAAAATAATCCATTAAATGAATAACATAATCTATTTTTTGATGCCTCGTCAGCGAATACATTTGTTCTATATCGAAGTGGCAGTATCCTTTGGTGGTATGATCATGGCCGATATCGGTATTCCAATAAATTCCTTGTCGTATAAACAATCAGCCTAATTGACATTTGAAAAGGGCTAAATGAAATGAAGTAATGAGCGTAAAAGTCTGGAGCGAAAAAATAATGATTCCTACCTATGAAATCGGAGCTGCCGAAAAGAACCCCATTTTTCTTGAAAAAAGGGTGTATCAAGGCAGTAGCGGAAAAGTATACCCCTATCCGGTGGTCGAGAAAATAAGCGACGAAAAGGTCGAAAAGGAATGGCTGGCCTGTTTTCTCGAAAACGATTTTTTAAAAATTATGATTTTACCCGAATTGGGCGGACGTGTACAAATGGCCTACGATAAAGTAAAAAAACGCCATTTTGTATATTATAACGAAGTGATAAAACCGGCATTGGTCGGACTTACGGGGCCGTGGATTTCAGGAGGTATCGAATTTAACTGGCCACAACATCATCGCCCCTCTACCTACCTTCCCGTTGATTATAGCATTACCGAAAATGATGATCAGAGCAAAACGGTTTGGTGCAGTGAAATGGAGCGTATGTCAGGAACCAAGGGCATGGCCGGCTTTACCTTGCATCCCGATAAGGCCTATTTGGAAATAAAGGTAAGCCTCTATAACCGCACCGATAGGCCCCAAACATTTTTGTGGTGGGCCAATCCGGCAGTAGCGGTCAATGATGACTATCAGTCTGTCTTTCCTCCCGATGTTACCGCCGTATTCGATCACGGTAAACGCGATGTTTCCGAATTTCCGATTGCCAAAGGGGTCTATTATAAGTTTGATTATTCCCCGGGTACCGATATTTCGCGTTATGCGAATATTCCCGTACCTACATCGTACATGGCCATGAAGTCGGATTACAATTTTGTCGGGGGCTACGAAAACGATTCTAAGGGAGGCCTGCTACATGTGGCCAATCACCATATTTCCCCTGGAAAAAAACAGTGGACCTGGGGTAATGGGGACTTTGGCAAGGCATGGGACCGAAACCTTACCGATGCCAATGGCCCTTATATTGAGTTGATGTGCGGCGTCTATACCGATAACCAACCCGATTTTACATGGCTCAAGCCTTACGAGGAAAAATCGTTTTCACAGTACTTTATGCCCTACCAAGATCTGGGCGTGGTAAAGAATGCATCAAAAGATGCGATGTTGAACCTCGTATTCGAAGGGGATAGGGCCCTTGTAAAGGCATATGCCACTGCGGTCTATAACCAGGCTACCGTACGACTTAAGTGTAAACAAGAGGTGCTCTTAGAGGAAAAATATGACTTTAGGCCGGGCCGATCGTATGCCTCGGAGCTTAGTATCGATCCCGATTTGCCCCAACACGATTTTGAACTTTCGATCCTATTGGAGAACGGAAGCGTTCTGTTGGATTGGAGACCGGAAAAAGAACCTGAGAATACCATTCCCGAGCCGGCACAGGCGGCTAAGGAACCTAAGGATATAGAAACGAACGAGGAGCTGTTTTTGAACGGACTTCATTTGGAACAATATCGCCATGCCACTTATGACCCCCTGCCGTACTACCGAGAGGCATTGGAGCGCGACCCAGGTGATATCCGTTGTAATAACGCCATGGGCCTATGGTTGATGGGGAAAGGAAAGTTTGGAAAGGCGGCACCATACTTTTTAAAGGCCTACAATAGGCAGATAGACCGCAACCCGAATCCTTTGGATGGGGAGCCTCTTTTTAATCTAGGGCTTTCGCTGTCTTACCAAGGCAAGTATGCCGAAGCCTATGATGCTTTTTATAAGTCCGTTTGGGATGTTTCCTTTATGGATCCTGGGTATTTTCAGCTGTCACTTCTCGATTGTATGAAGCAAGATTGGGTTGCGGCTTTAGATACCGTAGACCGGTCACTGCTACGCAATTGGCATAATCATAAAGCACGCCACTTAAAGGTGGCCGTACTCCGAAAGCAAGGGGAAACCGAACGGGCCCTATTGCTTATCGAGGAGTCTTTATCCATAGACCTTTTCAATTTCGGATTGTATTTTGAAAAGTACCTTATGGGGAACCAAGGGGCTAAAGAAGAACTGATCGAGCTCATGCGCAACGATATTCATAATTATATTGAAATTTCGTTGGATTATGCCCGGGCCGGTTTGTTCGATGAGGCCATAGCCCTGATAGGGTTGGGAGTTTCCCATTGTGGCCCTGACTATCCGATGGCGCTGTACTTTAAAGCTTGGTTTTTGACCCGGTCGGGGAAAGATACCGCTGCCCTTGAAACCATAAAAGCTGCCGAGAAGGCGCTTCCCGATTATTGCTTCCCGCATCGTTTGGAAGCGGTTTTGGCCCTTGAGTCGGCCATACGTGTCTATCCTGAATGTGCTAAGGCGCCTTACTACTTAGGTAATTTTTGGTACAACGCCCTCCAGTACAACGATGCTATTTCGTGTTGGGAAAACTCGGTCAAGAACGACCCTTCTTTTCCAACGGCACATAGAAACCTGGCCTTGGCCTATTACAATAAAAGGGGCGACTTCAACAAGGCCCTTGACTCTATGGAGGTCGCTTTTGAATTAGATCCCAACGATGCCCGAATTTTTATGGAGCGTGATCAACTCTATAAACGGCTGAACAAATCGGTAGCATTTCGGTTTGAAAATTTTGAGAAATATCCGCAATTGGTATTGCTTCGGGATGACCTGTATATCGAAAAAGCCTATCTCTTGATTATAGAAAGGAAATATAGGCAGGCCTACGAATGGATTATGCAAAGGAAGTTTCATCCATGGGAAGGTGGTGAAGGCAAAGTGACCAAGGCCTATACATCGAGTCTGATAGGTATGGCGCGCGAGGCCTTTGTAAAAAAGGATTTTAAGGCCGCCATGGAAAATTTGGAAAAGGCGAGAACCTATCCCCATAACCTTGGTGAAGGCAAACTGCCGGGTGCCCATGAGAACGAAATCGACTACTGGTACGGCTGTGCCCTTGAGGGGCTTGGCCATATTGAAAAAGCAAATTTGTATTGGAGGAAAGCCGCTTCGGGTGCCAGCGAGCCAATGGCGGTATGGTTCTATAACGATCAGCCGCCTGAAACTATTTTTTATCAGGGCCTTGCCTTGATAAAACTGAAAAAGTCAAAAGAAGCTCTAAAGCGATTTGGAAAACTGATTTCTTACGGGGAGGCCCACCTTGCCGATGAGGTTAAAATCGACTATTTCGCGGTTTCCCTTCCCGATTTGATGATTTGGGATGAAAACCTTGACCTAAGGAATAAAATGCACTGCCAATATTTAATGGCCCTAGGCTATAAGGGTATTGAAGGAGGAAGAAAGTTGGCGGAAGAACTCTTTGAAAAAGTCATGGCCCATACAAATGTCACTTTAGACATGGCCGCCATTATGGAAATCGATTATCCAATACAAACGAATTCAGCACACCACCAAAAATAGAAAGTATGAGCACTTTAAAAATAGTGGAAGAATGTGATCAAGTTTCAGTAATCAATCTCAAACTCGGATGTGATGTGGCCTATAGGGAACTGTTCGACCGATATAATAAAAGGCTGTATTATTTTGCCTTGGGGTATTTAAAATCGCCCGTAGAGGCCGAGGGGGTGGTGCAAGATGTCTTTGCTAAAATTTGGGAAAAGAAGGAAAACCTCAAACCTGACAATTCCTTTAAGGCCTATATCTTTACAATTGCCTATAATTTGATCAAGAAAAACTTCATAAGACGGGGGCGTGTACGCGATTATTTGGCATCGGAAGGTGTGCAGCGAGGCTTTGACCTGTCTACCACGGATCAATTGGATTACAATTTTACCATGGAAAGGTTGAAAAACCTGGTGGCCAAAATGCCAAAGAGAAGACAGGAGACGTTTATCAAAAGCCGTTTTGAAGGCCTTCCCGTAAAAGATATTGCCGTAGAGATGGGAATAAGTCCTAAAACCGTTGAAAACCAGATTACTTTGGCCTTAAAATACCTTCGCGTGCATTTGAACGGTATTGAAGAACCAGGGGTTCTAGAAATATAGTAGGCCCGAAACGAAAGTTTGCGCTCAAAAGACTTCATAAGCCGTTAAATAGGGTATGTCCGTGATTTATTGATCGTGATAGTCCGAACGGGGCAGCGTAATGCCCTCTTATTTCACAATATTACGGTACTCGTACTTTGATCGAATATCGCCTGTCAATCTACAATCTAGACCTAAAGGATCATGTCATTGGAGCGCCCGCTAAACGGAATACTTCCATTTTCTTTAACAAAATTTAACGAAAACTTGTTATGGCATAGGGGAATAAGGACAATATCGGATATTACTTAATAGTAGTGCCTTTTTATTATTTCTAAAGCTTTTCCGATGAAGATGAAATTAGATGAAAAAAGAATTCTTGACTACTTCTCAGGAGAAGATACCCCTAAGGATAGAAAGTACATAGAGTCTCTTTTTGCGGATGCTGAACGGGAAGAAGAATTAAAAGAGTTATTGGCAAGACATTGGGAAGCCTTTTCCCAAGATGATAATTTCCCCGATAAAAGTCTAGGACATTTGTTTCAAAGACCAATCGGCAAGCCGGGTTGTCTAGGAGGTAAAAATATATCCGACGTCTTTCGAAAAATATGGATGGCCTATGCACGTGTTGCCGCGATGTTGCTATTGCCATTGGGACTACTGTACCTAGTATGTATAAATGGGCAAAAAGAAAACGTCCTCGATCAAGTTTCTTCTATTCGTATAAATGCTCCCTTGGGGTCAAAACTTCAATTTACTTTACCCGATGGAAGCACAGGCTGGTTGAATAGTGGTTCGACCCTGACTTACCCACCACAATTTGGAGAAACCCGTGATGTCCATTTAATAGGGGAGGCATGGTTCGATGTGAAGAAGAATAAACACAGGCCCTTTAATGTGGTAACCCCTGATGTTGATATTTCCGTTTTGGGAACCAAATTTAACGTAGTAGCCTACAAGGGAGAAAAAACCGATGTCGTCTTAGAGTCGGGAAAGGTTCTGTTAAAACCTAAAGGAGACCAACAGCAATTATCAATGGAGCCCAGTGAGAGGGTCGTTATCGATTCGAAGACGAACCGAGTAAGTCGTTCGAACATCGTAGGTGACAACAAATTTTCGAGTTGGAAAGATGGCAAATTGGTCTTTCGGAACGATTCAATGGAAGAGGTGGCCCAACGATTGGGCCGATGGTACAATGTCGACGTTACCATAGAAAACCATACAGGTAAAGATTTGAGATTGCGGGCGGTATTTGTAGATGAGGATATTGAGGAGGTATTACGGCTCTTAAAAATGAGTTTCCCTATAGACTATCATATAGAAGATCGAAAAAAGGACGAAGGACACTTTCAGTTTTCAAAGCGAAAGGTCAAAATCACGGTTCGATAATAAAAGAAAAACCAACCAAACCAAAACCAATGCCTATGGTGTAACCTTAATAACAAAAAAAACAGGAAAGTGGTTGCAACACATTCCTGTTAGGGCGATTAGAAGTCACAACCGAATTATAACTACTAAACTATTACAAAATTATGGAAAAAAAACCGAAACGAGGGGGAGCGGAAATGTTTACCCTGCGTAAAATTTTAAGAATCATGAGAATTACCTTTTTCTTGGTTATAGTGGCGATAAGCAGTGTTTTTGCGAACGATTCGTATGCGCAGCACAAAAAGCTATCACTAAAGATGACCGATGTGAGACTTGGTGAAGTTCTCGATAAAATAGAAAAGGAAAGTCAGTTTTACTTTTTGGCCAACCAAGAATCTATTGATCTTGAACGTCTAGTGGACATAGACGTAAGAAACCAGCCTATCAGCTCTATACTTGACTTGGTCTTGGAGCATACGAATATCCGGTATACGGTGATTGAAAAACAGATTGTTCTGACCAACTCCGAAATTCAAAGGATAGTTGAACCTCATATGTCGGCATTGGCGCAAAACGGCATTGCCGCTGTACGCCCTGTGAATACCATGGATATAGGCAAGAGTGCATTTTACCAGATAATCAGGGGAACGGTCATCGATGAAGGCGGACAACCATTGCCCGGGGTAAACGTTTTGGCAAAAGGTACGACTACGGGTACACAAACCGACTTTGACGGAAACTATTCGATAAATGTGCCCGAGGGAGCAACGACCTTAGTTTTTTCATTTATCGGCCTAAAGTCACAAGAAATCGCAATTAACGGGAAAACGGTGGTTAATGTTACCATGATCGAAGATGCTACTGCCTTGGATGAGGTGGTGCTTGTGGGGTATGGAGCGGTAAAGAGAAGTGACTTGACCGGATCAGTAGCTTCGATCAGTAGTAAAGACATAAGTGAGATCCCGACCAATACGGTCAGCAACCTTTTGCAAGGTAGGGCCGCAGGTGTTCAGGTTACTACTGGGGATGGCTCACCAGGTGGTGGGATCAACATTAGAATACGAGGTACCAGTACGATTACGGGATCTACGGAACCCCTTTATATTGTAGATGGCTTCCCGGTGAACAGTGATAATGATGACCTCTATGTTTCAGGAGGTCTGAACGAAGGTGGCGGAGCCGGAAACGATACGAACAAGGTTCGTCCCAATGCACTATCCTTTATCAACCCTAACGACATTGCCAATATCGAAATATTGAAGGATGCCGCAGCTACCGCTATTTACGGAAGTAGAGGTGCCAACGGGGTAGTTTTGATTACGACTAAGAGAGGGAATATCGGAAAGACAAAACTGAACTTGAACTATTCTACTGGGGTTCAGACCATAATCCGTAAAATAGAAACATTAGATGGCCCGGAATATGTAAGAAGATATACCGAACGTGAGATCAATGGGGGCGTTGCTCCTCAAAATGTAAGGTTCAATGGTTCCGATAAATACCACCCAGTGGCCGAAGATGCCAAAACCTTCAACTATCAAGACCTTATTTATCGTCCTGCCATTACCCAAGACATTGCACTGGCTTTTACGGGAGGTAATGAAAAAACAAAATATTTGCTATCTGGGAAATATGTGGATCAACAGGGGATCATGGTAGAGTCAGGTTATAGGGATGCCCAGATTAGGGTGAACCTTGACCAAAAATTGGGCGACTTTATAGACGTAAAAACGAATCTATTATTGAGTAGGTCGATCAATAAAAGAGTGCCAGCTGGTGCAGGTTTCAATTACAATACGGTAACCTATGCTTTGGGGCAGGCGCCTATTCATGACCCGGAATGGTTCGATGAATCGACCGGACTTTGGTATACGGATTCGAAGGTGAGTCAACAGTACACCAATCCATTGAAGATTTTACAGGATATAGACGACCAAATATTCACCAATAGACTTTTAGGTAACGTACAGGCCGATTTTAGAATAACAAAATCATTGACCTTTACAGGTAGTGCCGGTATAGATTATTCCGATGCCACAAGAAAATTCTACCAGAAAAGAACCTTGACCTATTTTGATTCACCTGTGCCAAATGGACAGGCAAGAATCAATGGGGTAGAGGCCGTTCGTACCAATACCAATGGTTATTTTACTTGGACCAATAGTTTTGGCGACCATAATCTAAATGTGGTAGGTGGGGGTGAATTGATATCCCAAACGATATCCAACCTCAATGTAAGTATTGAAGATTTTGCGACCGATGAATTGGGTACCGAAAACCTAGGTGGAGGTAATATTGAGACCGCAGGTTTGAGTAATGGAAAACGCAAGTGGCAAACCGTTGGCTTTTTCGGAAGGATGAACTATGATTTTAAAAGTAAGTACTACGCCAGCGTTAACGTAAGACAAGATGGCTCGTCTGTATTTGGGGCATCGAATAAATGGGGATTCTTTCCTTCCTTGGCCTTGGCATGGCGCCCGACCGAAGAAGATTTTCTTAAAGATCAAGACTTCGTTTCCAACTTGAAACTAAGGGCGAGTATCGGTCAAACCGGTAACGGTTCGCTTGATCCCTATAGTGCCATTGGCCTATGGACCATTGGTGGAACCTATAGCTATGACGACCAGATCGTAAATAGGGTTAACCTGTCAAGAATATCGAATCCTGATTTGAAATGGGAGACGACTACCCAATACAATGTTGGTCTAGATGCACGCTTCTTGAACGGAAAACTTGGTTTTACCTTTGATTACTACTTAAAGGATACCGAAGATTTGATCCTGCCTGTAGTTATACCTAAAAGTACCGGCTTCGATTCTTCCATTCAGAACTTGGGTGAATTGCGCAATACAGGATTGGAATTCGGTATAGACGCCGCCCTTGCCTCAACCGAAGACTTTTCATGGAACATTAATGCAAACGTATCCCATATAGAATCTAAAGCTACCAATGTAGGAGAGGGAACGAACATCGACCCCAACACACAGGAGCCTTATATTGAAGTAGCCAAATGGAACAGAAGGGGAGGACCACGTTTATACGAAGGACAGCCTGCCGGACAGATTTACGGATATGTAATTGAAGGGGTTTTCAGAGACCAGTCACAAGCCGATAACTGGCCTGTAGATATGGATCCTCAAAGAAACTTGCATCAAGAAGGTTTCTATATCTACAAGGATATTAATGGAGATGGTATAATTACCGATGCTGATCAAGAATCTTTGGGAACGGGACAACCTGATTATATTTTCGGGCTTACCAACCGTTTCAAATACAAGGCTTTCGACCTATCCTTATTTTTACAGGGAACCACTGGTTCAGATATTGTGATGTTTTACTCGGGTGATGCGGACAAGGCTATCAATTCCGATTTTTGGACTCCTGATAATAGGGATGCCTTGGTGGCCGTAAATAGTAGCAGCAACAATAGTAGAAAAGGGCTGACGTTCGACAACAGACAGATACAGGACGGTAGCTACCTTCGTCTGAAGAACATTCGTTTGGGATATACTTTCCCTGATGATATCGGTCTGTTAGGTGGACTGAACATTTATCTCAATGCATCCAACTTACTTACGCTTACGACTTACGACGGTTACAATCCCGATGTGAATTCAGGTGGAGGAGAAGCCTTTAGTGAAGGTTTTGACGCTGGGGTTTATCCGCTTTCTAGGACATATACGTTGGGCTTGAATTTTAACTTTTAAAAGGACGAAAAGATGAAAAAGATATATATAAACACCATTTTAATTTTAAGTCTTCTTTTTGCTTCGACCTCTTGTGAGGACTATCTGGAAGAAGAGGTATACAATTCTTTTGGCGATACCGATTTTCCTACGGAAGCCACAATAGAGACCATGGTCAATTCGGCCCACCATTTTATGGGTATGTTGGTGGTTTTTAACCATCGTATGTTTTGGGCAACGGAATTTCCAACCCCTGTTTTTCACTATAAATTTCGTGAAATACACCCAAGGAACAACCTCTCTACATGGAGTTGGAACAACGAGTTCGGAGATCCGGCATACTTCGATATTATGGAACGTCTTTGGGATGTAGTGAGAATGTCTAACGATATCATCGAAAAAGCTCCCCAAATTCAAATGGAAGACGCTGGACGACAAGCGGAAATTGTTGCTGAAGCTAAGTTTCTTAGAGGTATGGCCTATTTCTACGCTGTACGCCTATGGGGAGGAATGCCAATTGTAGACAAGCCACAGACCCTAACGGACGATCTGTTTCCGGCTAGGGCCAGTATTGAAGAAACCTATGCCTTCTTGATCCAAGATTTTAAGGATGCCGCGGCCGTATTACCTACAAGAAGTGAATATACCAATAGAGGTTTCAATGAGGGACATATAACAAAAGGAACGGCCCAAGGGATGTTGGCAAAGGCCTATATTACCATGGGCGGAGCGCCCTTGAACGACAAATCTAACCTAGAGGAAGCTAAAATCTTATTGGAGAAGGTTATGGGTTCTGGACAGTACAGTTTGGTGCAATCGGATACCCCTTATCAGGATTTATGGGACTGGCAGAACGAGAACAATTCTGAAATGATGTATTCGATCCAGAAAGAAGGCCTTGTTCAAAATTTCAGGGGAATGTTCGGGTATATGACCCCAAATGATGCTACGGAAGGTATTTGGACGAGTGGGCAAGATTACTCCAGAGGTTCAGCCTTAGACGGGGTAACCCCTGAATTCGCTAAATGGTATGCGTCTCATGATTCAGGTCCGAGATATAAATGGACCATTGTAACGGAGTATTTGCTTTTAAACGATAAGCCACCTTTTAAGGCAGGTGATATTTTGAATATGGAAGATGGCCCCCAGGCCCAAGCCTATCAAGGAAAATGGAGGGCTGTTGGTGCTGAATTGGACAACAACTTTTTCTGCCCCAACAACTTTCCTGTTCTGCGTTATGCCGATATTTTATTGTTGCATTCCGAGGTAACCAATGAATTGGGTGCAGCCGATTATACCGGCCTTAATGCCATCCGGGAAAGAGCAGGTTTACCTACTTTGTCAGGGTTGTCCCAAGATGATTTCAGGGATGCCGTTTTTATCGAACGTGACTTGGAACTGACCTATGAGCAGAACATGCTCTTCGATATGAGGAGAAGAGGATTGGATTATACCAAGTCGAAATTAGAAGGCTTTTTTAATCCGAACCAGAACGAGTCGGCACCTGGTGCCGGAGATGGTTATCCGCAAGATTTCCAATTTTCCATAGAACCACATCGAATGTTGTTTCCTTATCCACCAAGAGAGTTGCTCTCAAACCCTAACTTAGAGCAGAATCCTGGTTATTAATACTTTTTATCTTAGGGCAAATATGAGTGGTATCCGCTCATATTTGCTTTTTTTATTTCGTTCTTAACCATTAAACTAATCTTTAAACTATGCGCAAAAACAAATTCTTACGAAGACCTGAAAAACACCTAACGCCTATTTTTTCATTTTTTGCCTTCGTCTTATTATTTTCATGTTCGGGAGATAAGAACATGGAGAGTGTAAACCTTACCAGTCCTGACGCTAAATACAGCTTTACCTTCGATACGGGAAATGGAACATCACCTTCGTACCATATTAGTTTTGACGGCCAAGAAGTAATTGCAAGTTCCGGTTTGGGGTTTCAAATGGAAAATGGAACGCAAGCAGTTTCGTCCATTGAAATAGAATCGGTAGAGACCGATGAGGTCAACTCAAGTTGGAAACCGGTCTATGGTGAAAAAAACAGCTATCCCGAAAATTATAAGGAATCACTCATCAAACTAAAGGGCGAAGGGGCTTTATACAACCTCCGAGTTCGGGCATATAATGAAGGGGTTGCATTCCGGTACGAGTTTAAGGAAGCAAAGGGTACCATTGAAAAGGAACTCACCGAATTTTCAGTATCACCGTCCGCTACGGCTTGGTCATCGGTAAGGGCACAGAGCGAGATTTCCAAAAGGAAGGTAACGGAACTCGATACGGTAGTGGAACGCCCCTTGCTAGTACAACTCAAAGATTCATTGTTTACGGCCATAGGCGAAGCCGCACTAGTCGATTATGCACGGATGAAACTCAGACGCGACCTAGATAAAAGCGGTACACTGGTTTCGGAATTGAGCAGTAAGGTCGTATTGGGGAACACGGTTGACAAAACCCCATGGCGCTTTGTCATGGCGGCGAAAAAACCTGCACAGTTGTTAGAGAACAATTATTTATTGTTGAACCTGAACGAACCGAACAAGATAAGCGATACCTCATATATAAGACCGGGAAAAATCATACGGGAATCTACGCTTACAACCCAAGGGGGGATGGCCTGTGTAGATTTCGCGGTAAAACACAATTTACAGTATATAGAATTTGATGCCGGTTGGTACGGTAATGAATACGACGATGCCTCCGATGCGACTACGATTACGATTGATCCTAAAAGATCTAAGGGTCCACTAGATTTATTGAATGTAATCAAGTATGCGAAAAGTAAGAATGTAGGAGTTGTTCTTTATGTGAACAGAAGGGCTTTGGAAAAACAATTGGATGAGGTTTTGCCCTTGTTGAAATCATGGGGCGTAAGCGGTATAAAATACGGTTTCGTGAACGTAGGTCCGCAAGAATGGACCGTTTGGTTGCACGATGCCGTACGAAAAGCCGCGGAACACAATCTTATGATCGATATTCACGATGAGTACAGACCTACGGGCTACTCAAGAACCTATCCCAACCTAATGACCCAAGAGGGAATTAGGGGAGATGAGGAATCACCCGAAAATGGAGAGGTCATAAGTACCATATTTACGCGTATGATCGCCGGGGCCGGTGATCAGACCAATTGCTATTTCGCGCCTAGGGTAGAAGAGAAAATGGGCAGTCATGCCTCACAGTTGGCCAAGGCCGTTTGTATTTATAGTCCATGGCAATTTTTATACTGGTACGATAGGCCCGAAGGGTCAAAACCAGGAGAAGAAGGTGCAGGGGGTACTAAAGAATTCATACAGGAAGTGCCCGAATTGGCATGGTACGATGCCTTGCCCACTACTTGGGACGACACCCGGGTATTGGACGGCTACCCTGGGGAATACGCCATAATTGCCCGAAAAAGTAACAATGATTGGTTCGTTGGGGCTTTAAGCGGATCGACCGGGAAGGATATTAGTTTTACATTAGATTTTCTTGATGCTGGAAAGGAATATGAGGCTACGCTATATTCGGATGATGCCAATAGCGATGCCCGTACCAAAGTAGCGATAGAAACGAGAAAAGTAAGTTCAAAAGATAGTATAGATCATACCCTATTGGCCAAAAATGGTTTGGCGGTCCATATTAGGGCATTATAATAAGTACAACTTCTTGCATTTTATAAAAAACGCTGTTATATACAGCGTTTTTTTTTGCCCTCTACGGAGCAACTGCCAATAATCCTTCCCTAGGGAATTTTACTCGATAATCGAGATTAAATGCTCCGAGGCTTACCTCGAAAGCAAGGTATATTCCTTTGAATGCCTCGCGGGCTTGGCCTGAAGTAGTTTACTATTTCGAAACATAGACGTGACATTTTACTTCTTTCCACGGTCTATTTCCCTATCCTATGACGAAGTACAAAAAAGAAACCGTTCCTGAGGTTGTCTTCTTTGATATATAGGGTATGTTTTTTTTAAAGAATGTATAGGGATGCAATTTTATTCAATAAATAATGTAATACATATCTTACGTGTTTATGAGGTTTTTGACCTTTAAATAAAACTTAATGTTTTGTGAACAAAACGACCTCCTATTTCAGTGATTTTCTCCACCTAGAACAAAATACAACCTCAAACTGAAATATATATCCCCCCTGTAAACGTAATCCAGCCGGTATATTTGGACGAGTTTACACTAAGAAAACAAGTTTCAGGATACCAATTTACCTACTGTGTTTCAAGAGGGGAATGACCGCATAATCCGATGTCGTTCCATAATCTGAATGATTTTGATCTGTCTACTTAAAGTAAATCCACCAGTCCTTATTGAGCGAAAAGTTGAATAAGATTTTTAACCAACCATTTGAAATTATGAAGTACATAGAAAAAGTTTTAATGGTCATAAGTTTTGTGTCCGTAATCACACTTCTCTCATGTAACAACGATGATGAAGAAACCATCGAGCTTAGCGATCCGCGTATAAGCTTGAAGTCACCCGGTGATAAGAGTGATGGAATTGACATTGCCCCCACCTTTTCTTGGGAAGCTACCGATCCAATGCAAAAATCATTGAAGTACGATTTTTATTTGGGACTAGATAGCACGAAGCTTTTCTCCCAAGCCAGCAAATTGGAAGCCACGACCTATACCTTAACCGATTATAAGCTTCGTAAGGATAAAGTTTACTATTGGCAGGTGTTTGCCGATAACGGAAGCGATAGGGCGGCCAGTGAGATTTGGAGTTTTAGTAGTATTCCCGCTCCGGATGCCCCGATTCTCGACGGCCCTTCCGATAACATCTTTGTACGTGACCAGCTAGAGTTTACATGGCAAGAGGTTGTTGCGGGCGAAGGGGAAGAGCTGCAGTATCAGGTTTTCTTTGGAAAAACGAATCCTCCGAAGGAAAAGGTCGCTACCACAAAGGAACTGGCCTATTCCATGGACCCTGTCGACCTTGAGGTCGGGGAGGTGTATTATTGGCAGGTTAAGGTTTCCGACCTTATAAATGATTCTGCAAGTGAAGTCCGTATGTTCAAAAAATTAAAACCAGGGGCACCCGACGAGCCCATGGCAACTTCACCGGAACACAAAAGCGGACAGTATTCGAGTAATATCACCCTTAAGTGGAATGAGGCCCCAGATCCTGAAAATGATGCGGTTTCGTACACGGTTTATCTCGATGAGGTTTCTCCCCCAAATGTAAAACTGGGCGAAAATATTTCTGCCACCCAGATTAATGCAGAAGGTTTGGAAATAAACAAACCCTACTACTGGCGTATTGAGGCTAGCGATCCCATGGGGAACACTACCGAATCTTCGGTATTCAGTTTTACTATTTTAAATGCTGGCGCCCCAGGAGCACCTATAGTTCAAGATCTTGCCGTAAACGGGGTCTTTTCTTTAGATGAATCGCTTGTATGGGCAAAAGCAGACGGGGCGGTGTCCTACGATGTCTATATAGATACGGTGTATCCGCCATTGAATAAAGTGGCCGACGGCCTTACGGAAACGGAGTATAAAGTGCCAAATAGTGATATACCGAGTGATATAACGGATGTGAAGACCTATTACGCCATTGTGGTAGCAAAAGATGCCGATGGCAATGAATCGAGCTCGGTGCCTTTACAGTTCACACCTCAAATGACAGGCTCCATTAGGGATGCTCGAGGTGATGAGGTAAATCATTACGAATGGGTAAGGGTCGGCACACAGGTTTGGATGTCGCAAAACTTGAGGGCAACCCGCTTTACCGATGGTGAAAAAATAAATCAACTAGGGCTTAACGAATTGGTGAAAGATGACGTCAACGCTCTTTATTACAACGAACATCCCGCTGTGGAAGGATTTCCATCGAATTGGGTGAACACCTACGGTCGAGTCTATTCTTGGTGGGTGGTAGAGAGTGCCATAGCACCGGAAGGATGGCATGTTATGAAACCTTCGGATATAAACACATTGAAAGCTTATGCGGGACACCCTAGAAACCTGTTGAGCGAATGGCATGAGGGTGGGGCCAATATTTACGGACTCAATTATGAAACCGCAGGATGGCGCTATCCTTCCTCGAACGACTTTGTCGAGGGCTTTAGGGTGCCCCTAGAACAGTCAAGGGCCAACCTTTGGGTCAACAATGGCAACTATGGTGTTTGGGAGCTCAACGCCAGCTACAACAATACTTTCAGATATTTTGACTACCACTCAGGGATGATGTTCGGGATACGATTGGTAAAAGACTGATCTCAATTATAAAAGAAGCATTTTTCAAAACGAATAACCTATGAAATTCAAACTAATAATCTGTATCATCACTGCTGCTATTTCCATGCAGGTAATATGTGCTCAAACCATTGAGGTCTCTGGTCAGGTCACCGATGAAACGGGACAGCCTCTTTTGGGTGCCAATGTCATTATTAAAGGTACTTCCAAAGGAACCGTAACCGACTTCGACGGAAACTATAGCATAAAAGTCGAACCTACCGACAAACTTACTTTTACCTATATAGGTTTTATTGCAAAGGAATTCGATGTTGACGGAAAATCTGTAATCGATGTAAGCTTGCTACCTGAGGCACAAAGCTTAGACGAGGTCGTGGTCATTGGTTACGGCACGCAAAAGAAGAGCAATATCGTTGGGGCCGTATCCGATGTTTCGGGAAAGGATTTAGTAAGCACGGGTATCACCAACCTCTCACAGGTAATACAAGATAGGCTTCCGGGGGTGTTTACCCAAATCAATACGGGACAACCTGGTGCCGATGACGCTAAGATAACCGTTCGAGGTGTGTCAAGTTTTAATGGGGACAACTCTCCGTTGATTTTGGTCGATGGAGTGGAAGCGGCCGGTGGATTTTCGCAATTGGATCCAGGGGAGATTTCTTCCATATCGGTATTAAAAGATGCCTCATCAACCGCTATTTATGGGGTTCGTGGTGCCGACGGGGTTATTTTGATTACAACAAAAAGAGGGTCCATAGGAGCGCCTAGAATTAGCGTGGCCGGAGGTATTACGGCCAAAGTGTTGACCGATATACCCGATCAGCTTGGGTCTTACGACGTGCTGACCCTCGGGCAAGAATCCATAAAAAATTCAGGTTTTTACGACGGTTTAAGGTCTCAACGGTATATCGATACCTTTCTTGATCCGAACCGTGATCCCTATGCCTATCCAGATATTGATTGGTACGATGCCCTTATACGGGATGTCGGATGGGAAAGCAATGCCCGTATCAACGTTTCCGGTGGAACGGATTTTGTCAAGTATTTTACATCCTTCAGTGTGAACCATGTTGGGGATATTGTAAAAACGGAAAAATCGAACGGCTATTACAGTCCTGAATTTTCATATGACAAATATAACTTTAGAACGAACCTAGATTTCAACCTTACCAAGACCACGACGTTAAAAACTGATATTTCAGGGCGATCGGAATTGCGGAAAACACCGAACACCGAGGTTGCGGCCGATCAATTTAGCAATGTATTCAAGTTTATAGATCAGGCCACGCCTTATTTGTTTCCCTTGTATTATCCGGAAGAATTCGTATTGTCCCATCCGGATCCTTTGGCGCCTAACCAAGGAGGGATACGTTTAGCCGCCGCAGGGGCCGAAGTGCCCTACCAGGCCAACGCCTATAATGCGCTGAACTATTCGGGAATGCGTAAGTTCAGAAGGGATGTGGTTGATATACAAATAGGCCTTACCCAAAAACTGGACTTTATCACTAAGGGGCTTTTACTATCAGGTCGTTTTAATTACAGTACCGCCTACGAATATGAAAAAAGGGAAGGGTGGAATGTAAGTGAGTGGCTTTACGATGCCGAACGTGATCAATGGAGAGAACAATCGGGACAAAACTACAATTCAACGGATCTGGATTTTCACAGTACGGGAGGTGAAAGTTACGAGAGCAGTATTAGAAATATTTATTACGAAGCTAAGTTGGATTATCAACGTCAATTCGGTTCGCATAATGTAGGATTTCTGGGGGTTTTTAACCGAAATGAAAGGCGTTTAAGCGCTACGGATTTGCCGTATTTCGGTGAGGACTGGGTCGGTAGGGCCAATTATGATTATAAGCAGCGCTATATATTTGAAGTTAGTGCAGGTTATAATGGATCGGAAAAATTTGCCCCGGGAAAACGCTTTGGCTTCTTTCCTGCAGCGGCCATTGGCTGGAACATCGCCAAAGAACCTCTTGTAGAAAAGAACCTACCTTGGTTAGATGATTTTAAAGTGCGTTACTCCTATGGGGAAACGGGCAATCAAAAAAACTCCCCCCGCTTTCTCTACCTAGGAGGATGGGATGAAGTGTCCAACAAATGGGGCTATATGAGGTTCGGTTTGCCCGCAGCAAATGAAGCGCCCAGATATGGTGAAGTTAAAATTGCCAACCCGAATGCAACTTGGGAAACCGCGTATAAACAAAATCTAGGTTTTGATGTCGCCCTCTTGGGCAACGATCTAACATTGGCCGTAGATCTCTATAAGGAAAGGAGAGAAGGTATTTTATTATCGAACCCCGTTCCATCGTATTACCATCCGGGATTCGGGTCCTTGGGTAAAGTAGGCCTGCCTCCTATTAATCAAGGAAAATCTAAAAATCAAGGTATTGAAGTGGTCTCTAATTATAGCCATATAACACCAAGTGGATTCAGGTACTCCTTAGGAGGAAACTTTACCATTGCCGATAGCCGGATCGTCTATAAGGCCGATAGGGCGCTCACACCCGATTATCAAAAGCAGCAAGGCAAGCCCATTGGTTGGATCAGTGGGTATCAGACCAACGGTTATATCAATAATTTTGAACAGGCCGTTAACGCCCCTGCTATTAGTGGAGGCAATGCACCAGGAAATTATTTTTACTCTGATTTCAATGGTAACGGAGAAATTGAGGCCAATGATAATGTCCCTATGGAAGAGACGAATCAGCCTTTCATTCTGTATGCATTTAATACCAATTTGTCATACAAGGGTATTGATCTCGGTGTGCGTTTCTTCGGTAAGGATGGTGTGGCGTATTCAACCAATAAATACTATCCAAACTTTGACCAACACCTTTTAGAGGCAAAAACCGTGCATTTAGATCGTTGGTCGCCAGAGAACCAAGATGCACAATTTCCGGCTTTTTCCAATGCAGGCGAACGATTTTATAGAAAACGTAGTGATGCTAACGTATTGAGTACGGCCTATTTAAAACTTCAGAATGTCACCCTTGGCTACACTTTGGAATCAGCTTATTTGCAACGTTTGTTGCGCATCCAGCGTATGAAGTTCAATCTATCCGGTCAGAACCTATATACCTGGTCCGATGTTCCTTTTGGGGACCCTGAAGGGGGTAACGGACTATCCGGAGGTTATGGGGCCTATCCCCTTGTAAAAAGATACATTTTTACTCTAAATATCGATTTCTAAAAAACAACAATGATGAAATATAACTATATACTACTCATACTCTCTATAGTCATATTGGTAGGCTGTGAAGATTACCTTGATAGACGTGATGAGAACTCAAGTTTTCTGACAGAGGAAGATATCTGGAGAGACAAAAATAAAATCAACGGTATGGCCTTCCGGCTGTATGACACTATGGAGTGGTTTTTTGAATCACGATACGATTATAATGGTCGGCAAAGTGCAGGTGGAGGTAAAAACTACGGGAACAGTTGCCAGTTTTCGGGAGAAGTACTCAATACCAGAAGTGTAGGGGGGAATGATAAAGTGATGCGGGGGGATTGGGTGGCCGCTGTAAACGAGAATTTTGCTAATCCTGATTTTCAAATGGCCTGGGAAGATATGTGGGAAGCTGTATATGTTTCAAATTCAATCTTATATGGTATTGATGATGTAACCTCCGACGTAATGACCAAGGATGAGAAAAACCAAGTAAAAGGGGAAGCCTTTTTGTTTAGGGCGTTGGGCTACCATGAGCTATCTAAACGTTGGGGCGCCATGCCTTATATTAAGGAGAAAATATTTCCAGAAACCGAGTTAAACCTACCAAGGCCTACATATAAGCAACAGATCACCGATATCGTCGCCGATTGTGATTCGGCAATTGCATATTTGCCCAAGGTCAGTTATTTGAACGACCCGGTTATGATGGGGAGAATGGGCAAGGCGGCTGCTATGGCACTTAAGTCAAGGGCGCTGACTACGGCGGCAAGTCCTAATTACACCGTAAACAATGAAAGTGATACCGAATTATGGGAAAAAGCGGCCCAAGCGGCGTGGGATTTGATCAAACTTTCGGAGACAAGCGATAAGGTGGGCC
Source organism: Zobellia galactanivorans (assembly GCF_000973105.1). Classification (NCBI taxonomy): domain Bacteria; kingdom Pseudomonadati; phylum Bacteroidota; class Flavobacteriia; order Flavobacteriales; family Flavobacteriaceae; genus Zobellia; species Zobellia galactanivorans. The sequence goes on along the minus strand of NC_015844.1, from coordinate 466,496 downwards.
TTTACCAAGGGGATTACAACAATATTTTCCATACCGAACCGGGCACCATAGAAGGGGTTTGGCCCCGCTATTATGAACCTTCTCGACCCAGTTCCAATTTATACTTCCATACTTGGCTTTGGATCAATATCGGAGGATATGCCGGGCTAAGTCCTACTCAAGAGCTGGTAGACCTCTACGAAACCGCCGATGGATGGCCGATTACGGATTCCCGATCGGGGTATGATGACCAAAATCCATATGAAAATAGAGACCCAAGGTTTTACAAGAACATATTGTACCATGGCAGTACTTGGTCAAAATTTTCAGAGAATGAAACCATTGACATGCGAACAGATCCTTTAGGGGTTGACCGTACCACTCCTAACGGGGCCGATTTTGGAAACTCAAAAACAGGCTATTTGGTTCGAAAAATGTTGCCGGATAAGTGGAACAGTAAAAAATATAACGACAGCAAGTACATTAATGCGCCCTATATAAGAATGGCCGAGATATACCTTAACTACGCCGAGGCGGTCAACGAGGCCTATAAGAACCCGAATGCGGCCGTACCAGGTGCCAGTCTTACGGCAGTTGGGGCTTTAAACGCCGTTCGTAATAGAGTGGGTATGGCAGATGTTAGACCGGAATTCACTACCGATTATGCCGTCTTTCAAGAGCGGGTAAGAAATGAGTTTCAGGTAGAGCTGTGTTTTGAGTACCATATCTGGTTCGATTTGATCCGCTGGAGAATCGCTCATGAAAAACTGGACAATTACAATTTTCATGGCGTAAAAATTATCGATGACGCCAGTGCCCCCACGGGTGTACGATTCGAAAGATTTGAAATACCTATAGAGAGACGTTTTGAAGAGAAACATTACCGCTACCCACTTCGATTGGGTGATTTACAGATTTTTGAGCTCCCAGAAATGAAACAAAACCCAGGCTGGTAGTATGTTAATAATAAAAGATCTAACAATGAAAAAACTACGACCCATATATCTAGTAATCACTGCTCTGTTGTGGTTAAGCACCCATAAGGGTATGGCTCAAGATACAAGTGAACTATTTGAGGTTTCGGCAACACTATTGAACGAGGCCGGTGAGGTGTGCGATAAAGCGACAATAGTGGCTTCCAACTCAAAAAATAGAACATTTACCGACCTAAATGGCGTTTTTAGCATACGTGCGAACAAGGAAGATGTACTGGTTATTTCGGCTTTAGGGTTCGAAAGGACTACAGTGAACGTAACGAACGGTGAACTCGAAAGTACTTCGATCATTCTTAAGGAATGGGGCACTATTGATGCAGACCGAAAAATTAGTGTGGCTTATGGAGATTTGCCCTTCGAACGGATCACGGGTTCCGTTGAACGCATTACGGGAGACGAGTTAAGCGATTATCCTACCACATTTGTACAAGAGGCTTTGGCGGGAAGGTTATCAGGACTCACTTCCAATTATGGATCGGCTTCACCTGAAATAGAAAATTTCAGCAATAGCGTTCGCGGTGCCGGTGTTGGTGAGATGTATTTGGATGGAATACCGTCAAACCTGGTATTGACCCCGGGAGAGGTTGACAATATCGTATTGGCCAAGGATTATGGAAGCTCGTTCCTGTACGGAATTACCGCGGCGCCAGGGGCCATGATCGTAAAGACAAAGAAAGGTTTGAAGGGTGATCGCTCTATTAAGTTTAAAGTGCGTAGAGGGGTACGGACACCGACGTTTCTTCCTGAAATGATGAACTCCCAAGATTATGCGAAAAATTATAACCAAGCTTTGGCGAACGACGGTATATCTCCCATATACGATCAAAATACAATAGATGCATATACCAACAAGAGAGATACCGTAAGAAATCCCAACCAAGATTACCACAAGAAATTTGTCAGCGATTTGGCGAGCTACCGACATATTACGGGAGAATTTTCGGGAGGAAACGAAATCACCCAGTATTTCTCACATTTGGGGTATTATACTACCGATGGGATTGAAAGCGAAGGCGATGGAAGAAAGTTGTCGAGACTACGCCTGAACAACAACCTTCAGATAAAGGTGAGCGACTTTGTTTCGGTGGATCTTGGAATAGGGGGGAGCTTCAACAAAAGAAAGGCGCCCCTTATGAGTGGCGACGATGCCTTCAATACAATGTATCAATATCCCGCCAACGCCTTGCCGTTTAAGATCAATGATTCTATTTATGCAAGAAACCCCGAGTATGGAACCAACTTGTTGGTCAATCTGGCACATGGGTCCATTATAGAAGATACCAGAAGGGACGCCAATGCCAGGCTGGGTTTGAACTTTGATTTGTCGACCGTGGCCAAGGGGTTGAATTTTAGTAGCCTGGTAGGGCTTTACAGCTATAACAATCTCTCAAAAAGGTTAGACCCAACGGTCGATATGGCCGAACCTTTTTTTACAAAAACACTCACAGGACAAGACACTTTGGTTTTAAGAAATTATACCAAGGGAGCTACCGATACAGGATGGGCCAAATTAGGAGATCGGGTCGACCGAAACCAATTCATAAAGGCGTCCTTCAATTACGATAGAAGTTTTGGAGACCACCATGACCTGACCGCCGATTTGATTTATACCAAGGAAAGCAAAAGCGGCAGCCAATTAGGGCAGGAAGAACACTATAGGAATATTGGTTTTAGGGCCAATTATTTAATGGCTAAAAAATATGTGTTCGAAGGAAATTGGATGAACTCGGCGGTACGACAACTTCAAAAAAAGCAACGCCGTACGATTACCTATGCCACGGGTGTAGCCTGGTTGGCCCACAAGGAAAACTTCTTGAAGAGTTCACAATGGTTGGATTTTCTTAAGCTAAGGGCGAATTACGGTATGCAAGGGCGTCCTGTTGGCCAGTTTTTTCTTGAAGATGATCAATACAGCGGATCAGGTGCCGGTACCTTCGGTATCGTTGGGGCCACCTCTTCATCTGGGGGATATCGTCGCGTATTTACGGGAGCCGATGACATTGTAATGCCGAAACAGGAATACCTTAACGTAGGTTTCGATTTTCAGATGTTCAAGCATAAGTTGAACGGACAGATCAATTATTATAACATACGTAACTACGACGAGTTGGTGGTTCCGAACAATCTATACGCCCTATTGGCGGCAAATGACGATTACCTGCCCTATATTAACTTTTCCGACAATGAGAGAAAAGGCTTCGATGGAAGTATAAGCTATCGAAAGAAACTTGGCGATTTTCGCTTCTCCATCGGTGCAAATGCCATGTACAACACCACATATGTAACCAAATCAAACTCCATTAATTATCCTGAAGAAGCAAGAAATCAAATGGGCAATCAAGGAGGTCGTATCATTGGTTTGGAGGCCGACGGAATTTTTCAGAATCAAGCGGAAATAGATGCTGCCATACCTTCAAAATTCGGAGAGGTAAAACCGGGGGATATCCGATATAAAGATTACAACGGAGACGGTACCATAGATGAGAAAGACTACCATGAAATAGGGCATTCCCCAAGATTATCCTATGGTTTAAACTATGGTATGAAATATAGAAACTGGGCCTTTAGCCTGCACGGCGATGGCGTGGCCGGTGGTAGCTTCAACGACGGGCTCTATTGGAGTAGGGGCACGGACGCCTATACTCAAGAATTGTCGAAAAGCTGGCCGGCTACCAATGATTTGCCAAGGTTGACCACACTGTCTAACAGTAACAACTACAGGAATTCTTCATTTTGGTTGAAAGACGCCTCGTATTTCAATGTCAGGAGTATTACGTTGGAGTATACGATTCCACAAAATATAATTCAAAAATCGTTTATCAAGGAAATTACGTTTTTCACTTCGGGCAAAAACCTCTTTGTCTTATCATCGGTTAAAGACCGCTATATGCCAAGTCCTAATAAAGGTTATTCACAATACCCGGTATTGAAATCGTATGAAGTGGGGTTAGAAGTATCCTTTTAAAATAAAACCATCAACAATGAAAAAAAATATACTATTTTGTTTTGGAGTAGCATTGCTGGGCATATCCTGCTCCAATGATTTTACTGAGGTGGTGCCATCTAACAATGTTTCCACTAAAGAAGTGTTTACCGACATTAGCCGGGCCCAAAGCTTTTTAAATCCGGCCTATGGTTCTGTTCGAAATTCACCATGGATATCCTTAGATGCACAGACCCATAATGTCGTGAGTAAAAGCGGTCCTTCGCGTACTGCCGTTTCAGGGGCTACGGCTGAGTCTTCCCCGGTAAGCGGGGAATGGAATTCGGCCATTGGCAAGATTCTTCATATCAACGAATTTTTCGAAAAGGGCTTTAATGTTACCTATGATGCCTTCGATGAAGAGTTCGCTGAAGCTCTAAAGAAGCGGATTAGAGGAGAGGCTTTTGGTCTAAGGGCCTATTACAAGTGGATTCTGCTAAAGAATTTTGCAGGGCCGTCGGCCCAAGACCCCAATACCATGTTGGGAATACCGATTATTGATGAAGTCCTTACCATTGATAATGCCAATGATATACCCCGAAGTACATATATGCAGAGCTATGCCAACATTCAAAAAGATTTGGATAGCGCCCTTACCAACATTGACCTGCTACGTTATGCAGGTGATGGCGATGTAGACGGCGTTCGGCTTACCAGTAGAATTTCGGGAGAAATGATTTGGGCCTTACGTGCTAGAATGGCGCTTTTTGCGGCTAGTCCCGCTTTCGAGCAGATTTCATGGGAAGAGGCGGCAAATACGGCATATGATGCCATTGCGGCAATCGATGAAGGGGCCATAAAAGATTTACAGCCTTTTGGGAACTTTAATAATGTAGATAATCCCGACCATTTTTGGAGACGTAGTTTCAGCGAAAACGGCAGCCTTGAATCCCAAAATTTTCCACCTTCCTTATTCGGAAATGGCGATTGGAACCCTAGTCAAAATTTGGTCGAGGTATTTCCCGACAGCTTGGGGTACCCGATAACGGATCCGAATAGTATTTACGATCCTGTTGAGCCATATGCGAATAGAGACCCTCGTTTTGAACGTTTTGTTTTCCATAATGGGGAAAATGAATTTCGAAATGCCTTTATCGAAGTATTTGCCGGAGGCAAAGATGCGCAGGGAGGTATACGCAAACAAGCGACTCGTTCAGGGTACTATCTAAAAAAGTTTCTTAGTGACAATATCAATCTCGATGTAGAGGCCAATGCCAATAAGGAGGACTATAAAGTTTATCCTATTTTTGATCGTGGCGGACTATATCTCGATTTTGCCGAGGCCGCCATCGAAGCTTATGGTATTGCCGGAAAAGGGGGAGATATGGTGTTTTCGGCCAAAGAGGTGCTATCGGTAATTAGAAAAAGAGCCGGTATATCTACCGATCAATACCTAGACCTTGCAATAAGCGACCTTGGTGCATATCGTAACCTGATACGTAATGAACGACGTATCGAATATGCCTTTGAAGGTGAGTATTATTACGATGTACGCCGTTGGAAAGTTTCCTTAGAAGAATTGAACCAGCCTGTGCTAGGTATAGAGGTCGGTAAAGAAGCTAGCGATAAATTTAACTATACCGCTACCGAAATAGAGTCTAGAAGTTTTGAGGAATATATGTATTACAACCCTATTCCTCGTAATGAAGTTTTAAAATCGAATACCCTTATTCAAAACTTCGGATGGCAATAGTTTTCCGAACGATTAAATTTAAACTGATATGAAATATAGCTATTCAATATTGACATTGGTCCTGGCATTGGTTTTCTCTTGTGAAGAGTATGAAGATTATGTTGTAGATACCGCGGGTTACACCGATGTTTATTTTCCTAAGCCCGAATTACAAAGGTCAATTGTGTCCGGAGAGGGATTGTCCATCAAAGTGGGCGTTTACTTGGGCGGCCTAAGGGAAAACAAGGAGGATCATCAAGTAAAGTATGTAATCGATGAGACCTTGTTGGTCGATACCCCTTATACCCTTATGCCTGATGATTATTACAGCTTGGAGGGTGATGAGATTACGGTGCCGAAGGGCTCGTTTCAAGGTTTGGTCGATGTGAAATTCGATTCCTTGAAATTGGCGCAGGATACCTTGCTTAGGGATTTTAATTATGCACTTCCTTTTAAGATCGTTTCAACCTCGGTTGATTCTATTCTAGAAGGTAAGGAACAGACGATCATTCCCTTGAAATTAATGAATACCTACGAAGGTAATTTTTATCAGGTGGGATCTTTGAAGCAATTTTTTACCGCAACAAAAGTACTTGATACGGTATATGTATATGGGGATGATTTAGACGGGCCCAATACACCGATTCGAACCCTTTCCTCTATTATGATGGATACCGTAGACCTTGATGGTATCGGGCCACGAGGGGGAGATGGTTACCATATGCGCTTAAAGGTCGACCCCAAGGATAATTCGGTAGAAATCATTGCCGATACCGCATCGATATATCAAGTTTACCCTAACGGAAAGAGTACTTGGGACCCCGTTAAGCGAAAGTTCGTTTTAAGCTATAAGTACAGCGATGGCGAGAGGGATTATGAGGTCGAGGAAAAACTGACGTTTCGAAATCGCGTAAGGGATGGTATAAACGAATGGAGATGGGAAGGTTTTCCCGGTAACTAGAAAAGTAGACTATAAAAATCAAAAGATTAAAAATGATATTGAACCCGGAAAGCTCGCTTTCCGGGTTTTTTGTTTTGGCAAGATAAAGTCTTTTGGGGCGGGTCTCAGTTCGATTCCCCCTCATCTAGATTTCACAGGGCAACCTTTACATGGTTATTGCACCATTGATTCCTTCTTTTATTGCCTTCTTTTTCAGGAAAGGATACGTCGTACGATGTCCCGGGATGTTGCCGGTCATTTTTGACTGTCTTAAATACGACTTGCTTTAAATATTTAACCTTCTATGGGAAGGGGAGGCGGGCCTAAACGAAGGTCAGGATAATTACGTATTGTTTATGGTTTAGGGCAAACCGGAAGAAGGGTTTGATTTACTCTCGGAAACGTATCGCTTCGCATATTCCGAAGGGGTCAGCATATGTTCTTGTTTAAAGCACTTGCTAAAATATTTAGGGTCGTTGAAGCCACTTTTAATGCAAATTTCGGCAATGAGCAAACCAGAATCTTGGCGTATGATCTGGGCGGCCCTTTTTAGTCGATATGAGCGTATAAATTCATTGGATGACTGTCCGGTCAGTTGTTTAAGTTTACGGTACAGGGCAGAGTGGCTCATGCCCATTTTCTTTTTGAACATTTCCGCGGTAAAATCCGGATTATCGAAGTTTTCATCTAAAATCGAATGGGCCTTCTTGATAAATAGGGAATCGATTGAATCTACCGAGGTGTCATCAGGAACCAGGTTTACCTTTACTTTGGATATCTCCGATACTCTTTTGACATTTTTGATGATGTTCTCAATTCTTGCTTTTACGATCTGAATATCGAAAGGTTTGGCAATGTAGTCATTGGCGCCTATTTCCAAGCCCCTCAATTTAAACTCATCCGATGTCCATGCACTAAGGAAGAGGAAGGGGATGTGACGTGTCTTCTCGTTCTTTTTTATAGCTTCACAGAATTGTAGGCCATCCATAATCGGCATTAATGTGTCGCTCATGATCAACTCTGGGGCGTGTTCTAGGGCCAATTTAAGTCCTTCCTCCCCATTAGGGGCTTCTATGACCTTGAACGTATCGGAAAGGGATGATACAATGTACGACCGTATATCGACATCATCTTCTACGATCAATATTTTTGGAGTGCTTTTGGAGTGGACCTTTACCGGAAGGGGACTAGGGGTTTTCTTGGCGTTCCGTACGGTTATCGGACGCAAGGGCAAAGTCGTCTTTACAATTTCTTCTTGTTTGATTTCCTTGGGTTGATAATACTTTCGCTCTATGGGTAACTGTATGGAAAACAGGGAGCCGACCTCAGGCTCGCTTTCCAAAGCAATGCTTCCATGATGAAGGGTGATAAGGCGTTTCACATAATCGAGACCGATACCTGCCCCGTTCGGGTTTAGCGACTTGGCTTCCTGCACCTGATAGAAACCTTCGAAAATCTTATGTTGTTTTTCTTTGGCAATCCCTATACCGGTGTCTTTTATTTCAATGACAATATGGCCTTTAGACTTCTTGCTATAGCCTAATCCTACCGAAACCAAACCGTTTTTAGGAGTAAACTTAAAGGCGTTGGACAATAGGTTGTATACGATTTTCTCTATTTTGTCTTCGTCGACCCATCCTTCTATTGTTTCCATTTCTTTTATGAACTCTAATCGTACTCCTTTTTGAATGGCAAATTCACGGAAAGCATTGGTGGCTTCTTCTAAAATCGCGGCTATATCTTGCTTAGACACTTGAAGGCTTAAAGTATCCCCTTCCAGTTTACTGATATCGAGAATTTGATCGACAAGGCGCAGTAATCGTGCCACACTCGTATCAATCAATTGAAATAGATGGTCTTGTTTGGGGTCTTTTTTGAATCGCCCCAGTTGCTGTAAAGGGTCTGAAATAAGGGTGAGCGGAGTCCGTAGCTCATGCGATATATAGGTAAAAAAACGCAAGCGCATTTGATTGAAATCTTGTTTGTTTTTCATTTTCAACCGCTGCACTATCAAGGCGTTCTTTTGCTGAACACTGATAAACGTATACTTGTTGTAGAGATACAGCAAGAAAAGCACCAATAAGACCATTAGGGATCTAAACCACCAAGTAGCATGAAACGGTGGGGCTATCTCGATAGCTAAGGCCTTTACGTTGGCCGATGCCCCAAGGGTCTTTAACTTTAAAATGTAATTGCCGTGGTTGAGATTGGTAAAACCAATGGTTCTGTTATTTCCGATAGGAACCCATTCATCCATATAGTTTTCCAATATATAGGCGTACTGGTTGCCTCCGGGGTTGTTGAAGTCTAGGGCGACAAAATCTATGGAGAAATCCTTTTGGTCGGGCTTCAAAAATAATTTGTCGGTTTTAGAGATACTTTTCTTGAGTAGGGACGACGCTTCCCCGGCGGTAACTTCCTTATTGTCTATTTTTAGGGAAGTCAGAATTATTTCGGGCTCCGTTCTTTTCCTTAAAAGACTATCTGGATTGAAAATCACCAATCCCTTTGATCCGCCAAAGGCGAGTCTATTATCGGGTAAAAAGGTCGATGCGCGCGGATAAAACTGATACAATGGAAATTTATGTGGCCGCCCTACATTTTCAAAGGTGGAGGTAGCCTTGTTGAACTTAGAAATTCCCTTAAAAGTACTGACCCAAATTGAGCCATCGTCAGTGTCGATAAGGCTAGAGACAAAATTGGTAGGTAGGCCCTCTTTTTCGGTAAATATGGTAAACTCGCTATTTCTTGGATCGAGGTATCCCATACCGCCGCCTAATGAAGAAAACCAAATATGGCCCGATTTTTTATCTAGAAGAACTTGACTGATCGGAAAGGACGACAGCTGGGGTGATCGGTAGTTTTTAAAGCTCTTGGTTTTGGTGTCAAAGATGCAAATGCCGCCGAAAGTGGCTAAAATTAAGGTGTTGTCGCTACCGATTCTTATATCCCTGATATCTTTTCGGCTGTAGCTCTTGAATTCTTGTTTTGATCTATCGAAGAGGTTTAAGCCTTCTTGTGTGCCTATCCATAGATTGTTCTCGGGATCTTCAATGATACAATAAACCATGTCACTGCTGAGGCCACCAGGGTTCAAGGCATCGTTGTTATAACGGATGAAACCGTTTTTTTTTGGTTTTAAACGGTTAAGTCCCCCAGAATAGGTGCCTACCCAAATGTTACCGAGGTAATCTTCATAAATGCTCGTTACGGTATTAAAGCTCAATGATGAAGGATTCTTTCTATCATAGAGGTACGATGTGTATTTATCTTTTTCGGGGTCGTACACGTTGAGGCCTCCCCAAGTACCCAACCACAATTTGTTCTTACGGTCTAGGTAAACACTTCGGATCCTACTGTCGGAAATGCTATTGCTATTGTAGGTGAGATGTTTGATCAACTCGAACTTGTCGTTTTTTGCGCTGTTGAAACATACGCCGCCGGCATAGGTGCCTACCCATAATACGCCTTCCCTGTCTTCGTATACCGAATAAATGGAATTGGTAACCAGGCCACTAGTGTGATCCGGAAGGTGTTGGTAATTGGTGAACGACCTATTTTCGGTATCCATTTTGCTTAACCCGCCTCCATTGGTCGCTATCCATAAATGACCATCGGGAGTGTAAAAAATGTCCCTGATTTCATTATGGGGAAGCAAGCTGTTTTTGGTATTGAAGTTCTCGAAACGGACTTTCTGTTTGTTGAAATAAGAAATACCTTGCCGCTCCGTACCTATCCAAAGGCCTCCTTGGTGATCAAGGGATAAAGATTTTATATGGCTTCCGGACAAAGAATCCGGCTTTTTTGGGGCTCCAAAGTATTTGGTGAACTTTTCGGTCTTGACATCAAGAAAGTTCAAGCCATTTTGTGTTCCCACCCAAAGATTGTCATTGTCTTTGGCCAAAGACCTTACATCTGAATTCGATAAGGAAGTTTTGTTATTGGAATCGTGTTTGTACGTTTTGAGTATGCCCCTTTTAAGATGATAAAGCAATAGTCCTTCGGTAGTGCCTAGCCACATTAAGGAATCATTTTCAAATGCGAGGACATTCACGTGGGGACGACTATCGGAAATGCCTGTCAATTCATGCTCAATGATCGTTTCTAAATAAGGGTCGTAACGTTTGAGCCCGTTGTCGGTCGCCAACCAAATATTGCCCTCTGTATCTTCCAACATATCATAGACCTTACGGCCTTTTAAAGGGGAGGTGCTCTTTTTGAAGATATCCACATGGTAGCTATTGTACCTGCTAAGGCCGTCATCGGTTCCGAACCAGAGGTATCCCGTTCTATCTTTTAGAATGCTGTATATGGTATTTTGTGATAATCCGTCTTCCGTGGTGATAGAGATAAAATCTAGGGCGGATTCCTTTTCAAGGGTCTGGGCAAATACTATAGGGAATCTTGTCAAAAACAATAAAATCCATATAGCATAAAAATTTTTAGACATAGGGGAAGCTTCAAAATGTAAAAATGGTTGGTAGGGTCTTTATGATGATGTTATTGGAATCTTTAGTAAACGAACCGATCTATTTTCATGGGGTAAACTTGATTTATAGTGAGACTTAACAAAAGATAAGGTATAGATATTCTGGATGGAAGTAGCGAAACGATAAAAAGACCGTTTAAAATTACGAATTTTTTGATTTTATAGCCAATGAAATGTCTTTTTGTTTGTATTAATATGTAAAAATTGACGAAATAAAACCATTGAGGTATTTGGTTTAGGATAAACATAATTTTTGTGCTAAACGTAAGGGCTTCTTTTTTTATGGAATCGATTCAAGAAAGTCGGCTCACTCTGCCAATAGTCTTAAAAGTGTTGTTATCGGCCCATTTTTATTGACTTTGAACAAAATGTTTACCAATTATATCTCATAGTCCACCCCTTGTCTAGCGTTTTCCTCTTTATTTGAAGACTAACATGTCATGTCCCTATGGAAAAGGGAAATCGGTGTTCATGTTGAGAAAAACTGGTCTTAGGCCATTACGCTGTTAAAGAGCCCGGAAGTGTTTTTTTAACGGGCCGGGCCGAAAAAGAACGATAAATATATAGTTAAATGAGGATAGGTGCACTGATAATTGGGATTCTACTGTTTTCTTTTCCAAAGGAATTACATTCGCAAAGCAAGCAAAAGATATATCACAAAAACTGGGTCGATTTTAATAAGAACGGCAAAAAGGATGTTTATGAAGATCCCACACGGCCAGTAGACCTTCGTATTGAAGACTTGCTCTCACAAATGACCTTAGAGGAAAAAAGTTGCCAAATGGCCACCCTCTATGGCTTTGGTAGGGTATTGAAAGATGAATTGCCGACCCCCGATTGGAAAAATCAGATATGGAAAGACGGTATCGGCAATATAGACGAGCAACTCAATAATCTAGCTTACCACCCTTCGGCCGTGACCGATAAGGCTTGGCCTCCCTCGAATCATATCAAAGCCTTGAACACCATTCAGGAATTCTTTGTAGAAGACACCCGTTTGGGTATTCCGGTTGATTTCACCAATGAAGGCATACGGGGGCTGTGCCATGAAAAGGCCACTAGTTTTCCCTCACAACTCGGGGTAGGGGCTACATGGAACAAAAATTTGGTCGGTAAAATAGGACATATTACCGGAAAAGAAGCCCGGCTATTGGGCTATACCAATGTGTATTCTCCCATACTCGATATTGCGCGCGACCCACGCTGGGGCAGGGTCGTGGAGTGCTACGGGGAAGACCCCTACCTGGTAGGCGAACTCGGTTATCAAATGGTAAAGGGAATACAGCAAGAGAAAGTGGTTTCCACTCCCAAACACTTTGCCATATACAGTGCACCAAAAGGAGGTCGTGACGGCGATGCCCGAACCGATGCCCATATTACCGAGCGCGAATTATTTTCTCTTTATTTACATCCCTTTAAACGTGCTATCAAAGATGCCGGCGCCATGGGGGTGATGAGTTCTTATAACGATTACAATGGGGTGCCGGTGAGCTCCTCCAAATATTTTTTGAACGATATTCTACGTGAAGATTGGGGCTTTAAAGGCTATGTGGTATCCGATAGCCGTGCGGTCGAATTTATTGCCGATAAACACCATGTGGCCAAAGACCGCAAGGATGCGGTTCGACAGGCTGTTCTCGCAGGTTTGAATGTAAGAACCGATTTTACCATGCCCGAAGACTTTATTCTTCCGGTTCGGGAGTTGGTCAAGGAAGGAGGGCTTGACATGGCCACCATTGACGACCGCGTACGCGATATTCTAAGGGTGAAATTCTGGCAAGGACTTTTTGATGCTCCTTATGGGAAGCAAATGAAAGAGGCGGATAAGACCGTCGGGAAGCCTGAGTACCAAGAAGTGGCATACCAAGCTTCCTTGGAAAGCATTGTCTTGCTCAAAAACGAAGAAAACATTCTCCCTCTCGACTTTTCAAAATATAAATCGGTGTTGGTTACGGGCCCCAATGCCAAGGCCATCAATCACTCGGTAAGTAGATACGGTCCATCTCACATTGATGTGGTTTCGGTTTTTGACGGAATAAAGGAAAAATTCCCTAAAGACGTAGAGATAAAGTACACCAAGGGCTGTGTTTTTTTTGATGAAAATTGGCCCGATAGCGAATTGATGAACACCCCGCCAACGGAAGCGGAACAAAGTGAAATCGACAAGGCTGTGGCGATGGCGAAAACGGTAGGCTTGGCCATAGTGGTTTTGGGCGATGACGAAGAAACCGTAGGGGAATCGCGATCTAGAACCTCCTTAGACCTTCCGGGAAACCAACAAAAACTGGTCGAGGAAATCTACAAAACGGGTACCCCGGTAATCGTGGTGCTGATCAACGGTCGGCCGATGACCATTAATTGGGTCGATAAATATGTGCCGGGCATTGTCGAGGGCTGGTTTCAAGGAAAATTTGGCGGATCTGCCATCGCCGATGTATTGGTGGGCAGTTACAATCCGGGCGGAAAGCTTCCGGTATCCTTCCCTAAAACGGTAGGGCAATTACCGATGAACTTTCCTTCGAAACCGGGCGCCCAAGCCGATCAGCCCGCTAAAGGACCCAACGGCTCGGGAAAAACACGGGTAGGAGGCTTTCTTTATCCTTTTGGTTACGGTCTGAGTTACACCACTTTTGAGTATACGAACCTGAAAATCCGATCGAATATCAAAAACGGTTTGGGGGATGTAGTGGTTTCCGTGGATATTACTAATTCAGGGAAGCGAAAGGGCGATGAAATCGTTCAGCTTTATTTTTCGGATGAAACCTCCAGTGTAACGGTCTATGAAAAACAGCTTCGGGGCTTCGAGCGAATTTCCTTGGAAGCAGGGGAGACCAAGACGGTAAATTTTACACTGTCACCAGAAGATCTGTCTCTTTATAATAGGCAAATGGAATTTGTGCTCGAACCAGGAAGTTTCACGATCATGATAGGAAGCTCTGCAGAAGATATTCATGTCAGTGGAAACTTGAAAATATAAACCAACCAATGAAAATAAAATCAGCCCTTATATTGCTTTTACCTATTGTCTTGAGCGCCGTTAGCGCTACGGCACAAGACTCTCCTTCTTTTGAATTGGCAAAACCAAGTGCCAAACAAATTGCGTTTGCCGATTGGGAGGTGGGGGCTTTTATACATTTCGATTTAAACACTTTTACAGGTCAGGAACATGGTGACGGACAGGAATCACCATCACAATTCAACCCTACCGAATTAGATGCCGAGCAATGGGTGCTGACCGCAAAATCTTTAGGGGCAAAATATGCCTGTCTTACGGTCAGGCACGAAGGCGGATTCTGCTTGTGGCCCTCAAAAACTACCGATTATACGATTGCCAACAGCCCGTATAAAGAAGGTAAAGGTGATATTGTAAGAGAGTTTGTCGAAGCTTGTCGTAAACATGACATGGTGCCCGCATTTTATCATACCGCCGCCTTTGATGCCAATGCAACCCTCAAAGATTACAAAGGAAAACTTGACCTTCCGTTAGACTGGATGACCACTTGGGGGAAGGCCATGTCTTCTGCCCATAAAAACGATCCAGGTCTTAAAGAGCGGCTGAAAAAAATCCAGGTAGAACAGATGAGGGAGCTCCTTACCGAATATGGCCCGATTGGTTTTATGTGGTCTGACCACTGGAATGCACAAGATCCAAATGGAGTTTGGAGGGCGGTAACGGATTTGGCGGAAGAATTGCAACCGGAAATGGTATTTATGGGAACTGATACTTGGGTCCCTGGAAATGAAACAGGACATGTGGTATATCCTATGTGGAATGCGGTGAATACGGTTGATGGGACAAATTATTCAAGGCCGGCACCAACCAAAAACGATATTACGGATAAGAAAAATGATTATGGACTTTTGGAAACAGATGTCCTTACGGGACATCCGTTGGGGAAATTTTGGCGCGTCCGTGAATGCACTACGAATTCAGGGTTTCATTATGGGGGGTGGTTTTGGCACCCCGACTCGGTGA
Organism: Zobellia galactanivorans; assembly: GCF_000973105.1. Classification (NCBI taxonomy): domain Bacteria; kingdom Pseudomonadati; phylum Bacteroidota; class Flavobacteriia; order Flavobacteriales; family Flavobacteriaceae; genus Zobellia; species Zobellia galactanivorans. The sequence goes on along the minus strand of NC_015844.1, from coordinate 451,462 downwards.
AGGCGACCTTCCCAAAAAAACTATGGGAACACTTAGACCTGTATTATAGAACCGTAGGGCTTGGAGCCAATACCATCATCAATTTACCTCCTGACGACCGTGGGCTTATACCGGAAGATTTTGTAACTGCTGCCAAGGTTTTCGGTGATGAAATCAAGGAGCGATTTTCAAATCCAATAGCCCAAACCAATAAAATCCATAAGGGCGACACATTGGAGTTGTCATGGGCAAAGCCTAAAGTTATTAATACCATAGTCACTATGGAAAACATAGCAAACGGACAAAAAGTGGCAAAGTATGTATTAGAGGCTTTTGTAGACAAAAAGTGGCAAGAACTAAAACCCAGAAACAAGCTAATCGGATTTAAACCCTATAACAGTAGTCCAGGGTATCAGACCATTGGCCACAAGAAAATAGATCGAGTAGAGCCGGTAACTACAAATAGAATACGGTTTAGAAGCTTGGAATCTATTGTGCACCCTGTTGAAATCAGACAGATGTCGGTTTTTAATTGCCCGCCGGTAGTAAAGAATTTTGACTCGAAGTTTCCCTTTTTAAGTGGACTGGAATCTATATCTGAATCTGCTCATAATGGCGTAAAAAGAGATAAAAATTATATCGGTGAAAATATAGTCATTAATGGCAAAGCATTTCAAAAAGGGCTGATGGTTTGTCCGGTCGGTAAAACCAGTGAAGGACATATCGAATTTAATATATCGCAGTACCAAGATGTTAAAGGTATAACGGCCACTATAGGTATAGACGATATGGTAAACCATAACGGCTCGGTCGTTTTTATTGTAAGAACGTATCAAAACGGTTTATGGACTGACCTATACACCAGTGAAACACTAACAGGGAATGATGACGGAGTCGATATTGATATTGATTTCCCGCACCCTACCAGTAAAGTTCGCCTTATTACAACCGACGGGGGAGATAATGCCAATTCTGACCATGCCGTTTGGGGCAATATTCAATTTAAACTAGAGGAATAAACTTATATTTTTTATGAAATATTTTTCCTATTCATTACTGTTTCTACTATTCCTAAACTGTAGAAATGAAAAATCGTCGTCCTCAAGTATAGAAGAGTCTACACTTGCAAAACCAAGTGCCAAACAAATTGCGTTTGCCGATTGGGAGGTGGGGGCTTTTATCCATTTTGGATTGAATGTATTTAGCGGGCAGGAACATGGAGATGGAAAAGTATCGCCCTCTGAGTTCGATCCTAGCGAATTAGATGCTGAACAATGGGTGTTGGCAGCCAAGGCGTTGGGGGCAAAATACGCTTGTCTCACCGTTAGGCACGAAGGCGGATTCTGCTTGTGGCCCTCAAAAACTACCGATTATACGATTGCCAACAGCCCTTACAAGGGAGGTAAGGGTGATATCGCCCAAGAATTTGTCGATGCATGTCGTAAACATGACATGAAAATTGGTTTTTATCACACCTCAAGTCACGATGCCAATGCCGGCCTTAGCTGGTACGATGGGTATATCGGTTGGGCGGATAATCGCGATTCTTTAATGAATATTGCCTTTCAAAGACCGGGTCTCAAAGAAAAATACAAGCAGGTTCAAATGGGCCAAATGCGGGAACTGCTCACTAATTATGGCCCCATAGATTTTATGTGGTCGGATCATTGGGGAGCCCCGGGTAGTGAAGAGATCTGGAATCCGATTACCGATTTGGTAGCCGAACTTCAACCCAATATGGTATTTATGGGCCCTGAAACATGGGTTCCGGGAAATGAATCGGGCCTTGTGGTCTACCCAATGTGGAACGCGGTAAATACAGTTGACGGAACAAATTATACCAGGCCTTCTGCTAGTTCAAAGGATAAGAATGTCGAGAATGATTATGGCCTTTTAGAAACCGAGGTAAGAACAGGGCATCCCGAGGGCAAATTTTGGAGGGTAAGGGAATGTACTACACATTGGGCCTTTCATGAAGGAGGTTGGTTTTGGCATCCTGAGGTCACTTTGCCAAGGTCTTTGTCGGAACATGTAGACCTTTATTATAGAACCGTTGGCCTCGGAGCTAACACGATTATCAACCTTCCTCCGGACAATCGCGGCTTAATTCCCGATACTATCGTTTCCGCGGCCAAAAAATTTGGGAATGAAATTAAAAGGAGGTTTTCCAATCCCATTGCGGAATTGAAGCAAATAAAAACAGGGGAAACGGTTGAACTAAGCTGGAGCAAACCGCAAAAAATAAATACGGTGGTATTAATGGAAAATATCGCCAATGGGCAGCGCGCGGTCAAATATTCTTTGGAAGCCTTTGTAAACGATTCCTGGGTTCCCCTAAAACCGATGAACCATTTTCCCATAGCCAAACCGCCGTACAATCCCAATCCCGGGTACGAAACCATTGGACATAAAAAAATCGATAGGATCGAAACGGTTGAAACCAATAAAATCAGGTTCAAAAGTCTGGAATCTGTAGAAGGTGTACCAGAAATACGAAAAATGCAGGTCTTCTATAATGCTCCTTATTAATTAGAATGAAACAATACAGATCAATGGATTCCTTTACATCACGTTATTTACCCTTTACCTTACTGGCTTTGGTCATGTTTAATATGGGTTTTGCCCAAGATAAAGCACGACCTTCCGACAAGAAGATAGAAAAGCTCATTTCTAAAATGAGCCTAGAGGAAAAAGTGCATCAATTGGCCACGCAATACCCCAATGCCAACATGCGATTGGGTATACCGAACCTGAGTGCCAACGAATGCCTGCACGGAATAAAAATGGATAGCGCAACGGTATTTCCACAAGCCATAGCCATGGCAAGTACATGGGATACTGAACTGATCGAAAGAATGGGACATACGGTGGCCAAGGAGTCAAGGGCCTTCGGCATCCATCAATGTTACACCCCTATGCTGGCCGTGGTACGCGATGTACGTTGGGGGCGAACCGAAGAAAGCTATGGCGAAGACCCGTATTTGGTGGGTAAAATCGGTTCATCGTACATCAGGGGATTGCAGGGCATGGGAGCGGAACGCTTTGATGAAAACCATATAATGGCTACGGCCAAGCACTTTGTGGCCGATGGGGAACCTATGGCCGGCGACAATGGTGCGGCGCACGATATATCGGAATACACGCTTCAAAATGTGCATTTATATCCATTTCGGATGGCCATTGAGGAAGCCGAGGTAGGCGCGATAATGCCGGCCCATCACCTTTTGAACGGTATACCTTGCCATGCGAACAAACACGTAATGCAGACCGTACTTCGCGATGAATGGGGATGGGACGGGCTTGTGGTCTCTGACAATGGGGATATGCGCTCCTTAAAACGGGTTTTTAATTATGTTCCCGATTACGAACATGCGGCCAAAAAAGGTTTGGAGGCTGGAATTCATCAAGAACTGGCCCTTTTTCAAGGCTGGAGCGACCATCGTATGTTTGGCGATTACCTGATATCGGCAGTAAATAAAAAGATAGTGCCCGTCGCTCTTGTAGACGATGCGGTAAAACATGTATTACAGGCTAAATTCGATCTAGGTCTTTTTGATACCGATATCAAAAACGACGAGCGTTTCGATGTCCTTAAAAACCCCGATAACGGTGAGCCGGACAAGGTTAGCCAGCACGATGCCGAAATGTTTAAAAAGGCCCTCTATGTAGGGATTCCTAAAAAGGATTGGAAGAAAACCGTTTTTGACCAAAGTCATAATGACCTGGCCCTTGAAGTGGCACAGAAGTCCATTGTACTCTTAAAAAATGAAGGGGATCTTCTTCCGCTCAAAAAGGAAAAGTATAAAAAGATAAGTGTTGTAGGGCCCAATGGAAAGGCCATGCGCTTGGGAGGCTATTCTCCCGACAATCCTAAATACTACATCAACATAGTAGAGGGAATACAAAACTACCTCGGTAGTGATAGGGAGGTCGCCTTTGAAGAGGGCTGCGATTTTACCGACTCTACGGCAAATATTCCGAAAGCGGTGGCATTGGCCGAATCTTCCGACATCACCATCGTTGCTATCGGCGGATCGGAAGAAACCTGCCGAGAGAATGAAGATCGTGATGACCTAAGCCTTCCCGGGCCACAACAAAAATTGGTAGAGGCCATTCACGCCACGGGCAAACCTTATGTAGTGGTACTGCTCAATGGTAGGCCTCTTTCCATTGAATGGATTGCCGAGAATTCTCAGGCCATTGTAGAAGGGTGGTATCTAGGGCAGGAAACAGGAAAAGCGATCGCCAATATATTGTTCGGAAAGGTAAACCCAAGTGGTAAACTACCAATAACCTTTCCTAGAAACGTAGGTCAGGTGCCCTTGTTTTACAATAAGCTGGAAACCGGACGCCCTAGACAGATATATAACTCCGATCCCGAACCCTTGTTTCCGTTCGGTTACGGGTTGAGCTATACTTCCTTTGAACTAGGTGAGCCCCGACTTTCAAATGAAACCATAGCCGCAAATGAACTGACAACGGTAAATATTCCTATAACCAATACCGGTACCCGTTCGGGGGAAACGGTGGTCCAACTGTATGTGCACGATGTTCTTTCCGAAAGGGTGCGCCCCCAAAAGGAACTGCGCAATTTTAAAAGAGTGGCCCTAAAACCGGGTGAGACAAAACAAATAAGTATCAAAATCGGTGCTCAGCAATTGGAGTATTGGAACGATGGTAAGTGGACGATAGAACCGGGACAATTTGATATCATGGTCGGATTGGACTCCAAACACCTCAAAAAAGTAGCCTTAACTGTCAAAAATTAGTCACATATTATGAGATTTTTGAACCTTTCAAGCTTTACTAATTCTATCGCGCTGCTGTGCTTGTGCCTTTTCTTGGGATGCGCCGAGAAGCCAAAGGAAACAGGTGGTAAAGCGGAATTGAAGTTATGGTACGATAGGCCGGCCGAAATTTGGGAAGAAGCCTTGCCCGTGGGGAATGGAAGTCTGGGGGCCATGGTTTTTGGACGTCCCGTAATGGAACGGATTCAATTCAACGAAGATACCTTTTGGGCAGGAGGTCCGATTACCCCTAGTAAACCCGAGACCAAGAGCTATCTGCCAGAGGTCAGGAAACTGGTCTTCGACGGGAAATACAAAGAGGCCGATGCCCTTATCAATAAACATATTATCGGTCCTAAAATGATGCCTTACCTGCCTATGGGCGATGTTGTTATTGAAATGAAAGGCCTTGACGATATCACCGATTTTCGCAGGGAATTAGATCTTAGAACGGCAATAAGCAAGGTCGGTTTCAGCTCAAAAGGAATAGCCTACAAACGTGAGGTCTTTTCTGCCGTCGAAGAAAATGCCATAGTCATTAGACTAGAGGCCAGTAAAGAGAAAAGCCTTAATTTTTCCATTGCCCTAGATAACCAAATTGGGGCAACATCCCAGGTCTTGGATGCAAATAACCTAGAACTCTCGGGCACCGCTCCCGATAGGGCCAACAGAAAGAGTGAACTCCGCTTTGTTTCTAGATTGAATATTGGGGAAAACGACGGACATACTATCATAAACGATTCCACTATTACGGTTTCAGGCGCTTCTAAGGTGACCCTTCTTTTATTCGCGGCCACGAACTTTAAAAATTATAAAGATGTTTCGGGTAATCCTGATTTTAAATGCAAGACCTTGTTGGATCTGGTGCATCTCAAAAGCTTCGAACAAATACGGGAACAGCATATAACCAATCATCAGCGCCTATTTGAACGCTTAGACTTCGACATGCCCACCAATTCGAATTCAGGCTTACCGACCAACGAACGATTAGAGAAATTTCAAGAGGAGACCGACCCTAGTTTGGTTGCCCTGTATTATCAATTTGGGCGCTATCTCTTAATGAGCAGTTCAAGGGGAAATAGCCAACCGGCGAACCTGCAGGGCATATGGAATCAAAATCCGACCCCCCCTTGGGATAGTAAATACACGACCAATATTAATTTGGAAATGAATTATTGGCCTGCAGAGGCGAGCAATTTGGCGGAATGTGCCATCCCCTTGTTTACCTCTATTCGACAACTGGCGGAGGCTGGGGCCGTAACGGCAAAAAACAATTATGGGGCCGATGGGTGGGTACTACACCACAATACGGATATCTGGAAGACCACGACGCCGCTAGATGGGGCGGCTTGGGGTATTTGGCCAACAGGTGGGGCCTGGCTTACGACCCATTTATGGGAACACTACCTGTTTTCCGAAGACGAGGCCTTTCTTAGATTACACTATCCCGTGATAAAGGGCGCAGCCGAATTCTTTGTGAATACATTGGTCGCCCACCCCGAATACGGTTACTTGGTGACCAATCCGAGCATATCTCCCGAAAATAGACATATGGAAGGGAATATTAGCGTTTGCGCGGGCCCGGCAATGGACACCCAGTTGATTCGTGATCTTTTCGCCCAGTGTATCAAGGCTTCCGAGATATTGAACGTCGATTCCGATTTTAGGGAACTTCTGGTAGAAACCCGAAGTAAACTGGCTCCCGACAAAATAGGCTCAGAGGGACAATTGCAGGAGTGGTTGGATGACTGGGACATGAAGGTCCCTGAGTTACAACATCGCCATGTAAGCCATTTATACGGACTCTATCCTGGGGCGCAATTCACCCCGGAAAAAACACCGAAGGAATGGAATGCCGCAAGAAAATCGCTAGAAATCCGTGGAGATGGGGGTACCGGCTGGTCTCTTGGTTGGAAAGTTGCCCTTTGGGCACGGTTGAACGATGGAGACCATGCCTTTAAAATACTAAAGACTTTATTGAAGTCTACAGATTTTGTAGGGCATGGAGGCCCGGGAGGGACCTATCCGAACTTGTTCGATGCCTGCCCTCCTTTTCAAATAGACGGGAACTTTGGAGCCCTTGCCGGAATCAATGAAATGTTATTGCAGAGCCAAAACAACAGGGTGTTGCTGTTGCCGGCATTGCCTGCCGAATTGAAAGACGGGAGTATTCAAGGTATTCGGGCGCGTGGGGGATTTGAGCTTTCCATAGCATGGAAGGAAGGAAAATTAATGGCTGTAAAAATACTTTCTAAAAAAGGGAATACCTGCAATTTGGTGTATGGTGATAAAAGCATGGCACTAGAAACCGAGGCAGGGAAATCCTATCTGTTGGACGGAGAACTGAATATCAAAACAAAAAAATAAATTATGATTAAAATGATACATACGAATCGAGGAAAACTATTTCTCTTAACGCTCTTGTTAAGTTTGCAGGGCTTTGCACAGAAACCATACGAAGCCAATTGGAAATCCATAGACAGTCGCCCCGTTCCTGAATGGTACACCGACGCCAAATTCGGTATTTTCATACATTGGGGACCTTATTCGGTACCTGCCTTTTCTAAGGTAGGCGAATATTCGGAATGGTACTGGATGAATTTGGCCAATCCGCAAAGGGTTAAAAATGGGTATAAGGAAACCAATGAATTCCACAATCGGGTCTATGGGGAAAATTTTACCTATCCTGATTTTGTACCCTTGTTCACGGCCGATATGTACGATGCCGATCAATGGGCCCGTATTTTTGAGAAATCAGGGGCCAAATATGTGGTGCTGACTTCTAAACACCATGACGGTTACACCCTGTGGCCGAGTAAAGAGTCCGACAAATCATGGGGACGCCCGTGGAGTGCTACCAACTCCGGTCCCGGTCGCGACCTTTTGGGTGAACTGACGACAGCAGTACGTAAAACCGACGTGAAAATGGGGATCTATTACTCCCTCTACGAGTGGTTTAATCCCTTATACACCTCAGATGTAGACCTGTACGTCGACCAACATATGGTACCCCAGTTTAAAGATGTGGTCAACAAATATTCCCCATCATTGATTTTTACCGATGGTGAATGGGACTACCCCCATACGACATGGAAGGCGACCGAGCTATTGTCTTGGTTGTACAATGAATCACCAAGTAAAGAAGATGTAGTGATCAATGACCGATGGGGTAAAGAGACAAGACATCACCATGGGGGCTACTATACTACCGAATACGGTTCAGGAATGCCCAATGCAGATGTGCCTTGGGAAGAAAATCGAGGCATGGCCCATTCATTCGGGTTTAGTAAAACCGAAAATTTTGAAGATTACAATTCTACCCAAGAGCTTCTGTATATGTTGATCGATATAGTGAGTAGGGGAGGAAACTTTCTTTTGGACATAGGCCCAACGGCAGATGGACGAATACCCGTAATCATGCAGGAACGCCTTTTGGAAATGGGAGATTGGCTCAATGTGAACGGAGAGGCAATTTACGGCACTACGCTATGGAAGGAAACATGCCAATGGACCGACGGTCAAGTGCAAGATGCCAAAAGAGGACGGTACAAAGTAAAGTACGATGTCATGAAACTGACGGTCGATCCAGAACCTGGCTTTGCCTCGAAAGAAATTTTCTTCACCCAAAAGGGTCAAACACTTTACGGTATTTGTCCGGTATACCCTAAAGGAAACCTGACGGTTAAAAATGTCAAATTAAAGTCTGATGCCAAGGTGACCTTACTTGGTTATGAAGGCCCTTTAAAATGGGAACAAAACGGAAAGGATATTATAGTGAACGTTCCTTCATTAACGGCATCGGAAGTGCCTTGTGATTATGCGTGGACGTTTAAAATTGATGGCGTAAAAAAATAATGGTAGGATTCTCTAAAAATATAACCTCTAAATTACGCATAGTACTGCTTTTGTGCTTGCCCTTGTTCGCTTGTAAGGACATGGTGGCCCCAAAAGGGAAAGAGAATCCCGATGCGGTAACCCAACAACGGTTGCCCGAATCAAAATTGAGGGAATGGCAGGCGTTGAAGTACGGTATGTTCATACATTTTGGTATGAGTACGTTTTTAGGGGAAGAACTGCCCGATGGCCAAGCACCGCTGGATACATACGCCCCGACCAATTTAGATGTATCGCAATGGGTCAGGGTGGCCAAAGAGGCGGGGATGACCTATGCCGTTTTGACGGCCAAACATGTTGCGGGCCATTGTTTATGGCCCTCCGATTATACCGATTACGACGTGTCGGGAAACAAAACGGCGGTTGATGTGGTAGGTGAATTTGTAAAGGAGTGTCGTAAGCAGGGAATACGGCCGGGACTCTATTATTGCGCATGGGACAATCATCATACTTTCGGAAGTCTTATGCCGGGCAAGTCGGAAAATTATAATGGGGCTATGGTCACACCTACGGAAATGGAACCGGCAAAGGGAGCACCGTATACCTCCCATCTATACCAGAATTTTATGACCGCGCAAATAGATGAGCTCCTTGAAAGATACAGTCCCTTGGTCGAATTCTGGATCGATATTCCCATAATTCTTGGCGATGGCTATCGACAGTTTATCTACGACCGTATCTCAAAAAAATATCCAGATATGCTTATCGTCATGAACCATGGAAAGAAAAAGGTAGGAAAGGATCTTGTCTTTTTAGATAAAAAGGCCTGGCCTACCGATGTCCTTACATTAGAGCGCTTCTCTCCCGAAAAACCGTATGATCCCGTATGGGAAATAAAAAACCAACAATACTACTTACCTGCCGAATCGAACATGCCTATAGGCAATGAGTGGTTTTGGGAAATTGATGACGAGGCCAAACCCATAGACGAGTTAACCTCCAAATTTCAGGATTGTTTGGATAATGATGTAAACTTTCTATTGAACGTACCGCCCGACCAAAGTGGTCAAATACCTCAGAAGTGGATTATACCATTGATGGAGCTAAAACAGAAAATGAACTTGCAAATTCAAAATTGAACAGAAAATGAACAGCTTATGCTTTAGCCAATATCGGTTGGCCCTTATTAGGCCAATGGCCTTCCTCCTTGTTAATTTGCTGATGTGTTCTTTGGGGCATGCACAAGAAAATAAGGAAGAAGGGCAACCCGCATTTTCATTTCCCGAGTACAGCTCCAAATACACCGACAATCAATTTTTAAAAGATGTAAGACCTGGGGCAAAATTCTATGTTGGCCCGAACGGCAAGGACAATAACCCCGGAACGAAGAATAAACCCTTTAAGAGCCTGGAGGCCGCAAGAAATGCGATAAGGAACTTAAAAACTACTAAGGGCTTGCCCAATGGTGGGGTTGAGGTAGTTGTATTAAAAGGGACCTATTTTATTGAAAACGAGTTTCAACTTTTAAAAGAAGATTCAGGAAGTCCTGATAGACCCGTGGTCTATAGCGGAGAGGCCCCAGATGAGGTGATTTTCTCTTCTGGAGCTGAACTCAACGTAAAAAAATTGCAGAAGGTAAAAAATGAAAAACTGCTGGCCAGGCTCCACCCGAAAGCACGTGGAAAGGTCATGAGTATAGACCTCACGAAGCATCAGGCCGCCAAAGCGTTTAAGGGAGATGGTGAATATGGGCAATTGGCCATGAACGGCAGTATGTTGCAATTGGCACAGTGGCCGAATCGGGGATATAACCATATAGGGGAAATTTTAGAGGAAGGCCCCACTACACGTTGGCTTAAACCTAATGAACAACCTATGCCCTACAGTAAGGAAAACCCGACCGGCGGGAAATTTAGGTTCAAGGAAAACCTCTCACCTTCTATTGCGGATGAATTTAAAAGAACGGGAGATATGAGGGTCCAAGGCTACTTTCATAATGATTGGTACTTTCAGAACGAAGCCGTGGGCAATATAGAAGAGGGCTCCGTTCAGTTGTTGCACCACACCCGATACGGAATTGTCGACAAGATCAAGTCCATTCCGAGAAGGGTACGGCTTTTTAATGTTTTGGCAGAATTGGACGAACCGGGAGAATGGTATTTCGACAAAAAGGAGCAACGCTTGTACGTCTGGCCTATTGACGGATTTATGCCAAAAACATCAAGATTGACCGTGATTGGCGATCAAGGGAGAGGCCAGAAAGGCAAAAGCGGAAAATTGGCAATGATCAGCCTTAAGAACACCTCAAACGTAATTTTAAAGAACTTCGTTTTCGAAAACACGGCCGATTTGGCCGTGAGTATAGAAGGAGGGGAACACAACCTCTTGGCGGCAAGTACCGTCCGTAACGGCGCCGGAAAGGGAGTTAACATAAGTGGAGGGAAATATAACGGTATTACCGCCTGTAATTTCTATGATCTTTATGCGGCCTTCAGTATTTCCGGAGGCGATTTCCGATCCTTGGAACACTGCTTCAATTTCGCAACCAATAACATCATAAGGGATTGCCGTTATCGCGGGTATGGGCTTATAGGCTTATCGGGTGTCGGTATATATTTTGCGCATAACCTTTTGTACAACATGAACGGGGCTATCTCCTACAAAACGGTGGATCTTTTAATGGAATACAACGAGTTTTATAACATAGGTTATGAAATGGGAGATTTTAACGTGGCCTATTGCGGGGCGCAATGGTATACCATGAACAATGTGCTTCGGTACAATTTTGTACACCACCTCATTGAACCCGGGGGACATCCCGTTATGGCCTTTAGAAATGACGATGGCGGTGCAGGTTTGAAAATCTACGGAAATGTATTTTATAGGTCGGGGCGCGGTGGTGCCGCTTTTCAAGGCCCATTAAATGATTATCAAAATAACATTACCATGGACTGTTCGGTAATGTGGTGGACGAATAAAAGCGCTATCTCTTCCGTCGAAATTCAAGACCGATGGAAGGACCTCTCTAAATTCGGGCGAGACCTTCCCAAGGGAGACAAAGGTGATTACCTCAATATTGTTGAAAGTGTTATCGGAAAAGAAGGCTGGTTGAAATCGCCATGGAAGGAAGCCTTCCCCGAAATGAAAGAAATGATAGAAACCAATCCTTGGGCACAGACGTTTTGTCAAGTGAAGGATAATTATACCTTTAAAGTCAGTCAAAAATTCCATATACACGGTGGTTCGGGTACCATAGAAGGTCTAGAGAGCAGTGAGGTCGGTCGTTTTACGGACCTTCCGGCAGAAGGCCATTTTGAACTGCCAACCGATATTGAACTAAGTGCCTTTCGCGACGTGTCTTCCCTCGATTTTAGCTTTAGGGAAGATTTTACCCCCAAGCCCAATTTTAAACCAATACCCTTTGAGGAAATAGGCTTGGTAAATGACCGGTTTAGACCGAGCACGCCTAATAAAATGAAGTATCGAAGTGAAATTTATAAGAGGTTCAAGAGCGAAAAAGGCGGGCGCTACAATGCAGAGATCGTCAATGCGAGATACCCCTTGCCCAGTTACCTGAAACCATAGGCTTCCTTCATTCCAAAAAAAAAACAGTACAGATTCAAACCAAAATATCAAAACTATGTTTAAAACCCGCACCCTAATGCTCATGCTTTCAACGAGCTTTCTTTTGCTCAATTGTAAGGAGGAAGAAAAAGTCATTACGAAAAACGCTGAGGTTGATACGGAAGAAACGGCCAGGCCATTGGCCGAACTACAGCTCGATTTTTTAAACACGCGGTATCAGGCCTATTTTCACTACAATATGTGCACCTTCAAAAACCTGAATTCCGAAGAGCATTTTGGGAGGTCTACGGGGACGGAACCAGCGAGTATGTGGGCGCCTACGGGCTTAGATGTGGCACAATGGGCCCAAGTGTGTAAAGATGCACGGATGGAAGGCGGATGGTTGACCACTAAACACCATGGGGGCTTCTGTCTTTGGGATAGTGAATATACCGATTACGATGTGGCTTCCTCTGGCGTCAAGACCGACGTGGTAGGCGAATTTGTAAAAACGTTTAGGGATGCCGGTTTAAAAGTGGGACTGTATTATTCTATTTTAGACTATCATCATGGTGTGGAAAACGGGAGCACGACACGTGAGGAAATCGAGTTCCTCAAAAATCAGATTACCGAATTGTTGACCAATTATGGGCCAATAGATTACATCAACTTCGATGGTTGGTCGTCATGGCCTACCACTCCGAATTTTGACGATGTTCCCTATGGTGAAATCTACAGATTGGTAAAATCCTTACAGCCCAATTGCCTTATCGTTAACCATACATATGAATCCAATTTGGCCCATGCCGAAGTGCCGTTTGCCGATGCGGCGGGCCGTGCCTATCCATATCACCCAGACTATATGCGGCCAACGGCAGCTTCCGATCTGGTCCAAATCGATTGGTGGTGGGATGATAATAACAACATGCGTGTTACTAAAAGTGTAGAGTATATCTTAGGTCAATTAGACAGTTACAACTCCCATAATTCGGTTTACATTCTGAATATTTCCCCCAACCCTGCCGGGCGTATAGACGATGATGCCATCGTTCGATTAAAAGAGGCCGCAGCGGTATGGGAAAAACCGGAAGACCTTAAAAGCCCAGGGGCGAATTGGGGTTTTGCTTATGAGGTTTCCGAAAACCTGGCCTTTTTAAGGCCTTGCTCCCAATCGAGCACCCATACTTTTATTCGTGATAAAAGAGCCTATCCAAGGGCCGATATTGCGGTTGATGGGGTAACCGAAGGCAATGGCGAAATGGAGCAAACTTCATGGACGGAAGTTGAAGACCGTCCTTGGTGGAAGGTAGACCTTCAGGCCGAACATAAAATAAACGAAATAAAACTGTTTGACCGCACCGATAAGCATACGGACGAATTGAAAAACTTTACGGTAAGCATATGGGATGCCGACGAAAAAGAGGTTTGGAAATCCGATGAGGTGAATGCCGCATCAAAAACGCATACCATCGCCGTTCCCGATATCGTCGGAAGTTTTGTAAAAGTTCAATTAAATGGAAAAGGTAGTCTTGCTTTGGCAGAGGTTATCGTAAAAGGAAAATAATTATGAAAATAGTAAAGATAGTAGCACTTTTTTTAATTGCGACGCATATCCAAGCGCAAACAACTATAGATAAGAAGTCAAAACCCTTACCCGAGCTTCAGCTTGATTTTGTAAATACCCGTTACCAGGCCTATTTTCATTATAACATGGCCACTTTTAACAATGTCAATTCAGAAGAGAAACAAGGTCGGGCCTATGGTAAGGTCGCCCCAACAACTTGGGCGCCTACGGGACTCGATACGGACCAGTGGGCCCAGGTGGTAAAAGATGCTAGAATGACCGGAGGCTGGCTTACGACAAAACACCATGGTGGCTTCTGTCTTTGGGATAGCGCCTATACGGATTATGACGTGGCTTCTTCGGGCGTCAAGACCGATGTTGTCAAAGCCTTTGTCGATTCGTTTCGCAAGGCGGGCCTGAAAGTAGGACTGTATTATTCGATATTGGATTATCATCATAAAGTAGAAAACGGTAGCACTTCGCGGGCGGAAATCGAATTCACTAAAAATCAGATCAGGGAACTTTTGACCAATTATGGGCCAATAGATTATATCAATTTCGATGGCTGGTCTTCATGGCCTACCAACCCTGATTTTGACGATATGCCCTATGGTGAAATTTATGCCTTGGTCAAATCCTTGCAGCCCAATTGCCTGATCGTAAACCATACTTATGAGTCCAATCTGGCCCATGCCGAGGTTCCCTTTGCCGATGCCGCGGGAAGGGCTTATCCGTACCATAAAGATTATATGAGACCGACTGCGGCCTCCGATTTTATTCAGCGAGGCTGGTGGTGGGACAACAACAATGGCTTTGGCGTATCTAAAAGTGTTGATTACCTGCTAAAACAACTGAATAGTTACAACTCTCATAATTCAGTCTATATTCTAAATATTTCGCCCAACCCTGAAGGGCGGATCGATGAAGATGTAATAACACGGTTAAAAGAAACTGCGGCGGTATGGCAGAAACCCGCCCCACTTGAAAAACCAGGATCCGATTGGGGTTTTTCTTATGAGGTTTCCGAAAACCTGGCCTTTTTGAAACCTTGCTCCCAATCTACGACCCATCCCTATATCAATGATAAACGCGCCTATCCAAGAGCCGATATTGCCGTTGATGGCGTAACCGAGGGGAACTGGGAAATGGAACAGACATCGGGCACCAAACAACAAATGAACCCGTGGTGGATGGTAGATCTTCAAGACACGGAAAAAATCAATGAAATCACCATATACAATGCTACTGGCCAGGAAAAAACAGAAATGACCGATGTAATCGTCTCTATTTTGGATAAGGACGAAAAAGTAGTTTGGTCCAAAGGGTTTAAAGAATTCCCCGATCCTTCAAAAACACTAAAGACCAAGGGCGTGTTTGGACGCTTTGTAAAGATAAGGATGCAAAAAGAAGGTAGCCTCAGAATTGCCGAGGTCATTGTAAAATAATCGATAGGGCAGGCGGCAAGCGCAGATGCCTTTTGTTTAAAAGAAAGGGATAGGGTTTCCTGTCCGTAACAAGATATAAATTAAAAATAGCTCTAAACGGCCTTTTCAAATATGGGAGTTCAAACTGTACATATGGTTCGTTCGGAAAAATCAACCGACCGACTGCTTGTTATTGCCTTGTTCCTGCTTACATTTTCTTTGCAATTTTCGGTTTATGCCCTTGAGGAAAAACGTGTCGACAAGGTATACTATGTGAGTAAAAAAGGAAATGACAACTGGTCGGGTAAACGGCCTAAGCCGAATTCAAACGGATCAGACGGACCTTTTTTGACTATAAAAAAAGCCTTAGAGGTTATGAAGGATGGTGGCATCTGTTATATTCGAAAGGGAACTTACCGCGAAACAGTATTTCCGAATTTTGTAGGCGAACCGTCAAGGAAATTGAGACTCGTCGGTTATAAAAATGAAAAGGTTATAATCAACGGGTGTTCAGTGATGGACAAGGGGTGGACCAAAATATCTGAGCATATTTTTAGTGTTCCCCTAGAAAAAACTTCGGAAGATTTAATCGTCTTCCATAATGAAAATTGGACACCCGAAGCGCGTTGGCCCAATTACTCGGGCGACCTTCTTAAACCAAATTTCGCCAAGGTAGACGGTGGTACCGCCCTATCGTTACAAAATACCGATTTACCCAAGAACATAGATTTAAAAGGTGCGACGCTCTATGGTTTCTTTGGAAAGGAATGGGCGTTGCAGACCTTTGTAGTTTCTGGGTATAAGCCTAATGAACAAAGGATCTCCTTTCCCGAGGCCAAAAGAAGGCAAAATTATTACGGAGGTACTTCTGGGTGGGACAAAAATTATGCGCCTAGAAAGGGGAATCGATTTTACATTTCCGGTCATTACGATTTGTTGGATACCGATGGGGAATGGTATTATGACCCCCAAAAGGGAAAGCTCTTTTTTTATTTAGAAGAGCATGAAGCCTCATCTGAATTAAGTCTCGAAATAAAGACGAGAAACAATGCAATTGATCTGTCGGGGAGCTCTTATGTCGAAATCGCCAATCTTGACATTTTTGGTGCGGGAATAACTTCTGATGCGCTTACGCAGCATTGCCTCATAGAAAACGTAAAAGGGTTCTATGTTGAACCGGGCATCAATTTATCGGGTAAGCATAACGAAATCAACAGTTGTGAATTTGCATATAGCCCGAAGGCCTTGGTTAACATTACGGGAAGTAATAATAAGGTCGTGAACAGCTATATCCACGATGGAAATTACACCGGCACATGGGACCAACTGTTGAACACCTCTGGTAGCGGCCATTTGATAAGTCACAATACGGTTGCCCGTGCAGGTGGCGGATGTATTGGGCCGGGAGGAAAAAATATGCGCTTCCAGTACAACAGTGTTAGTGATGCAGGCCTCATTCGGCATGATATCGGCGGTTTTTATGTGGCCAACAATGATGGGGCCGGTACGGTCATTCACCATAATAAAGTGCACAACGTCTATGGCATTGGTATTTATTTAGACAATAGTACCAGTAATTATACCATTCATCATAACGTGGTGTGGAACTGTGGTTGGGAATATATACTCACCGAGGCACCACCGGGCTTTTTGAGTATTGGGGCCTATGATGGCATACGCCTTAATACTCCGGGAAACTATAACCTTATATTCAATAATACGCTTTATAATAAATACGGACTAGGGTATTGGGGAAGGAACTTTAAAGAGGATATGTACGGTGATGTCGTAATCAACAATATTTTCACAGGTTCATACCATGTCTCGGAAAACGTAGTAACTACCCATAATCTTTTCAAGGATATTGAAGCGCGATTAGTGGATCCCCAATCTCAAAATTTTGAGCTTAGCGCGACATCTCCGGCTATTGACAAAGGGGTAATATTGAAATCCATAACAGATAGCTTTGAAGGACAAGCTCCTGATCTTGGTGCATTCGAATATGGTAAGGAAGCATGGCGTGCCGGGCATAATTTTGATGCTCCGCCAAAACCTGAATTCGAAGCCTTTAAGACCGATTTTATGAACTTGGTTACCAACGGCACCTTTGAGCAAGGTTTGAACGCTTGGCATAAAACAGGGGAGGCAGTGCAAATCATTCAAGAGGATTCATGGGGAATTGAAACGGCGAAAACTCGAATGCAATCGCATTCTGTTGCGATCCATAAAAAAAATAACGGCATTCAACAAACCATAGAAAACCTTGAATCCAATACGAATTATACCATGTCGGTCTGGGTCAAGGCTCCCGACTCTGGTGCTAAGGGTGAATTACGTATTGAAAGCAAGGATTCCAAAATGTCAGGTCAAACTTCACTTACCTCCGAATGGGAATTTTTAAGTATTGAATTTAAGACCGATGACAGACCAAAACCCTTTACCGTTTCATTGCTAAATACAGGCTCTCAGGCCACGGTTTATTTTGATGATGTGGGCTTGGTCAAGAATATAGGACAGACGATAAATAATTAAAATATAACACCATGAATGGAAGAATTTTTTACTTCACTTTACTAATTGCGGTTTGTTTCGGCTCATGTAAAAATACGGCTTCAAAAGAAACGGTATTGCACGAAGAAAAACACAGTCCGCGGCAACCCAACATCGTTTTCATCTTTGCCGATGATTTAGGTTTTGCCGATTTAGGTTTTACCGGAAGCGATACCCATCTGACACCCAATTTGGATAAGTTGGCCAAGGAAAGCGTCTATTTTGATCGGGCATATTCCTCGCATCCGACCTGTGCGCCGAGCCGCATGTCTATAATGACGGGAAAGTACCCGGCACGACTGGGGGCCGTAAGCCATGGCAAACTTGGTGGGGTTGCCCATCCGGGGCCCAATGATAATGGTTTGCCCATGACGGAAACGACAATTGGCGAGGCCTTGAAGAAAGAGGGGTATACTACCGCGCATATTGGAAAATGGCATATCGGCAAAGGTGAGAATAATCCAGGTACGCGAGGATTCGATGTGGATATTGCATCTAATGAGTTTTGTTGCCCAGGGAGTTACATGTATCCTTTTGAGTCGAACAATGAAAAACAAAGGGTGGCTTCAAAAATCCCGGATTTGGAAGATAGGAAACCAGGCGATTTTTTAACCGATGCCCTTGCGGAAGAGGCTGTGAAATTTATTCATTCCACAGATGAGAAACCCTTCTTCCTGAACATGTCATTTTATGCCGTTCACACGCCCATAACCGCCATACCTGAAAAAGTGGAAAAGTATAAAAGGTTGATCGGTCCCGATGCCAGACAGAAGAACCCTACCTATGCCGGCTTGGTCGAACACTTAGATGACGCCGTAGGTGCTATTCTTAAGGCCTTGGAAGAAAAAGGAATAATCGATAACACCATTATCGTGTTTACCAGTGATAATGGTGGGGAAATATTGCACGGTATTACCGATAACTTTCCATTGCGGGACGGCAAAGGTTCTTCTTACGAAGGAGGTACCCGAGTGCCCCTTTTGGTCAAATGGCCGGGCGTTACACAGGTGAATACGGTAAGCCATGAACGGATCATAGGGTTTGATTATTATCCGACCTTTCTCTCTATGGCCGGAGCAAATCCTGATTTACATGATATAGATGGAAGGGACTTTAGCCCCTTGTTGAAAAATCCAAAGGAAAAACTCGAGGAAAGGGACCTTCACTGGCTCAAATACCTTTCGTTGATCCATTATAGAATTCCTATAGCCGATAATAAGAGGTGTTTTGAGACCATAGTCAGTGGCGATTGGAAGCTGCACGAGTATTTTCAAATGCCGGATGGTTATAAGCAACACTTTGAGTTGTACAATTTAAAGGACGACCCTTCGGAAAAAAACAACCTAGCTAATAAATTTCCTGAAAAGGTACAGGAGTTGAAGTTGAAAATGGAAAGCTGGAAAAAAGATATTGGCGCCCCCGTTTACGATATGGAAAAATTTTATGGGCATGTAAAAATATAAACCTAAAAGAACCCTCTAAGACATGAATAAAAAAACAATAGTAATCTGTATAGGAGTCATGCTTTTGGCCACCTTTATGGGGCATTCGCAACTATTCGTTTCTCCCGAAGGCGGAGATAACAACAAAGGAAGCCGATCGGACCCTACCTCCTTTGAAGGGGCTATCGAGAAGGCTTCGGAAATCTTAAAACGGAAAGGAGTACCTAAAAAAGGACTTACCATTACGCTTGGCGGAGGGGTCTATCGATTTAAGAAAAAAATAGTTCTAGGTCCTGAATTTAAGGGGACAGAGGATAGGCCGATAATCATAAGGGCGGCAGCGGGGGAAAGTGTGTTGTTCGATGGAAGTATGCTCATTTCGCCCAAAAATTTCAGTGCGGTAAAAGCCCCCGATGAATTGGCCAGGCTATCCGCCCGAGCGTCGAACAAGATTATGGTGGCCACCATTACCGATACTACAATGTTGGGCAGGTTCAACAAAGACCTGATGCTCAACCTAAGCTATGACGATGTAGAATATTTACCTTCCGTTTTCCCGAATGAAGGCTATGCCAGTTTTGTGGAAGAGACGGTACGGGCAGAAGTGTCTCCTCCGGCCATTCCCGTAGGAAAACAAGATTATGGGGTTCGTGCAGGCTATGTGCCATATTTGGCGAAAGATAAGCCCAGGGGCTGGAAAGGTTCACTGCAAGACCCACGTGGAGCCCAGGCCCAAATAGGGGATAAGGTAAATGAAATGGCCGGCAGTTGGCAACAATGGGAGAACGAACTTAAAAGAAACAATACCAGAAACCAGCTAACCGGTTTTATTGAAGCCAGTTGGCTGTTAAGCTCCCAACCCGTTTACGGTGCTGATGCCGCAACGAAATCCATTCATCTGACCCGTGCCTTGGGCTATGGGTGGGCATGGAGAAAGAACGATAAACCTTTTCGTGTTTTTGGACTTCTATGTGAACTTGACCGGCCCGGTGAATGGCATTTTGACCCATTGACCAATCGCTTGTTCGTTTATCCGCCAACCCCCATAAACGGAAACACCCAAATAGGCTTATCGGTGGCGAATGGCTTTTTGGCCCTAGATGGTACCCGTCATGTTAAGGTAATAGGTCTGTCCGTTAAAAATGTAGGAAGCGGCAGTGTGTATACGATCAAAGGTGAACATAACCTTGTGGCCGGTGCCCAGATTACCAATTCTACGGCGGTGGGAGTTGAAATTCTAGGCACCGACAATGTCGTTAAGAGTTGCGATTTGGTTGATTTAGATGTGCACGTGCGGCTAAGCGGGGGGCTACGTTCCCCTGACGAGATCACTCCAGGTAATAACTTGGTGGAAAACTGCCAAATCTATCAAGATAGTTTTAAACACGAAAAGGTCAATATTGTAATGAACGGGGTAGGGAACATATTTCGTCATAATATGATCCATAATTCCTTGGGACAAGCCATGGTGGTTAACGGTAATGACCATTTGGTCGAGTATAACGAACTCTTTAATATCGGTTATGAGGAAGGTGATGGCGGGGCCATATATTCCGGAGCTGATTTGGGCGGTTTCGGAAATACATACCGCTACAACTTCTTTCATCATTTGATGCACGTACCCGGAAAGGTAGAACGTGCCGGATTGCATTTAGACGATGGTCAATCGGGGGCGACCGTAATCGGAAACGTATTCTATAAATCGGCATCCAAAGGCGCATTTATGTTCGGAGGGGCCGGTCATACCGTAAAGGAAAACGTATTTCTAGAAGGCGATAGGGGAGCCTACTTCGTACAGAGCCTAGGGAATAAAATGTTCGATATTCAAAAGGAAATTGCAGCAGACCCCAATCATCATCGCAAGGGAACTAAGGAAGATTATATCGGCCGCGTAGAAGTGTACACAGGAAAAAGAGGATGGACCAAATCGCCATGGAAGGATAAATACCCATTGATGCGTACCATTTTGAGCGATACTTTGGAGTTTGGCCGCTTATGGCCAATCCATATAAAAGTAGAGGATAATTTTAACTATGCGAACAAGCGGGGCATCGATAAAATTATCGATTATCGCGTCGCTCCCGAAGCTATTGCCAAGTCTAGCGTGAAGAACAATAAAGAGGTTACACCCGATGACTTCGTCGATTACGATGCAATGAATTTTGCCTTCAAAGATGGGAAAAAACATGCGGCCATTCCTTTTGCACAAATCGGATTGTATGTCGATAGTTACAGGAAAAACACACCGGACAAAACCAAATACAGAACGGCCATAAAAGAACATTTTAAAGGTATAGTTAGCGGTCATCCGGGTACCTTGCTTCGAATCGATACGGCAAAATTGGTAAGGGAGGAAAAATAGGGGCGGCCTAGAAAATACTTTAAGCCCGTTTTGTGCACCTTGTTTTTAGGAAGGCCTTATCGGTAGGCGGGTACTAGGCAAGCTGTCTTTTCGGGTAGCCTTGTTGGGTTTGAATGCCCCACGTTTTTCTTGATCTGAAATTTTAAGTTTCAATAGGGGAGTTGACTGCTTGGTAGGATACTACTTAAAATTAAAAGGTTTATATCATGAAAATTCAAAGTATTGCCCTATTGATGTTTTTGAGCATAGTTCTTGCTTCCTTCCAAGTCCGTGCTCAAAGTGAAGAACACGGTAATGAGCTGTCGGTGACCTTGCACGGGGCCAAGGCTACTTTTAAAAATAAGATACTGCAGGTAACAACCGGAAAAGTGGAGCGTACTTGGGAGTGGAGCGGTTCTGGCTTCAAGACGGTGAGTTTTAAAAATACGCGTTCGGGAAAGGAATGGTGCACGGAAAAATCGCCTTATGATAGCGATTGGGATTTGCCGACCAAAATCGATAATGCTTCCCCGGCCCGTTTGATAGCTGTGGAAGGTGTCAGTACCGATGATGAAAAGTTCACGACCGAACATATCTTGGTAAGGGCCTTGGTAAGATACGACTCCGGCATTGAACTGAACTATTTGGTTCGCGTTTACCCTAATGCTCCGGGAATATGGACGGCCCTTGAGGTCAGGGCCATTGACGGGTTTTCGCCAGAGGGCATTCCTGAAGATTTGGCCATGTATAAGTCCTATGGATCGAACCAGCCCATAAAAATTGCGAGAAACGAGTTTATTCCGGTCGATTTTTCGCAACCCAACCAACGACGGTATTGGGGAATTTACAACAATCCCGGAAACCGCGTGAATACCGATGACATGGTCAAGGAGCGTATTGTAAAGGGATACCCTATTTTTCAGGATGAGCAGAATACCTGGGCAAACGGCCTTGTGGTACAGGCCGGAGACGAAGGCTTGATTTTGGTCAAGGAATCGAATAAGACGGTAAACAAATACGGGCACCAGACCGGTAGCTTTTATTGCACGCCCACAGGTGTCGAAGTAACGGGATGGGGATTGAAGCCTAAGGAAATTACATCGGAGTTCAAACGTACTTGGGCTACGTGGAGTATTTTGTACTCAGGAGGTAGTGATGCCTCTGAATTGGCCTTCAAACGTTTTGATCGTATACGTTATCCTGTACAGTTAGATCGAGATATGCATATTTTGATCGATACCTGGGGTAGTGATTGGCAAAATGGCGAATATGATAAAATCTATGGTCGGGAGAATTCTGAATTTTCGGTTATCGAAAAGGAAATAAAATCGGCCGCCGATCTGGGTATAGATATCGTTCGCATCGATGACGGTTGGCAAGAAGGGGCCACTAAGAGTAAAAACTCATGGCATCCCAATACCAACGTGGGCTATGATGCCCACTGGAAGAAAACCAAAAAACTGTCGAAGAAATACAATGTGGGTATCGGCCTCTGGGCGGCCATCCGCTATATCACTCCCGAAGAGCTGATAAAGAACCAAGAACAACTGAATGTGGCTACCTGGAAGTTTGATTTCGATAAACTCGAAGATCACGATGCCTTTGCCGATCGCATTAAGGGGATTCGTGAATTCATCAAAAAAACCGATTATAGTACACAAACATCGTGGTGCCCCGAATACGATGATCAGCGATACGGTTGGTACAGTCCGGCACGTGAGGTCGGCCCGATGTACTTTCAGAACATACAGAACAACTTGCCATCGCATTTGGCCTATGTGCCCTATATCACGCTAAGACATCATTGGATGATGGCAAAGTATTACAATATGAACGATTTACAGGCCCATTGGCAGAATACCTCGAGAACCAATCCCAAATATTCCGATGCGCATTTGCACAGCCAATCCTATGCGGCCATGTCGGCCTTCATGGCGGCACCTTCCTGTTTTATGCTGACACAGCTGCTAAAGCCCGAAGAACGCGACGAACTTCGTGATGTAATCGGAGTTTATAAGGAACACCGTAAGGGGATTTGGGAAAACTATGTGTTTCCTATCGGGGAAGAACCCAACAATGCCGCGTGGACAGGCTTTCAAATTGCCGATCCCGAGAAAAAGGAGGGATATCTCATGATATTCAGGGAAATCGGTAACAAGGATTCCCAAGGAAAAATAGCCCTTAAATTCCTAAACGGAAAAAAGGTAAGCCTAATGGATCTTGAAAAGCCCAAGGCTAACGCGTCTGAAGAAATGAAGGTCGAGAACGGAAATCTTATCCTTACCATTCCTGAACCTGCAGGTTACCGGTTTATTAAGTATGAAACCAATTAAAGGAGGCAGGTGTTCGTAAAGGACAAGATTATAACATAAGTAGATTTCGATAATAGGGGGCAATATTCCTTCTCTAAAAAAACGTTTTACAGACTATGGGAAAATCAGATGCAGTACTAAGGGGAATTTACAAATGCGCATTGATGACTTTTATAATGCTATTGTTTTCATGTGTAGATAAGAATCCCCAAGCATTGATGCTACATACTTCCGGACTGACATTGGGGTTTAATGCAGAAGGGGAGATAAGCAAGGCGATATTTGAAAAAGGGCAGGTTGAAAAAGCGCTTGCAGGGCATTCCTTGCTTAAAGGATGCGTAGTGACCGATGTTCGATTGGAAAAGAAATCGGATGACGAGATCGTATTCTTGAAAACGGTGGAGAACAGTACCACAAAACAGACATTTCAGCTTACGGAAACTTTTAAGGCAACAGAAAA
Organism: Zobellia galactanivorans; assembly: GCF_000973105.1. NCBI lineage: Bacteria > Pseudomonadati > Bacteroidota > Flavobacteriia > Flavobacteriales > Flavobacteriaceae > Zobellia > Zobellia galactanivorans. The sequence goes on along the minus strand of NC_015844.1, from coordinate 427,205 downwards.
TAGCATTCGTTGGGAAATACAGATCAAAGATGATGGTGAAAATTGGTCTACACCCATTCAAACCATTTTGAACTATCCAGCTTCCGAAAATGTAAAATTTTGGGCCCCATGGGCCGACCCAAGGGGCGATTTGAGTGGTGGAGGAACGGATAATAAGGAGATTGCCAATGCCATTATCGGTGAAGGAGACCTAGATGATTTAATGAGTTGGGCCGACCCATTGGAGCCTATAGATGTGGCTGATGGACTTTGGCATTATGGCGCCCCTCGCTATGAATATGAAAATCCAGGTTTGTTGTATTGTCCGTTTCAAGGAGATGTAATAACCATTCCCATGGTAAGCTTTTGGGAGGAAAAAGATGATATAGGACTAAGCTTGGTGCTTTCGCCAGAAGATACTTTACTGGATATTAACGTGCAGACCACTAAGGCTGGAGAAGTCACTTTTTCAAGGTACAACCATAGGATAGGACAAGGAAAGGAACTCACCTTTGCCATGGATATTGTACCGCATCAAGCCGATTGGCGTAGTAGTCTTGGTTGGGTGGTAAACCGTTATGAAAATTATTTTCAGCCCGTCAATCCCTTGGCGGATCAAATAGCAGGTACGGGCGCATACTCCAATAGCGATGTCTCATTTGACGTAGAAAAGATGAAGAAAATGGCTTTCCGGGTAAATTGGAGGGCTTCCTTTGATTTTCCGTATATGGGCATGTTCGCTCCTCCGGTCGACGAAACGGCCGAATGGTCAAGCTTCGTCCGTTTTCGCAATAGGGGTAAAGTGGCCCGAAAAACCACTTCAATGCCTATTATGCAGAACTACGCCAAAAAGATGAAGGATGCCGGTTTTTATGTGCTGAGCTATTTCAATGTAACGGAGTTCGGTACGCAAATCGAATATCCACGGCCAAAATCCACTCGGACAAAAGATACCCCGCTTTGGCGAGATGCAAATGACTACCTCTACGAAAACCTGGCCGATGCTATACTTTTTGCCCCTAAACAACAGAAGGCCGTTTTAGATAAAGGCATATATAGCGTAAAGCCCGGAGATCCTTTTTTTACTTGGGAAAAGGCAATAGCCCTAGATCCCGGTGTTGAGAGCTATCAAAATTTTCTGGTCGGACAGGCCGAGCGTACGGTCGCGGGAATACCCGATTCCTTCGGAATTTGCATTGACCGAATGGATTGGACCCGCTTTTATAACCATAGCACCGATGATGGCGTAAGTTGGATGGGAGAACAACCCGTAGGGTCTTTGTTTATGTCGTGGATGGGCATTATGGAAAAGCTCCATCCCATATTTCACGACGCCGATAAGGTTATCTATGTGAACAACCATGTAAAACGTATTGAACAGCTGAAATATGTAGATGGTATTTTTGACGAGTTCACCTATTCCGGTTCCGCCTTGAATGCCATTGCCTTTTTGGGCAACCAAAAACCAACCTTGGGTTGGATGAGTACCGACAAGCAATTGCTTCCCGATCCCGATCAGGTAATTCAAAAATTCATTTACATGGGCGTTTTTCCCATGGCGCCGTTTCCGGGGAATGACCATTCCATGCGACCTTCGGATCTGGCCGATAAGGTGTATTTAGATTATGGCCCCTTGTTCGATCAAATGCGGGGAAAGAAATGGGTGTTCGAGCCACATGTGATCGCTATTACCAAGGGAGAAGCAAAGGTAAATCTGTTCAAGACCGATGGAGGGTATAGCATTCCGGTGATGTATGCGGGGGAAGGGGAAGCTGTTGAGGTGACCGTGCGAAAAGAAGACTTGGTGAAAGAAGGATTAAAGGTGGTAGCCTATTATCCTGGAGATGAACAGCCAACAGTGCTAGAGACAAGTGTAGAAGCGGGGGAACTGAAAATCAAAACTCCCATCAAACGGAGCTGTGCTATGATCAAGATTGAAATATAAAAAAGGGAAATCTAAAATATGGTGAAATTTATACGTAATTCCGTTTTAACGCTCAAAGGTATAGGGGTAATCTGTAGCTTATTCATGGTTCAGCTTTCCATTGCCCAAGATAAAAAGAAACCCAATATCATTTTTATTATGACCGATGACCATGCTGCCGGGGCAACGGGAATATACGGAGGTCGTTTGGCCGATCTGGGGGCTACGCCAAACCTAGATGCTTTGGCAAAGGAGGGTATGGTTTTTGAAAATTGCTTTGTGACCAATAGTATCTGTACGCCAAGTCGAGCCTCGATTATTACGGGGCAGTATAGTCAGACCAACGGTGTTCTCGATCTGTGGAACGAATTGGATGCCAATAAACAATACCTCCCCCAAGAAATCAAAAAACTGGGCTATGAAACGGCCATGATCGGAAAATGGCACTTGCACCAAGAACCAAAGGCCTTTGATTATTACAAGGTCTTTCCCCTGCAGGGTACATATTTTGATCCTGAGTTTAGGGCTAAAGATAAAGGAAAGTGGCCCGATAATACGGTGCAATACAAAGGACATAGTTCCGATGTGGTCACGGACCAAGCTTTGAATTGGGTGCATAATCGTAAGAATCCCGAAAAACCGTTTTTTCTAATGTATCACTTTAAGGCACCGCATGATATGTTTGAGTTTAACCCCAAGTATGCTTCGTATCTTGAAGACATAAAAATACCTGAGCCCCAAAGCCTCTACGATCAACCTCATTGGGGCTCTGAGGCCACACGTGGTAAAAATGATAGTTTACTGCACGTGATCGGTTCTTCAATTTCGAGTCGCCACCCGAACCGAAATTATGTGGATATATATAAGACAGGGAATTTGCCTACGGAAAAAGAGCGAACAAGTGCCGCCTACCAAGAATATTTAAAACGCTACCTGCGCTGTGTCAAAGGGGTAGATGATAATTTAGGCCGTTTTTTTGAGGATTTAAAAAAAGAAGGACTTTGGGAAAATACCATTATCGTTTATACCTCGGATCAAGGCATGATGCTGGGCGAACACGACTTTGAGGATAAGCGTTGGATGTATGAAGAATCGATACATATGCCGTTTATCGTGAGATATCCAGAAAAGATAAAGGCAGGTTCACGAACGAGTTATCTGATCAACAACACCGATTTTGCACCTACCCTGATTGAACTGGCCGGGGGAAGGGCTCCCGTTTATATGCAAGGGAAAAGCCTAAAACCCATTATGGAAGGAGAGCGACCCGATGACTGGCGTAAGGCAACCTATTACCGCTATTGGATGCAGATGATCCACCACGACATACCCGCACATTTTGGATTACGGAGTGAAAATTACAAATTGATCTTTTTCTATGGACGATACCATAACCTAGAAAAAGAAGGAAGTCTTTCTATGTATTGGAACGATGAGGAGCATTCCAATAAGGTGGAACCTACTCCCGCTGCCTGGGAATTCTACGATTTGAAAAACGATCCCGGAGAACTGGTCAACGCGTACGGAAATCCGAAATATCAAAACATCATTCAACAAATGAAAGCTGAGCTGAAAAGCACGAGGAAAGAACTGAATGAAGAAGATGATAAATATCCCCATTTACAGGAAATCATAGTCCGCCATTGGAACGACGAATAGGTCAAACGACCATATTCGCATGGCCGGAACTTTAGAATAAGGCCCTATATCTCCGACCTCGTTGAACGACGTTTGGGTTTTGGCCAGACCGAATACAAGTTTCAGACAACTACTCTTAGGTAAGATCACGGCTACTTTTTGATAGGCTGTGGTTACCTCGTTTTTGTAATTACATATTTTTTGAGGGATAATCTTGATATTTTAACATATTATGAGCTTTATTTTTAATAAAAGGTTATTTTTTATTTGCACAAATAATATATTATTATAATATTTGAGGAAATAAAAATAAAAGCAATGCCAGCAACCCGATCCCTTCCGACAGAACAATTAGAGGCTGTACCTACAGATGCTCCGGATCGCTTATTGGTAGGGAAGGTAAAGTTGGGGTGTGCCCTGTCTTATGCCAAGCTCTTTGAGCTTTACGGCGACAAACTTTATTATTTCGCCTTGGGGTATATAAAATCGCCAATCGAGGCAGAGGGTGTGGTACAAGACGTTTTTGTAAAGGTTTGGGAGAAGCGCGAATCGTTAAAATTGGAATGCTCCTTTAAGTCTTACATTTTTACAATTGCCTTTAATTTGGTAAAAAAGGTCTTCAATAAGAGGAAGCGTTTGCGTAAGTATATTGATTCAAAGGAAATTATACATGGGTTTGATTTTTCTACGGAGCATCAAATCGAATATAATTTTATGATGGAATGGTTGAATAACCTAGTGGGCGAAATGCCGGAACGGAGAAGGGAAACCTTTATCCAGAGTCGGTTCAATGGTCTTCCCGTAAAAGAAATCGCCAAGGAGATGAACGTTAGTCCCAAAACCGTAGAGAACCAAATAACGGCGGCCTTAAAATTTATCAAGGCGCATTGGGATATCGATGTGGTGTCTAAACGGTACAAGGCCAAGCCGAAGGTCAAGTTGGCCCAAATCGAAGCGGCAGAATTAAGTTGCTAGTGTATACAGAGACATTGAAGGGCATGGTAGATTATATTATTATATTTTTTAACGTAAATTCCGGTATTTTGATAAAAACACATTTAAATTCAGGAATTTGAAGAATAAAATACCACTATACCATAAGGTTTACGACTACCTTTTAAAGAAGATAGAGAAGGAATTCAATCCAGGGGATCTACTGCCCACCCAATCTGAAATCGCCAAAGAAACGGAGACTAGTTTGATTACGGTCAAAAGGGCCATTAAGGAATTGGAAGCTATGGGCTATGTAGAATCTAAGGCAGGAAAGGGCACAACGGTCAAGAAGCCCCAAATTGTCGATAGCCATGTGGGCGTATCAAGTTGGACGGACTCTATAATCGGTCAGGGGAAAGTACCGAGTACGGCTTGGACGAAAATAGAAAAAAGGGCGCCGAGCCATAAAGTTTCGGCGGCTCTGGGTTTAAAGGCCCGTCAGAAAACCATTTATGTAGAACGGCTCCGATTGATCGATAGTAGGCCTATTTGTTTAATGTACAATGAAATGCCCATGCACTTGGTGCCGGGGTTTAACGAAGAAATAAAACTAGAGGAATCGATCTATACCTATTTGGAAGAGAATTACGGACTTATCGGTGTTTCGGCCGATGAGGAAGTATATGCAAGGGAGGCTACCGCTTATGAGATCAATATCTTAAAACTAAAATCGCCCATCGTTTTGGTTATCGAAAGAACATCGTATCTGCAAGACGATACGCCTTATGAGGCGTCTTGCATCATTGCTGCCGCCGATTCTTACGTTTACCGTTCCAGACAGATCAATAAAACGGTAGACACCGAAATATTACGAAACTTATTAACCGAATAAACATACTATGAGCCTAACATTTCCAGATCAACTAGATATAGTGAAGGAAGGTCTAAAAAAACAAGAAAAACTATTAAAACAAGTAGCCGGATTTTACGCCGACGCTATAGAAAGTGGAGGTTTGGTGCATTTATATGCTAACGGGCACTCCCGTCAATCGGTAGAGGAGACGGTCATACGTATGGGGGCACTTACCGGCTTTAAGCCCATATTGTCCGATGCCATCACCACTTTTAATGACGTTACCGGGGCCAACGGTATACGGGTAGACCAGTTTTACGAAAAAGTAGAGGGCATAGGAAAGATACTTTTAAAGGAAATCCACTTCGGCCCTAAAGATGTACTTGTAGTGATTACCGCTACGGGCACGACCCCTGCCGCGGTTGACATGGCCGCCGAGTTTAGTAAGCAATACCCTGGTCTAAAAATTATAGGTATTGCCAGCGCGACCCAATCGGCCAAGATTCCGCCACGCCATAGCGGGGGAAAGAACCTGATCCATATTCTGGAAGAGAACCCTAATGGCTATTTTATTGATAATTCGATGCCCAATGGTGACCTGTCGGTAGAGTTCCAAGGTAATACGGGTCGATATAATGTATGCCCCCTGTCTACGGTAGGCGCCATTTCGGTAACACAAAGCCTAAATGAATTGACCATTAAGGAGCTGGATAAGAGAGGGGTAAAACACTATGTGTTACGGAACATGCATATCGCCGATACCACTGATAATTATGACGAATGGCTGGATGATCAAAGAAAGCGATATGCCCTTGCCAGCCATAACCCTAACCGCGTGCAACCGATTCAATAAGGCCTGGTGGCCCGGCCATTTCAGAAAACCTGTATGCCCTGTGCATAAATGGCACAATGATCCAAGAAATGAAAGACAAGATTTTTATTATAACAGGCTCTTCCGGTATTGCGGCGGAAACCATTAAGATGGCCCTTACACAGGGGGCAAAGGTGTTTTACATTGGTCGTGATGCCGAGCGCTGCCAAGACTTTCAAGATCAACTAAGAAAAGAGGGCCTTGATGCCGATTATATCGTTGGCGATTTGGTCCATCCAGAGGTAGCCCCCGCCTTGGTAAAGGCCTGCATTGAAAAATACGGTCGTATAGACGGACTTTTTAATGTTGCGGGAATAAGTGGCCGACGTTTTGGTGATGGTCCGGTACACGAGTGTACGGAAGAAGGATGGAACATTACCATGACGACCAATGTAACCACCCAATATAGAATGTGTCGCGAAGTGGTACGGCAAATGTTGGATCAAGACCCTGATAATGATGGTTTGCGGGGCAGTATTCTCAATATGTCGAGCATTTTAGGGCTATCTCCCGAACCGAAATTTTTCAGTACGATCGGGTATGCCGCCGCTAAAGGGGCTATAATCAGTATGAGTACCTCTATGGCATCAAAGTATGCACTGAACAAGATTCGCGTAAATACGATTGCACCCGGACTGGCATTGACGCGAATGAGTGCCAGGGCCACCCAAGATGAGGCCATTACGGCCTTTATGAAAGAGAAACAGCCCCTTGAAGGAGGGGTTATGGATGCCAAAGACGTGGCTTCCTCAGCTATATTCCTGCTAAGCAATCAAAGTAAATCTATTACAGGGGAAGTACTAAAGGTCGATGCAGGCTGGAGTATTTCCTAATCAAAATTAAGAGAGGTAAATTATGCAAACATACAACAGATCATTGCCTATATCCGATAGTTACGACCTAATTGTGGTAGGCTCGGGCTCGGCAGGTTGTCCTGCGGCCATAGCGGCAGGTAGAAGAGGGGTGAAAGTATTACTATTGGAACGTTTGGGCTTTTTAGGAGGCACCAGCACCGCCGTTTTGGATACGTTTTATGGGTATTACACCCCTGGTAACCGTTCAACAAAAGTAGTGGGTGGTATTGCCGACGATGTTGTAAAAGGTTTGGCGGGCTACAATGCCTATTTGGAACGCCCGAATTCTTTCGGGGCGGGTACCGGGGTTACCTACCATCCCGAATATCTCAAAGTGGTATGGGAACAACTGGCCAAAAACGCTGGGGTCGAAATCCTGTTGAACGCTTGGGTACAAGATACGGTAACCGACGGCGACAAGGTAGTCGGTTTGGTGGTGGCTACAAAAAGCGGACTCCAATATATTAAATGTAAACAACTGATCGATGCTTCCGGTGATGCGGATATTTGTCATCAGGCCGGCATCCCTTACGAATTGGCGGGGGCTATCGATCCGGCACAGACCTTGACTACCACGTTTAAAATGGTGAATGTCGATTTGGTCAAACGAAAAACGATATCCAAGGCGGAAATCAATACTTTAATGGAAAAAGCTGCGGCTACGGGGCGGTTTAACTTACCACGAAAAGAAGGTAGTGACCATATCACCCCGGTAGATCATATGACGGCAACCATCATGACCCGCTTGTCGTCCTACAAAAAAGACGTCAATGGAAATGTTATCAATGCCGCTGACCCGAAATTATGGTCCGATGCCGAAATGGAAGGACGATTGCAGGCTTTGGAGTATATTCGGTTTTTAAAGGAATATGTTCCGGGCTATGAAAAGTCGGAACTCTCCACTTTCGGGGTTCAGATAGGGGTTCGTGAAACCCGCAGGGTACACGGGCATTATAGACTGACAGCCGAAGACGTCTTAGGGGCCCGTAAGTTCAAAGACCAAATCGGACTCTGCGGAGCACCAATGGAAGACCATCACGATGGTGAGGGCGTTCGCTGGCAATATATTCCCAATGGGGAAACAGTGGGAATTCCATATCGTACCTTGGTTCCTTTGGAAAGTAGCAATATTTTGGTGGCCGGCCGCTGTTTTTCGGCTAACCATGTGGCACAAAGCAGTGTGCGATCTATGGGGCAATGCATGGTAATGGGGGAGGCCGCAGGTGTGGCTTCGTCAATGGCATTGCAAAAAGGATGTGCTCCCATCGATATCGATACTGATGAATTACGGGCAATCTTGAAAAAACAAGGCGCCTTGGTAGATGCTCCCCAATAAGGAGCAAAATTATGCGAATGAAAGACTACACAATAGCAATAGATGTTGGCGGTACCCGAATAAAGGCGGGAATTGTCGATTCGGAAGGGAAACTATATCGTTCTGAAGAAGTAAACTCCAATGCGCATTTGGGAGCCGATGCTATGCTCGAAGTGGTAAAGGAATTGATAAAGAATCGCTCGCCCAAATCCGAAGAAGATGGTGTCTGTATCGGGATTGGACTGGGACTTACAGGTCCGGTAGACCCCCATATGGGAGTAGTTTTGTTACCGGGAAAGTTTGAAGGACTCGAGGGATTTCCTATAGTGCCTATGCTGAGGGAGGCCTTTGACCTCCCCGTTCTTGCTGAGAACGATGGCCGTTTGGCAGCTTATGCGGCCAAATATTACGGAAATGCCAAAGATGTCGATTGGGCAGTGGTCATTACCTTGGGTACCGGCATTGGTTCTGGGGTTATCATCAATGGACAGATTTTGGTTGACCCGCATTTTAATTTCGGTATTCAAATGGGGCATCTGGTGATGGACGCCAGTAATAAGCAATTTTGCCTGACCGGAAATTATGGTACGGGAGAAACCTTGTGCTCGGCTACCGCCTTGGTAAATCAAGTGAAGACGGCAATTCAAAGAGGCCTCCCCTCGGTCTTGTCCGAGAGTTATTTTAAAAACCCTTTCCAAATAGGTTTTAAAGAAATAGCTGAGGCCTGTAGAAATGGTGACGCATTGTGTCTTAGAGAATTAGAGATGTGGAAGGAATACCTGGCGGTATTGCTTGTTAATGCTACCCATGCCTACGGTCCCCAAAAGATCATATTGAGCGGTGGGGCTACCTTGGCGGCGGACCTTTTTCTAGACGATGTCCAGGAAAAAGTAAATAAACGCGTATTTCGCTATCCGAAAAATCAAGGCGTCCCTATTGAGATATCTACCATAAAAGAGTATGCGGGAGTCTATGGCGCCGCGGCCATGCTAAGGGAAAAACTTTCCGCAAAGGACTAAATCGGCAGGGTTATGAGCTTCCTGTTAGGGGCTAGACCTCTTTTTAGGATATAATCTATATATGTCTTTTTTTCAAATAGAAGGAAAACCTTGGAACCATAGTAAACTATCTCGGGGCAAGCCCGAGCGGTATTAAAAGGAATACACCTTGATTTCGAAGCAAGTCTTGGAGTATTTAATCTCGATTATCGAGTAAACAGAAAGTGGCTTTAAAACAGTAATCTATATAAGCGAGCAAATGAAAGAGTGGCTAAAATTGACATCGGAAGAGATTGGGAAACTAGATAGGGCTATACCGGTTATAGTACCCTTAGGTTTAGTGGAGGCCCATGGGCCACACTTGGCTACGAGTGTCGATATCGATACCGCCAATTATTTTAGCAGGAAAGTCGCCGAAAACACGGGAGCGATTCTCGCACCTTGCGTAAACTATGGTTTTGCGGATGAAATGCGCGATTACCCCGGTACGCTTGGGGTGACCGTCGAGACCTTTATGGCCATAGTTCAAGATCTGATACAGCGTTTCTATAAAACCGGATTTAAGAAAATCGTTTTTATAACGGGGCATGGGGCCAATAAAACGGCCTGCGAATTGGCTTTCTTTAAAATATGGGAAGCACATCCAGATTTTAAAGGCGTCTGTTGGAACTGGTGGAGCGATTGTGGCATAACGGGCATTCACCATGCGGATAAGGGGGAAACAGAGGTAGCCATGGCCGTTGGTACACCGTCAAAAATGGAAGCCGTACGTGATTTTGAGGTAAATAAACCGTGGTATAAAATAGCTTCCCGATATGAGTTGGATCCAGATTCGGGCGGTATTAACGGAAAACCGAGTCTCGCCGATATTGAAAATGGAAACAAGATTTGCGATAAGGCGGTTGAAGCACTGACCGAGAAAGTTAGGCAAGCCTTCAAATAGAAACAGTTAACATTTTTAAAACAGAGCATGCAGCACAAATTCAATTTTAGATATATCTTTTTTATATCGATTACTTCGGCAATGGGAGGCCTTCTTTTTGGTTATGACTGGGTGGTTATAGGTGGGGCCAAACCATTTTACGAACGGTTTTTTGAAATCGCCGACCTTCCTTCCTTACAAGGATGGGCCATGAGCAGTGCCCTGATCGGATGTATTGTTGGGGCCGCCTTCGCAGGTAAAATAACCGAGCGTTTCGGTCGAAAGAAACCATTGGGGCTGGCCGCTTTTTTGTTTGTGGTTTCCGCTTTTGGTACAGGTTGGTTTGATGATTTTAATATCTTTATCCTATTTCGAATTTTAGGAGGCCTGGGTATCGGACTGGCATCTACCATTTCGCCAATGTACATTGCGGAAGTGTCCCCCTCAATTTATAGGGGAAGATTGGTGTCTCTCAATCAACTGGCGATTGTAGTCGGTATTTTGGCCGCTCAGGTTATTAATTTTGGAATTGCCGAACCTGTAGTGGCAAATGCTTCAAACGCTCAAATACTGGATTCTTGGAACGGTCAGATGGGATGGCGATGGATGTTTTGGGCGGAATTGGTACCTGCGGGACTGTTCTTTATCTTGATTTTTGCCATTCCTGAAAGCCCTAGATGGCTATCGAAAAATTCACAAAAGGAACTTTCCTTAAAAATACTATCGAGCATAGGAGGCGACGATTATGCGCGACAGACCCAATCGGAGATAAACGATAACCTTGTAGGAGCCGAAAATAAAGTGAGTTTATCGCAATTGTTCAAAGGGAAAAATAAAAAACTTGTGATTACCGGGGTTGTATTGGCCTTTTTGCAACAATGGTGCGGAATCAACGTCATCTTTAATTATGCGGAAGAGATTTTTACCAGTGCGGGATATGGGGTAAGCGATGCCCTTTTCAATATTATTCTAACCGGTGTCGTGAATTTGGTCTTTACCCTTTTGGCCATGCAGGTAATTGACCGATGGGGAAGACGTAATCTGTGGTTGTTGGGATCCGTTGGGCTGGGACTTTCATATGTCTGTATTGGATTATTCTACTTTTTTGCATTAAAAGGATTTGCCTTAGTGGTCTTGGTAGTCATTGCAATCGCTATTTACGCCTTGACGTTGGCCCCGGTTTTTTGGGTGCTGATATCGGAGATTTTCCCGAACCGAATACGAGGGGCAGCTATGTCATTGACCACCACGGGGCTATGGGTGGCCTGCTTCTTGTTAACGTATAGTTTCCCAATATTAAATGTATCAATGGGTTCGTACGGTACTTTTTGGTTGTTTAGTGGTATTTGTGTTTTGTGTTTTCTTTTTGTGAAGTATTGGATTCCCGAAACAAAGAATAAATCCTTGGAAGAGATTGAAAAAATATTTGATGCTTAAGAACATAAAGGGAAGCGCCTTATAAGTAGTTATTCGAGGGGAGGACTATATACTGAAATGACAGGGAAAGTGTTACCGATTTTTGAAGGTTTCGTTTGTTTCCCTACATAAAAAAGAGGAGATTATACAAAAAGGGCACATCATAATTGAACCAAGGTGGCGCATAGAAAAAACGATATAAGAAGAACCCAAATCGATGGTCATACTATTTTAGAGTGTATCGATAGTGAAACCGATCATTCATTTTCGGTCATACCCGATTATGGGGGGAGCCTTAATTCTTTTGTCTGTAAGGGCGAGGAAGTACTCTTGGGGGCGCGTAATGAAAAGGACTTTCAAGAGTTTACCGTAAATAGCTATGCCGGGGCACAGCTGTTTCCTTACCCCAACAGGATCAAAGGAGGGAATTATACTTTTGACGGTGAAGAATTTTCATTGCCACTCAATGATCATCCCTATAAAAATGCCCTTCACGGTTTAATTTATAATCGCCCGTTCAAGGTTGTCGATATAGCGGCAAGTCATGGTCGGGTAAAATTGGAATACCGATATCAACACGACCATGGGGGCTACCCTTTTGATCTGTTGTTGTCCAATACCTATCGCCTTTCCGGTAATACGCTTTCAATCTACACGGTAATTGAAAACTTAGGTAGTGATACGGCACCGGTGGGGCATGGGTGGCACCCTTATTTTATGGCGCCTGAAAAAGCGGATGTCTATAGCTTGGAAATGGAGCAACAGGGATATTATGTCATTGATCATGATTTGATCCCTACAGGTGAATTGGTAGATACCTTTATCGCTTCCGATTTGAAGCCTATTGGATCTACTGAACTAAATCATTGTTTTGCTTTGGAAAAAGGGAAGGCCTCAAAAGTAAAATTGATAAATTCAATAAACGGCAGGGAGGTAGAAATTAGTACAAAGGGATATCCGTATATGCAAGTATATATTCCTCCAAATCGGAACTGTATAGCCCTAGAACCCTGTACTTGTATTCCTAACGCATTTAACAATCAAGTAGGATCCCGTTATCTGGAGCCTAGTGAGGTCTGGGAATTACAATTTGATATCACTATCAAAGCTTAGGAAAGACATAAAATAAACCATACTTTGAATCAATGGCCAATGCCATATAAGTAAAGGGTGTATCGATTTAATCCGAATTAAAATTGTATTGCTTTCTGTAAAGGGTAGGGGTTTTTCCTGTGATGGTTTTAAACGAGCGACTAAAATAGGTGAAACTGTCAAATCCACATTCATAGCAGATTTGACTGGTCGACAAGTCATTGCTTTGTAAAAGCTTACAGGCATATCCGATTCTCGCTTCCTTGACAAATTGGGAAAATGTTTTTCGGGTCTTCTTCTTAAAGAATCTACAGAATGCACTCTTGGAAAGGTTCAAGAGTTCTGCCGCCTTGTCCAAGTCTATTTTTTCGGTCAAATGTTCCATAACGTACTCATATACCTTATCCAGTCTCTCGTCGTTTCCTTTATTGAACGATTTGACAAAACCGGAAGTCGCCAAGACCTGGTGGTCGGTATTCGTTGCAATATCGTTCAACACCTCAAAGAACAACATCAGCTTTTCAAAACCTTGAACATGGGTCAACTTCTCGATTTTGGCACCGATTTCAATTCGGGCGGGACCATCTATGCGAATCCCGTATTTTGCCTTTTTCAGCAGGTCGTCTATAGCTTTTAGGCCTTCGAGGGTCAAGAACCGGCTTCCCCAGAGTTCAGGTTCAAAATGGATGATTATTGCCGAAACGTGGTTGCCCGAAGTATTCTCGTAATAGGGGGCTTCGTTCTGCCAAAGGTGGGGTAGGTTAGGCCCTATTAAAACCAAGTCGCCGGGCAAGAACTGATCAATATGATCACCGATAAACCGCCTTCCCTTACTTTTTAATATTAGGGTGAGTTCAATTTCACTGTGAAAGTGCCATGAATTGTAAAAATGGGGCAATTCATCCTTTCGAATTTCAAAAGCCTTATTAGAGGATAATGTGATTTTCTGTGAAATGGCCTTCATAATTGTTTATATTGTCAGAATTTGACTTCATTTTTTATTAAAATGTAAATATAGTGTATTTTAATGTGAATAATGTGCAGGTGTGGAGTGCTCCTGTACATTAGCTTTGAGTTTCTAACCTATTTTAAAATAAAGAGTATATGAATGTACTTGATCTGACGGACGAAGAATTGTTCGCAGCGGCGCGAAAAGAATTATTTACGGCCGTAGTTGGCGATGCTATGGATAAGATGAAACTGTACCATCAGTTTTTGCCGGCTCGAATACAGCCGCTTAAACCTGACATGTTATTAATCGGAAGGGCCATGACCGTACTCGAAGCCGATACTTTTGAAGAAACCCCGACTTTTACGAACAATCCTATTCTAAAAAAACCTTTTGGGCTAATGCTCGAAGCTTTGGACGACCTTAAAAAAGATGAGGTCTATATATGTACGGGAGCCTCTGATCACTATGCCTTGATTGGGGAAATTATGATGACGCGCGCCCAAAAACTCGGTGCCGCCGGTGCCGTGGTCAATGGCTATTCAAGGGATACCCATGGAATGCTGGATCTCGACATGCCTATTTTTTCCTATGGAAATTATGCGCAAGACCAAGGGCCTAGGGGCAGGGTAATCGATTTTCGGGTGCCTATAGAAATTGAAGGGGTACGAATCGAACCCGGAGACATCGTGGTAGGCGATGTAGATGGGGTATGTATCGTGCCCAAAGCTCATGAAAAGGAAGTTTTTGAACGGGCCTTTGAAAAAGCAAGGGGCGAACGAAAAGTATTGAAAGCGGTACAGGAGGGGATGAGCGCCGTAGATGCCTGGAATACATATGGCATCATGTAATCCTTTAAATAGTAGAAACGAAATAAATAATTCGAATATAGTATAATGAAAATAACCGAAGTAAAAGTTTGGCTGGTAGAAGGGGTAAAGTATAACTGGACACTGTTAAAAATATATACCGATACTGGCCATACCGGTGTTGGCGAATCAACAAACTGGCCCGGTAGCCAGATTGTAGAAGCCGCTACCCGCGAACTTGGGGAGCGAATTATAGGATTGGATCCTATGCGTACCGATTTTATATGGACAAAACTTTATCGTGATTTAAATTGGGTCGGACCTTATGGCGCCAGTATGTGTGCGATAAGTGGCATTGATATGGCCCTTTTGGACCTTAAGGCCAAGGTGTTAGGGGTTCCTATGTACGACCTGTTAGGTGGGCAGTACCGAACTGAAATTCCCCTATACGCCAATTATTGGTTCATAGGAGGGGGGCATAATACCGAAGATTATGTGCAACAAGCCAAACAAGTAAAGGAGGCCGGCTTTAGCGGATTGAAATTTGATCCCTTTGCTCACACCAATTATTTTTACGGGGATGACCTTGCTACGGAGCTTTCCCTTACCAAAACACAACAAGACCTGGCCTTTAATATCAGTAAGGCCGTTCGTGAGGCCATCGGTCCTGATATGGACATGATGATCGAAACGCACGCCATGTTGAATTTTAAGGTGGCCGTAGCCATGGCCGAACGATTTGCCGCCTTGGATATCGCTTGGTTTGAAGAGCCGGCAGGACCGGAAAGTACGAAGACCCTTAGGGCCTTTAGGGAGCGCATCGACCCTAAGGTTTCTATCTGTGTTGGGGAAAGGCACTATACGCGCTATGGAATACGTGATGTTCTCGAGAGCTATGTGGCCGATATTATCATGCCCGATATAACGAGGTGCGGTGGGCCTAGTGAAATGAAACGTATGGCTACAATGGCGGAAGCCTACAATGTTTTGGTGGCCCCGCACAACCCTAATGGACCTTTGTCTACATTGGCGAGTTCACATGTTTGTGCTTCTATTCCCAATTTCTTCCGCCAAGAGTTTATTTTCAACGATGTGCCTTGGAGGGATGAGGTGTTGAGCCACCCCCTGAATATTCAAGAGGGTAAACTGGTACTTTCGGATAGACCGGGATTAGGGGTGGACCTCATTGAGAGCGAAATGGAAAAACACCCAGGAATACGAAAACACAAGGAAGGGTATTACATTTAATAAAAATACTAAGCATATATGGTCGAAACGGTTCTAAATACTACAGCAACACTGGGTGAAGGTGTTTTTTGGCATCCCAAGGAGAATAAAGTCTATTGGGTGGATATCTATGGCAAGGAAATACATGCTACCGATCCAAAGACCGGAAGCAACCAGACTTTTAAGCTTCCCGAATATGTGGGCACTATTGCGCCCATTCGTTCAGGAGGATTGCTGGTAGCCTTAGAAAATGGCGTAGTGGAACTGGATACCGAGACAGGCGGTTTTTCCTCCGTTTTAGAACTCGAAAAAGACAAACCCGATAATAGGTTTAACGACGGCAAGTGTGATCCAAAGGGCCGCTTTTGGCTAGGAAGCATGTGTCGCCAAGGCCTAAGTGCAACAGGGGCTTTATACAGTATCGAGGCAGGTATGGGCCATGTAAAAAGAGCCGACCATATTACGGTGTCAAACGGTATTACTTGGAGCTTGGACCATAAGACCATGTACTATATAGACTCGCCGACAAGAAAAGTGGTCGCTTATTCCTACGATTTGGAAACAGGAGCTATATCCAATCCGATAAAAGTGATTGATATACCTGAAGAATTTGGTTTTCCCGATGGAATGACCATTGATAATGAGGGAATGTTATGGATCGCGCTGTGGGGCGGAAGTGCGGTATCCCGATGGAAGCCTGATACAGGGGAGCTTATCCAAAAGATAGGGGTGCCGGCCCCACATGTAACATCATGTGCTTTTGGGGGAGCGGATTTGAACAAGCTTTATATCACGACGGCAAGGGAAGGGCTTACCAAAGCACAGTTGGCCGAATACCCATTAAGTGGGAGCCTTTTTGCCATAGACCTTCCTGTCGGAGGTCCGGAGGTCTTCTTTTTTAATGAATCAATAGGCCCTAACAATTAATTATATATCGATATGCTGAACATAGACTTAAAGAATAAGGTAGTACTGGTCACAGGGGTGACAAGTGGTATAGGGGCTGGAATAGCCGCTATATTTTCCCAGGCCGGCAGTGTCGTCTCAGGTTGTGGAAGAAGGGAAGAATCCCATACCGATGTGCAAAACTTCCACGGCAAAGGAGCCGAGTACGGAAGGGCTACCCTGTACACCCAAACCGATGTCACCAACGATGATGACCTAAAAAACTTAGTGGACCGTACCGTAGATAAATTTGGGAAAATCGATTTTTTGATATCCAATGCAGGGGCGAATTCCTTTCAGGGCAGTAAGGAATGTAGCGATGAGGATTTTGATAAAAACCTGAACCTGAATTTGAGATCGCATTGGAAAATAAGCCAATTATGTGAACCCCATTTGAGCAAGAGCGATAATGGAACCATAGTTATTATCACCTCAAACCATGCCTTTTCCACCATACCGGGGTGTTTTCCATACAACACCACCAAAACGGCATTAAGGGGGCTGGTACAGTCCTTGGCCATTGAATGGGGCCCAAAGATAAGGGCAGTGGGTGTAGCTCCGGGATTTATAGAGACTGCGGGAACACAAACCTGGTTCGACTCTTTTCCCGACCCAGGGGCAGAACGCGAGAGAACCAATGCCTTTCATCCTAGCGGAAGGATCGGAACGTCCGATGAAGTCGGTGCCTTTTGCGCTTTCTTATGTAGTGAATACGGAAAATTCATGAACGGAACCACATACCTAATGGACGGGGGAAGGTCCGCACTAATGCAAGATACCTGAGCACTTTAAGGCAAAGGCACATATAAAATTAAAAAAACAACGATTGTTATGAATACTAGATTTCTTTTAATGGGCACTTTCCTCTTTGCGCTACTGGTTATCGGTGGGTGTGGAGCAGTGAAAAAAACGGATATACCGAAATCTTTTTCCCCTGATGGGAACATTGAAGTTTTCTTGAAACTTGACGAGGGGAGTGGGGCATTGCGCTTTTCCGCCCGACTGTTCGACAATACGGTTTTGGAGGCCTCGCCCCTAGGAATTATCATGGCCGATAATGAACATCGTTTTTCCGATCAACTAGAGTTTGTTCAACATGAGCGTAAGCGTATTGATGAGCGCTATGTGATGGTAACGGGTAAACAGAAAGAAAGGCATAACTACTGTACTGAATCGCGATACACCTTTAAAAATACCAAGAACAAAACCTTTACGGTCGTATTCAGGGTTTTTAACGAAGGCATTTCATTTCGATATGAACTGGACAACCAAAAGGAAACAAGCGTAACCAAAGAAATGTCCGCCTTCAATTTTAAAGGCTTGAAAGCATTATGGTCTATCGATTACCAGTCTGGGGACGAGAATATTTTTGAAAAGAAAACGGGCACCCAAACCGTACAGAACAAAGCCTTGTCCTTCCCTGTTTTGGTAGAATCAAATTCAGGGAATTGGATGCTGGCCTCCGAATCGGATGTCTCCAATTTTCCCTTGGCAGGAGCCATGTTCAACAACGATCAATTGAACCTGATATATCCGGGAGGTAAGAAAGGTGAAAATGTAGTCGGGGCAAATTTTAAATCGCCTTGGCGCATATTGATGATGGGCAAGGAACTTAGTGCCATCGCCCAAAATTCTATGGTGGACCATTTGGCCCGACCATCGGCTATCCCCGATATTTCATGGGTCGAAGCGGGAGTCACTTCATTTCCCTGGTGGGGAGACAATCTCGCCAATAGCTCTCCGGAAACCTTAAAAAAGTACATCGACCTTTCGGCTACAATGGGGTGGGGTTATATAGAATTCGATGTTCCCCTTATCAATTCTCCGGCCCATGCCATTGACGACTGGAAAACGACCCCTTGGGTAAAAGATGTAGTAGATTATGGTCTCGCCAAAGGTGTGAAGTGCTATGGGTGGGATGAATTTAAAAATTTAGATACCCCGGAAAAAAGAAAGGATATTTTCGGAAGGTACAATCAGTTGGGTATTGTCGGGTGTAAAGTCGATTTTATCAATGATTATTCACAAAGGGCAAGAAGAATCTTGGAAGAGATCATCAAGGATGCGGCAAGATATAAGCTCATGCTAAGTTTTCACGGAGCCCAAGCGCCAAGAGGTTTTGCCCGTACCTATCCCCACATTATGAGTTATGAGGCCGTAAAAGGTTCTGAATACTACCTAAGTATCAATGGGGCCAAGGGATTAACCCCCTACCACAACGCTACCTTACCGTTTACGAGAAACGTACTGGGGAGTATGGATTATACCCCAGTGGCATTTTCAACCCCTTTAAGAACGACTACAATGGCCCATGAATTGGCACTTTCGGTAGTTTTTGAATCAGGTTGGCAAGGCATGTGCGATATCCCTGAGGCCTATCTTGACTCACCGGGAAGGAAGTTTCTAGAGAATTTACCCGCGGCTTGGGACGAAACGAAATTGTTGGCGGGCTACCCTGGGGAGTACTGTGTTATGGCACGAAGAAAGGGAGATGATTGGTATGTAGGCGGAATAAGCGCCGTGGGGAAACGGGAATTTTCCATAGACCTTTCTGAAATAGTTTCAGGCCCTAAAGAGGTCATTGTATATCAAGATGTTCTTGATGAAGACAAATTGAAACTCGAAAAAAGGCAGTTGACGGAAAAAGGAAACCTTAGGGTGGCCTTAAAGAAAAATGGAGGTTTTACACTTGTGCTAGAAGGAAGTGGGCAATAGTGTTGGCCATAGGTAAGAGTGTCTGTACAAAGCAAAAATAAAATATGATGGAAGAAAAGGATGAAGTTCTGGTAGGGAATTTGAAAACGGGGGATATAAAAGCTTACGAGGCTCTATATGAAAAATATAGGGGCAGACTCTATCACTTTGCATTTGGATATTTAAAATCGCACGTGGAAGCGGAAGGTTTGGTTCAAGATGTTTTTGTCAAAATATGGAAAAAGAAAGCCGACCTCAAGCCGGAATGCTCCTTTAAGTCCTACATCTTTACCATAGCTTTCAACCTGATTAAAAAGACATTTATAAAACGAACGGCCCGGAAAAACTATATCAACTCCGAAGCAGACCGGGAAAGTATCGATTACTCTACATTGAACCTGGTCGATTATACTTTTTTAATGGAGAACCTCATGGGGCTTGTTGCCCAAATTCCGGAACGAAGAAGGGAAACTTTTACCAAGAGTCGGTTCGATGGTCTTTCGGTAAAGGAAATTGCACAAGACATGGAAGTCAGCCCTAAGACGGTAGAGAATCAGATTACGCTCGCATTAAAATTTATAAAATCAAATTTGGCGGTTGAAAATAACCAAGTGAATTAACCCTGACCCCTATTTGATTTACGAACACCAAACTCATCTAACAGCAAAACAAATATTATCTTACTATGAACACCAAAAAACTACTTCGTCCCCTTTTATTGATTTTAACCCTGACCTTCATTTCGTGCTCCAATTCCGAAATCAAGGTAGAGAGTCCTGATGGAAACTATACATTGGTTTTCAACCTCAATGAAAAATCCGAAGCCATTTACCATGTAGATTATAAGGGAACTGGCATTATTGAAGCATCTAAGTTAGGTTTGGGTATAGATGGTCTGCCAACGGAAGGCTTGAAAGCGACTTTGGTCGAAACCAAAATGCATAATGCTATTTGGAAACCTCCCTATGGAACTAAAACCGAATATCCTGAAAAGTACTCGGAAGCCTTGGTCAAAATAACGACGGATTCTGGAGAACCCCTTTACAACCTCCGCTTTCGTGCCTATGATGAAGGCATCGCCCTTCGATATGAATTTCCTGAAAATAAGGAAAAGGTCACTATTGAAAAGGAACTCACGGAGTTTTCGGTAAAGCAGGGAGCTATAGCTTATACCACCCGAGTTTCCCAAGGCGTGATCGAAAAAACTCCTGTTGACGAAATTAAGGAGTCTATGGAACGTCCTCTGTTGATCAACCTATCGGACTCCTTGTACGTGGCCATTGGCGAAGCGGCACAAATCAACTACTCGCGAATGAAACTCAATTCTTATGGAAGCCATACGCTACAAGCCGATATTGAGGGAGAAGTGACTTTTGACCATCCTTTTGTTTCCCCATGGCGTTTTGTAATGGCAGGTAAGACTGCGGGAGAAATCTTAGAGAACAATTATTTGGTTTTGAACTTGAACGAACCCAATAAAATTGCCGATACCTCCTGGATGAAACCGGGCAAGGTGATCAGGGACCTTACCTTGACTACCGAAGGGGGAAAGGCCTATATCGATTTTGCGGTAAAACACAATATCCAATATGTGATAGAAAGTGCCGGATGGTATGGCAATGAATTTACAAAAGAAGCAGATGCTTCGACCGTTACCGTCGATCCAGAAAGGTCAACAGGACCGCTTGATATGCCGGAAGTCATTCGCTATGGCAAAGAACAGGGTGTAGATATTATGGTATATGTCAACCGTAACCAATTGGAAAAACAACTGGATGATATTCTTCCCCTATATCGCAGTTGGGGCATTAAGGGTATAAAATACGGTTTCGTGAGAACCGGTGACCAATACTGGACCAATTGGATGCACGAGGCCGTTCGAAAGGCTGCGGATCACGAAATGGTATTGAGTATTCACGATGACTACCGTCCGGTAGGGTATTCGAGAACGTATCCTAACCTTATGACCATGGAAGGGATTCGGGGAGATGAAGAAAGTCCGTCGAACGAACAGACCCTAATGACCATGTTTACCCGTATGATTGCCGGGGCGGGGGACAATACCGTCTGTTATTTTGCACCAAGGGTTACCGAAAAAATGGGTTCCCATGCGTCACAATTGGCAAAAACCGTTTGCTTATATAGCCCCTTGTTGTGGCTGTATTGGTATGACCGACCGGAAACCGCAACTTTGGATAGTGGTGGTGCAGGGGGGGCAAAATCCATTATTAAGGAAGTGCCCGAACTGGAGTTTTTTGATAACGTACCGACCGTTTGGGACGATATCAAAGTGCTTCACTCAGAAGTAGGGGAATTGGGTACTATAGCCAGAAAAAGTAAGAATGACTGGTTCATAGGAACAATAAACGGTCAGTCTGCAAAAGACGTAAGCCTTCCCTTGGATTTTCTTGACGATGATACGGCCTATATCGCTACGGTCTATTTCGATGACCCTTCGGTCGATACCGAAACCAAGGTAGGTATAGAGCGATTGGAGGTCAACAGTACCTCCTCTATCCAAAGAAAGATAGCTGGCAATAATGGAATGGCGATTCATATTACCTACAAGACTGACGCCAAATAGTTTTTGAATTTATTAGACCGATCGAAGGATCTTAAAATCTCTTGATCGATGTGACTTAAACAGCGGAGCTTCGTGTTCCGCTGTCAGGCCACCCCCTACTTTAAGCTCATGGACTTGAGTCTCTATAAAAATGAAATAGTCATAGGACAGACCGGTATATGTCCACACTTGACAAGAATTCCAACCAACTAGTACGTATACGTAGTCGGTTTTAAAAAACGGTATGAACCGAGAATCTCAACAAATAATATTTCAAAGAACAGGCCTATGGAATAAATAAAAAAAACTTGACTAGCAAAGCAATCACAATGACGACTTTATTTCTGCAACAGGAAGGAATAAAATAATCGGGAAATGGACCAACATTCCCCGATAGGTAAAGAATAAAAAATAAATAACTAAAAGTAAAGATATGAAAATACCAACTCTATTAGAATTGAACTATGGTTCAAGAACTGGGCTCGTCATATTATTGACAGTTTCGTTCTTTGAATTACAGGCAATGGGGTATCATAACCCCATCGAGTGGGGTACCCTTGACAACGAAAGAATATTCGAAAGCCCAGAAGCTGTAGTTTACGAAGGTGTAGGGGATTCCGTTGCCGATACGGGAGTCCGTACTTCAGAAAGGCGAGACATTGCAAGAATTGTTTTTGGGCAGCAATTAAAAGTAAGTGGTACCATTACCGATACGGGCGGACAACCATTGCCCGGGGCGAGTATTGTGGAGAAAGGAACCTCTAACGGAACCCAGACCGATTTCGATGGAAATTTTAGCTTGGAGCTTACTGATGGAAATGCAATTTTAATTGTTTCCTACATTGGTTTTGCTACACAGGAAATAACGGTCGATGGGCGGGACAATATAAGTGCGGCCCTTGAAGAGAGCGCGGCCGGATTGGACGAAGTGGTAGTGGTCGGCTTTGGAACCCAGAAGAAGGTCAACCTTACTGGGGCCGTGGCCACAATGGGCTCTGAAAATTTGGAAAATCGACCGGTTACTAACGTTTCTTCGGCCTTACAAGGTCAAATGCCCGGTGTTACGGTGCTTCAATCTTCGGGTGAGCCCGGTAGGGACGGCGCTTCAATCCGTATTAGGGGTGTAGGTACGATGAACAATGCCAACCCTATGGTCTTGGTCGATGGAATAGAGTCTAGTATGGATGACGTTAACCCTAACGATATTGATAATATCAGTGTGTTAAAGGATGCGGCTTCGGCGGCCATCTATGGAACAAGGGCGGCCAATGGGGTAATCCTCATAACGACCAAAAGGGGAAAAGTAGGGAAACCTTCTTTTTCGTACAGGGGATATACAGGTGTGCAAAAGCCAACCTATACCCCTGAGTTCCTCAATTCTTACGAATATGCCAAACTAAGGAACGAAGGCCTGGTAAATGAAGGGGCCACACCACAGTTCAGCGACTCCGACCTTGAAAAGTTGAGAACGGGATCGGATCCGGTAAATTTTGCCGATACCGATTGGATGGATTTGCTGTATCGCGGATCGGGCATGGTTCAAAGTCATGACATCAGTGTTTCGGGAGGAACCGAAAACACAAAATATCTGGTATCACTCGGATATTTCAATCAAGAAGGTATTGTAAAGAACACTAATTTTGATCGATACAACCTTAGGGTCAACCTCGATACTAAGGTCAGTAAAGCCTTTACCCTAGGGCTGAATACATCAATTTCCCAAAGGGAGATTTTTAGGCCTAATGGCGACTTCTTTGTGTATCCCCACCGTACCCCTCCCAATATTTCGGTAAAATTGGCCGATGGTTCGTGGAATCATTATTTCAATAACAATCCTATTGCCATTATAGAAGAAGGCGGAAAACATACGACCAAGGATACGCACGTGTTGACGACTTTGTTCGGTGTCTTTACCATAGCCAAAGGATTGACTTTAAAAGGAGTATTGGCGGCGGATTTCAATTTTGACGACCAATCGAGGCACACCAAACAATTTACCTGGGGAGATGGTACCAATAGTGGGGCGAATTCTATAGAAAATGAACTGGATCGATCCAGAAACATTACTTCACAGGCCATCCTGAATTATAAAGAGGATTTTGGGGCCCATAGTATCGATTTTCTTGCCGGGGCATCGCAAGAATCCTTTACTCGCGATTTTGACGGGTTGTCACGGATCAATTTGCCTAATAATGAACTTACCGAGATCAACGCCGGTTCAAAAGAAGGTCAATTTACAGAGGGATTTGGGGTAGAATCAACACTTCGCTCTTTTTTCGGTAGGGCCAACTACGCTTTCAAGGATAAATATTTGTTCGAAGCCAATTTGCGTTACGATGGTTCTTCAAAATTTGCAAAAAGTGATAGATGGGGATTGTTCCCATCCGTCTCGGCTGCTTGGAGAATATCACAAGAGTCTTTTTTGTCCGAGGCCTCTTGGTTGAATAATTTCAAGCTTCGTGCTTCTTGGGGAAAATTAGGAAACCATCGTATCGGTGACTACGAATACATACCTAAGATAGCAACTAGTGTCAACTATAGTTTTTTCGACGAAGTGGCCGATGGGGTGGCAGAAGTCGTTGCCGTAAACGAGAACCTGACGTGGGAAACCAATACCAGCTATAATCTAGGTTTGGATTTAAGTTTACTTGAAGGGAAGGTGCAATTTTCTGCCGATTATTACAACAGGTTAACCGAGGATATTTTAACTCCGGTGCCGGTGTCACAAATATTCGGTTTGCCCGCACCTCTTGTAAATGCAGGGGCAATGCGAAATAAAGGTATAGAATTCGTTATCGGCACTTCAAAGATTCAAGGCGACTTTACCTACGATTTATCGTTCAACATCGGCTTCAACGATAACAATGTTGAAAAATACGCCAAACCTGACAAGAGCAATGATCGTTTACGGGAAGAGGGGTCTCCTTGGAACGCCTATTACGGATATGAGTCTATCGGATTCTTTCAAACCGACGAAGAGGTCTTGAACGATCCGAAAGTGGTAGGGGCACCCATTCAAAAAGGGGATTTGAAATTTAAGGACCAAAACGATGATGGTGTAATAAATGCCGATGACCGAGTGGTCTTGGGTAGTGATATACCAGGAACTTCCTATGGCGTGAACCTAAGTTTTGGCTATAAGAACTTTGATCTATCTATGTTCGGAATCGGAGCGGCGGATGTTTACGGTCTTTTGAACGATCAAGTGGAGTTTCCTTTTGTAAACGGAGGGAAGGCACAAGCAAGACATTTAGATCGTTGGACTCCCGAAACCCCTAATGCAGAGTATCCCATTACCCATATCAATCAATGGCATAACTATGAGGCCTCGAGCTTCAACGTTAGGGATGCAAGTTATTTCAGGTTAAAGAATGTTCAGGTAGGGTATAACTTGTCAACAGCGGTCTTAGAGACTTTGGGCGTCTCCAAATTGAGATTGTACCTAAGTGCCGAGAACCTATTTACCATTTCAAAATTTTCAAAGGACTTCGATCCTGAAAGCCCTGATAATGCCTGGACGAATTATACCCCGGTCAAAATTTTCAGTGGAGGTATTGTAATTAATCTTTAAAATTTTTCATCATGATATCTAATAGACATTTAATAGGAATTGCCTTGATATTCTTAATGGGGTCGTGTTCAAAAGATTTTTTGGATGTAGCTCCTAAAGACCAACTTTCAGACGCAACGTTTTGGAAGACCGAAAATGATGCCGATCTCGCCTTGGTCGGGGCATATGGTACCCAGACCACGGATGCATTTCCCAATTTTTTTGATTGGAACGAGAAAAGTTCAAGTTGGGAATCTTCGTGGAATATCAACTTTATGGATTTAATGACCGATAACGGATACTCTCAATTTATTTGGGATGGTGTTCAAACATCGGGAAACGGACAGGTAAATCCATCCGATAGGAACATGCACAATTTTTTCAAATACAACCGAATCACAAAATACAACACCTTTTTGGAGAATATCGATAGGGTTGAAATGGATGGGGAAAAAAGAAGCAGGTACAAGGCCGAAGTGAGGTTTTTACGGGCTTATGACTATTTTAAAAAAGTAATGTGGTATGGCGATGTTCCTTTGGTTACCGCCAGTATTGTAGATCCCCAAGAGGCGAATTTGACACGTGACCCCAAAGAGGAAGTTGTAGCTTTTATTCTTAACGAATTGGGTGAGATTGCCCCTGATTTACCGGTGCAAGACGCTATTGAATCTGGTGGACATGCCACTAGGGGAGCGGCACTGGCGTTAAAGGCAAGGCTTGAGTTGTACGAGGAAATGTACCCAGAGGCAATGGTAGATGCCAAGGCCGTAATGGACATGGGGGTGTACGAATTGTACCAAGATGGGCCGACCGCTTATTACGACATGTTCCTTTCTAAAAATGAAGGAGTGAACAAAGAGGTGATTATGGCGGTTCAGCATATACAGAATGAATTCCCTTCAAGTGTAATGCAACATTTGCTGTCAGGCGAAGATGGGGGATGGTCTTCTATTAATGCCGTACAGGGTATTGTAGATGCTTACGAAACCATAGATGGCAAGACCATCGATGACCCTAGCTCGGTTTATGATCCCGATAAACCTTTTGAGAATCGAGACCCAAGATTGAGCATGACCGTGCGCCATGCCGGTGTAGAATGGAGTGGAAGATTCTTTGATCCCTTCAATTCGGAAAGCAACGACTTCCATGCCGTTGCGGTCGGACCGAATAGTGGTTATGGGGTAAATAAATATGCCGAGATCGTGCCAACGGCGGACTTGTTGAACGGTGATGTAAATGTGGTGGTGTTCCGTCTTGGGGAAATGTTGTTGACCTATGCGGAAGCGGCCATAGAGAGTAATCAAATCAACGATGATGTCTACGATGCCCTTGACCGATTAAGGGTTCGTGCAGGTATGCCGGTAGTGGATCGGGCGGTTTATGATAGCCAAGAAAAACTAAGGGAGCTGGTGCGCCGGGAGCGTCGGGTAGAACTTGCCTTTGAAGGTTTACGCCACTACGATATTAAGCGTTGGGATATTGGAGACCAAGTGATTCCCGGTCCCTTGTACGGTAGTCGTACAGGTTCGGTCGATCCGGTAAGCGGAGAGGTTACCCTAGACGATGAAAGTACCCGTATAATTTTAGAGGAAAGGGTCTTTCTGCCTTCCCGTAATTATCTGTTGCCCATACCACAGGCAGAAATCGATGCGAACCCGAATATGGTGCAGAACCCAGGGTATTGATAATGTGGTAATAGAGCTTCCTTTGGTCTTTTCCCTGTGTAACACAAAGGGGAAGACCAAAGGCCTCTTAATTAGAAAGATCTTTAAATTAAAAAACAATCATGAAAAGAAGGGATTTTATAGCATTGTCGGGAGTTGGCGTAGGTTCATCCCTATTTGCATATCCGACGATTGATTCGTTGTTTAAGAATAAAATTAAATGGCAAAAAGCAAGTGACGGCAAATTGTTTCATCAGGTAAGTTGTGATGGTATTCCTTTGGTTGGATCGGAACAGTTGGGACTCTTGAATGCCAATATACGTATTTCCGATAGTCGGCATCGAACAAAACTCGATCCGGAAAATAATCGTGGAAAGTTGGCAGGTTTGAAATTGAATCTGGCACACCAGCTTAAAACATCCGGGTTGTTGGGGGAAGATGTACTCGAGGCGACCTTGTCAATTGAAAATCAGAGCAAAGATGCAACCCTTATAGATATAGCTTTTACAACTGCGGCACAACCTTCGGCTAAGGTCGGGGGACAAAAAATCTATATCCCCATATCGGCCACGGCACTTAATAAGGATCCGCGGTATACAGAATTTGGTAGTGCCGATTTCCTCCAGGAGTGCGAGCAAAAAATAGGAGAAGACAGTTTCAGCTGTCATTATTTGGAACCTATGGCCAGCACCCCAAATGAACAAAAGACCAAAGCCTTGCTATTAGCTCCGGTGATTCATATTGAAAATGATAGTTCAACATGGAGGGTCGCCCTTTTTACACCTTCCGACCAACCCTATCGTTTCGCGACGATCAAGGATGGTGGGAAAAGAAATGGTTGGGAGGCGACGCGCACAGTTGAAGTAAAAGCGAATCAAAAAATGGAATTGAAGTGTTATCTTCTTTGCCATAAAGGGGAGGCCGATACAGCATGGAAGGCATTTCACAAATTGGCCCACACCGATAAGTTGGAACCTATTGATTGGTTGCACGACGTAAAGGTGCATTATTACGATTTCTTATCATCGGCCAAGGGTGAATATGGCTTAAGGGGCGATGGTTATGAAGCCGACCTTTCACATTTCTGGGACTTTAAAATAGGACTGGCAACGCAACATGGATATTATCCATATATAGGAGATTTTTTAGATCCAAATCGTAAAGATTGGTTGGCTATGCAAGGAGACGCGGCCGGCCCGGCCCATATGTCTATACAAAAAATGAAAGATCGTATAAGCGCTACTCGAAAGATGGGTTCCCGTGCTGGGGTTTATATGCATACCGTTCTTTTTGACGAAGGCTCTCCATTGTTCAATTCCCTTCAAGACTCTATTTTAATCGACCCTAACGGTCAAAAAAAAGGTTTTAAATGGATAGGCCCTGACACAGTTAAACGAAATTGGTGGATGTCTTTTGCCGCCGAGGATTGGAGAAATCATATACTAAAACAAGTAGAATATATCATGGAGATACTGGATCCAGATGCCATTGTGTTTGACGAAACTTTTGTATGTCTGGGTTATGATCACCATCCTGATCGTATGGGGCCATTGTCTACTTACAGTATACCTTTGTTTAAGGAAATTCGAAAAGTGATTCGTTCTTATGGGGAAGAAAAGGCCTTGATCACTAGTGATTGCGGTGGGTCTAATATGGTTATGTGGGCTGATGCCGATGGAGGGGACCACTCTTATCCAAAATTGTTGGGAAATCCTCTTTATCGGCAAGAGCCGATACGTTATAAGGCGGCCCTAGGTCAAAAGCCTTGGGTTCCCTGTTCATGGCATTTCCTTAAAATGTGGGACGAGCAAATGGATCTGGCCCAAAAAACAGGTAGTGCGATAGGTGTTTCAAATGGGTGGATCGAATTCAATGGTCTGCACGGCCTTGATGAGCAAACTAGCGCACGCCTAATCAGCGATATTAACCAACTCTATTGAGCCAATGAACTTTATTCACTAGTTTCTATCTCTAAAATTATTGTCTTTGGACCGGGCAGACTAGGGTCGGTTTAATCGAATCTCGAACAGGCATACATCCGCTCCGTGATAGTGCGTCGGTAGGCCCTCGGTGTTTTTTAGCTTTTTTATTCCCAAAAAATCAAAGCCGCAGCGCGTATAGTGATCGATCAACCTTTGGTTATTGCCGCAGGTATCCATTCTGATGAATTGTCTGTCTTGCCCTTTAGCAAATCCTATGGCCCAATCCACAATGATTTTTACAAAGTTGTTGCCCCTAAAATCGGGGTTCGTGGCAATTCTATGGATATATATGGAAACAGGGTTGTCATCTTCTTCCCAAATATTGGGATCGCTGAAGGTTATCGCCCAAACACAGGCGATTTGATCGTCGATCAGTAATTTAAACTGTCTGTTCTCGGTAATCTCGCCACGTATCAAGGCTTCCTCGAAAACCGGCCATTGGTTTTCGGGGAATTTGATTTTCTGAAAATCGGTAGCGACTTTATAGAGCTCGAAAATCTTTGAAGTATCTTCCTTGGTACAGTTTTGTATTTCCATTTTTTCTTCGATTCATCTAGGTTTGTATTCCTTTCTTAGCAACTTTTTTGCTGTCCAGATCCGTTATTTTCCTTGCGTGTTCTAAGGTAAATCTTTTCTATGGACTTGCTTTTGTGGTGGCGAGGGCGATTTGCTTTAAAATGTGCGCTATGTCTTCCTTGTGCTTTTCAATAAGGGGCGCTTGCAACTTATGATATGCCCTGAGCGCTAAGCCAAGGCCTGCTAATTGCCAAAAAAAGTTGGGATCCTTGGGATAGGGGATGCGAAACGAATCGTTTTTAAGGGCCGTATTGTGAGCTTTCTGATAGGTGGGTGAATGCCATATCGCGTAGATGTAGCCCATTAGGTCTTTGTGGTCAAAGGTGTCTTTGTACTCGTTTCGGACTTCGGGATTATTGGCCATACACATGTTTCCGTGTTCGTCTTTTTCGGGAACAAAGCTCAGTCCTAATGCCCTTTCCATGTTTGGGACAATTTTAGGGCCAAGGTCAAAGGGGGGAGGGGCCTTCTCCGGGTTTTCCGTGGTAAGGGGCTTGAGTAGGGTCTCTATGTTTTTTACATAGGTCATAAGCATAGCCCCCGAAACGCAAAAGTCCGTTGTTGCTTCCGATGCTTCCCCCATGTTTTTTGATGCTTTGCCATCGGCCTTATAGCTCATGTTTCAGTTCTTTTTCCAAGGTCTTGATTTTGGGGAAAAGGATGTTGTTCTCTAAATGGATATGTACCAACAGGTCGTTCACGAATTCTTGAAGCGCCGTAAAGGCGGTTTGGTAGGCATCGCGGCCATCATCGGGTAGGGCATAGTTGTTGGTTAGCTCCACAATATGACTGAAACGCTCGCTTTCGGTCTTGTGGGCGTTCTTCATCTTTAAAACAGGGTTTTTCAGACTCCCGAATTGACTCTTGGTCAATTTTACCCTTGAGTGTTCGGCCTTTACCATTTTACGGACAGACGGAAAAAGAAAGAGTTCTTCATTCTCCATTTGGCTCGTAAATTTCATAACGGAATCATTGAACTGTTCGGAAAGGGCTATGAGTTCAGGATGTCTTTCGCCATTTGTTTCGGCCAGTTCTTCTAACTGCGCCTTGACGATCGGTGCGTTTTTCTTTATGTAGCGGTGATGTTTTTTTTCAATATAATCGACCAGCAGGTCTAAAGGCCAAGACACAAAGTCGATGTTTTCCTCGCTTTCGAGACTTTGAATGGCTTCTACTTCCTCTAGTAGGAGTTGGGCATCCAGTTGATGTTCTTCGGCGACTTGGGGAATCGTTCTATTTCCTAAAAAATAAAAATTGATTCCGTGCTTTTTGAAGATTTTGACCGTGCGAAAATCCTCGGCAACGATTTGTCCGATAGGTTTTTTCGATAAAATATGCATCATTGATTTGAAGTTAAGTAAGGGGGCAGCTTGTTGACATGGACTTTAGTCGCAGGCTGTCCCAAAATAGCTGCTTGCCACGTAGCAGACGTGTTCGGGTTTATTCATGACGATTGTTAGAACAAGGCTAGGCCCGTGAAAAACAATCTAGGTTTTTTAAAGAATATTTTTTGTATCAAAGCTTGTCAAAGCTTCTATTATTGCAGGAAATTCAGGGTTGACAAAAGATTGATATCGGTTGAACTACAAAAATAATAAATTGATCGTATTTGAGGGCTATGTAGACCCATCCTAATTTAATTTAATACTTCGGTTTTATGTCGAGATGGTCTGTGTTCGCTGTCGGATACTTATATTTTATTCCGCATATTTGTGATTTTTTCCATCGATAAAAATTAAGGAGGAGATCTTGCTCCTTTAAGAATAAGGCTCGAAAATTCTTTTCTATGATGCTCATTTATAGTGGTAAAAAACAATTCGGAAGGGCAGGGCTACTTGAAGGAAGCTGCTGATAAAAGGGGAGAACGACGGAGCTTAAAGTGTAGGGTTTCAGTTTTCCGTTGAGGAAATATACGTATTATTGTACATGTTCGATTTTCGCTTAAAAGTTTTTTATACGGTTGCAAGAAGGCTCAACTTTACCAAGGCGGCCGAGGAGCTGCTGATATCGCAACCCGCGGTAACCAAGCATATCAAAGAATTGGAAAGTGGTTTCAACTTGGCACTTTTTGACCGAAAGGGCAACAAGGTCGTGCTCTCTCCCGCAGGGGAGGTATTGTTGAAACATACCGAGGATATCATGGATATCTACAGGCAAATCGAATTTGACCTGAACCAGTTTAACCAAACCCTCAAAGGGGTATTGCACATCGGTTCAAGTACCTCCATTACCCAATACATCCTCCCTCCCTTGTTGGCCCGATTCCATAGCATTCATCAAGACGTAAAGGTGGAGTTGCTCAGCGGTAATTCCGAACAGATAGAACAGGCCCTCTTGAACAAAAGTATTGAGCTCGGGGTCGTCGAGGGAAAATCCAAAAGGCGCGAGATCCACTATACCCCGTTCTTGAAAGATGAGATCGTTTTGGTGTGCAGTAGCAAGAACCATCTGATCAAAAAAGAGGAAATCCGTCCCGAGGAACTGAAAAACATCCCCTTGCTTCTTAGGGAACCGGGTTCGGGAACCTTGGAAGTGATCGCCAATGCCCTAAAGGAAAAAGGGATTCGTTTGGCCGACCTAAAAATTGAAATGCAATTGGGCAGTACGGAAGCGATCAAGTCGTACCTACAGCATTCCGATTGCATGGCTTTCTTGTCTTTGCATGCCGTTCTTAAAGAGCTTGAGAATAATGAACTGAAAATAATAGAAATCAAAAAAATGCCCATTCCCAGACATTTTTACTTTATTACGCCACAGGGTCCCGAAGGCGGCTTACCGGCCTTGTTGATCCAGTTCTTGATCCGAAATCACAAATTGTAAAACCTCATTGTTGCACAAGGTCTAAGCAAACGCTTGTCGCGTTCAAGGGCTTCTTTCTTACATTTTATCATAACTATTTTATTGAAAATCTCGCATTAGTATAACTTCAGGTTATTATAAATCAAAATTTGCTATGAGCGATTCATCGGGCTGGCGGTTACCTTTGTCTTCACGGAAAGCTAGAACCGACAGGTACGATGCTTTAATACATAACCAAATAAAAAGTAAAACAATGAGTTTAAGAATTGGAGACTACGCACCTAATTTTTCAGCCCAGACCACGTTGGGTGAAATTGATTTTCACCAATGGTTGGGAGATAGCTGGGGAATCATTTATTCCCACCCCGCCGACTTTACCCCTGTTTGTACTACCGAGCTTGGCCGTACCGCACAGCTAAAGGACGAATTTGAAAAAAGGGGCACCAAGGTGGCCGCGATAAGTACAGACGATTTAGATTCCCATATTGGGTGGATTGATGATATCAACGAAACCCAAAACACTCAGGTTGAGTTCCCTATAATTGCCGATGCCGATAAAAAGGTAGCTACGCTCTATAACATGATCCATCCTAATTTTTCTACCACGGCAACCGTACGTTCGGTGTATTTTATAGACCCCGACAAAAAGATACAGGCCATCATTACCTATCCGGCCTCTACCGGAAGGAACTTTGCCGAAATTTTACGCGTACTCGATAGCTTACAGCTTACGGCCGCACACAGTGTGGCTACACCTGTAGATTGGGAGCCAGGGCAAGATGTTATTATTTCCCCTTCGGTAAAGCAGGAAGATGTCGAGGCTAAATTCCCAAAAGGGCATCGCGTTATAAAGCCTTATTTGAGGTATACGCCACAGCCTAACAAATAACCTGAAATTATTATAAAGCATGGAACTGAAAAAGGGATTGGAAAGAGGTCCGTTCAACGATAGGCAGGCGGAAAAACTCAGTGAGGCACTGTCGGGACTCGATACGGAACAGCTTTCTTGGCTTAGCGGATATTTTTCGGGCCTCGGCCAAACATCGGCCACAACTGTTGCTGTAACCGATACGAATGTAGGCATTCCAGCCCAGGCCCTTGCCGAAGCAAAGCCGGAAAAACTGAATATTTTGTTCGGCACCCATACGGGAAACAGTGAGGCCCTGGCCCAAAACCTTGCCCTAGAGGCCAAGGAAAGAGGGGTGGAAGTCGAGGTTTCCGATATGGCTTCCTTTAAGACCCGTGACCTGAAGAAAATCAAAAACCTGGCAGTGATCGTGAGTACCCACGGATTGGGCGAACCCCCTGTACAGGCCGAAGACCTTCATAAATACCTTCACGGTAAAAAGGCGCCCGATCTTTCCCATCTCAATTTTTCGGTTCTAGCGCTTGGTGATAGCAGTTATGTCGATTTCTGCCAGACCGGTAAGGATTTTGACGCCGTTCTGGAAAAGTTGGGGGCAAAGCGACTCGCACCCCGTCAAGATTGCGATGTAGATTATGGGGAAACGGCGGAGGCCTGGCAAAAAACACTTTTGGACAGCCTTGTAAAGTTAACTCCCGAAACGGGCACCCCAACTGAGCCGAGCAATGAAACCGCAACGGTCGGGGAGGTGAAGTACTCCCGGAAAAACCGCTTTGAGGCGACGGTTTTGGAAAAGATAAACCTTAACGGAAAAGGCTCCTCAAAAGAGACGGTACATATTGAATTGGACCTGGAAGGTTCGGGCCTAAAGTATGAGCCTGGGGATGCTTTGGGCGTATACGGCAGCAATTCCCCCAAATTTGTCCAGTCCGTTTTAGAGGCAACAAACCTTTCGGGCGAAGAATTGGTGGAAAGCCATGCAGGGGAAAAAACCTTGCGCGATGCCCTTACCTATGATTATGAACTCACCCCGTTGACCAAAACCACCCTATCGAAATATGCCGAGTTGACTGACAGTGCACGATTAAAGAACATCTTGGCGGACCCTAGCTTGGTTCCTGAATACCTCCAGGGACGCGATATCTTGGATTTGATAAAAGAGGAAGCCCACGGTTTTTCGGCCAAGGAACTGATTTCGGTCTTACGGAAAAATACCCCGCGTATGTATTCGATCGCTTCTTCGCAAGAGGCGGTAGAAGACGAAGTGCACCTATTGGTGTCGGTAGTGCGCTATCAAGCTTATGGAAGGGATAAGGAAGGGCTCTGTTCAACTACCATTGCCGACCGCTTGGAAGTGGGCGACAAGGTGGAGGTATTTGTGGACAGGAACACCCGTTTTAAGCTTCCGGAAAATCCTGATGCCCCTGTCATAATGGTAGGTCCTGGTACGGGGGTTGCCCCTTTTAGGGCCTTTATGCAGCATCTTGAGGTATCCGAAAATAGAAGGCCTTCGTGGCTTTTCTTCGGAGATCGGAATTTTACCACCGACTTCCTATACCAAACCGAATGGCAACAATACCTGAAAGAAGGGGTGCTGACCAAGGCCGATGTGGCCTTTTCCCGAGATCAGGAACAAAAACAGTACGTGCAACACAGGATGTTGGAAAATGGCAAGGAATTGTTCGATTGGCTGGAAAACGGCGCCCATTTTTATGTTTGTGGCGATGCCCAAAAAATGGCCAAGGACGTAGACCTCGCCCTAAAAGAGATCATTCGGCAGCAGGGAGGCGTAACGCTTGAAAAAGCGGAAGAGTATGTAAAAAACCTTCAATTGGCAAACCGGTATCAAGCGGATATTTATTAACTCGGTCGGGTATTGGTAGCAACAGCCCGTAAAATACAAGTATGGACAAACAATTTGCACAAGATAATCTGTCGGAAGACGAACATATCAAAGATAAAAGTGACTTTCTTAGGGGAAGCATAAAGGAAAGCCTAAAGGATCGTTTGACCGGGGCCTTAGACCCCGACGATGTCAAGCTTATCAAATATCACGGGTCGTACCAACAATACGACAGGGACCTCGAGAGCGAGCGTAAGCAACAAAAATTGGAGCCCCTATACCAGTTCATGGTCAGGGTAAGGGCCGCTGGTGGCATTACCACCCCTGAACAATGGTTGGCCCTCGACGGACTCTCCGACGAACACGGCAACGGTACACTGAAACTGACCACGAGGCAATCCTTCCAGTTTCACGGGATATTAAAGCGAGGGTTAAAACCAACGATCCAGGCCGTGAACGAGGTCTTGTTGAGTACCCTTGCCACCTGTGGCGACGTGAACCGAAATGTAATGTGCAACCCCAACCCCTACCAATCGGCCATACACCAGGAGGTCTATGCCCTCGCCGGTGAGATAAGTAATTATTTCCTTCCGAAGACCACGGCCTATCACGAGATCTGGCTCGACAAGGAAAAAGTGGCGGGGACACCCGATTTTGAACCCCTTTACCACCACACCTATTTGCCTCGCAAATTTAAGATCGCACTGGCCATTCCGCCCCATAACGATATCGACGTTTTTGCCAATGACCTCGGGCTGATTGCCATTGAGGAAAACAATAAGCTTAAAGGTTTCAATATTTGTGTCGGAGGCGGACTCGGAAGTACGCTAGGGAACAAGGCCACTTACCCACGGCTGGCCGATGTCATAGGTTTTGCACCTAAGAACAAAGTCATAGAGGTGGCCGAAACCATAATCGGTATCCAGAGGGATTACGGGAACCGATCCGACCGCAAGTTGTCTAGGTTGAAGCATACCATAGACGATAGGGGGCTCGAGTGGTTTGTAAGCGAACTGAACACCCGATTGGGATGGAAGCTCCAGAGTCCGAAACCCTATCGGTTTGTGTCGAATGGCGATACCTATGGCTGGCTCAAAGGGGTAAACCAAAAATGGTTCTATACCTTGTTCGTAGAACACGGAAGGGTCAAGAACGAAGAAGGTTATACCTTAAAGGAGGCGCTAAGGGAAATCGCCCACATCCATAAGGGGGACTTCAGGTTGACGGGAAACCAGAACCTGATTATTGGAAACGTCGAAGAAAAAGATAAGGAAGGGATTGAAGCTATCTTAAGGAATCACGGGATCAAAGACCACAGAAAGCTTACCGGCCTCCGAAAAAACTCCATGGCCTGTGTGGCTTTGGGTACTTGCGGACTCGCCTTTGCCGAATCGGAACGTTACCTTCCTTCCTTGATCGACAAGCTCGATGTAATCATGCGAAAACATGGACTTGAGGAAGACGAGATCAATATTCGAATGACCGGCTGCCCCAATAACTGTGCCCGTTCTTCCCTCGGGGAAATCGGTTTCGTTGGCCGTGCCATTGGGCGCTATAACCTGTACTTGGGAGCGAGCCACAATGGCGATAGGTTAAATTCGCTCTACAAGGAAATGTTGTCTGAGGAAGATATCCTTGCGGAATTGGAACCCATTATAGCGGCCTATGCGCAGGAACGGGAAGCCAAGGAAACTTTTGGCGATTTTGTGATCCGAAAGGAAATCGTGGAAACCAGCCATCGCCCGTTACAATTGCTTCAATAGGGAGGGAACCTATGTCGACAATAGGGTATGCTAGGATTTCAACACGGGCAATTCTTTATTCTGATAATTTTGTCCGAAATAAAAAAGCCATTATCTTTGCCGTATCCAATAGACAAAAAATGTTTTCAAAAGCTTGTGAATACGGCATCAGGGCAACGACCTATATCGCCCTACAGTCCATGCAAAACAGAAGGGTAAGCCTAAAGGAGATCTCTGAAGAAATCGGATCTCCTACGGCATTTACGGCCAAGGTGCTGCATCAATTGGCCAAAAACAACATCTTGGACTCAACTAAGGGGCCTTCGGGCGGGTTTCAGATTGCAAAGGAACGAATCGACGGTATAAAACTGGGCGATGTCGTCTTCGCTATCGATGGTGATTCTATCTATGAAGGTTGCGGTCTAGGCCTGGATAAATGTAGTAATGATAGGCCTTGCCCCGTACACGATAAGTTTGCCGTGGTTCGCGATGAACTAAAACATATGTTGGAGCATACCAGCCTCCTTGAATTGGCAACAGGTTTGGAAACCGGGGAAACCTATTTAAAAAGGTAAAAACCTTCCCATTAATGATGATATAATGGTCAAAATATCTAAATCTGTAAGCTGGCGGAAGCCCAAACCCCTAAAAGCCCTTTTTTGATGAAACGAGAGATACTGCATTTGGAAGATGTACAACTTTTGGTAGATACCTTTTATACCAAGGTAAGGCAAGATGGGCTATTGGGCCCCATTTTTGAAAATGTGATCCAAGACCAATGGTCGAAGCACCTGAATAAAATGTACACTTTTTGGCAAACCGTGCTCTTGGGCGAACATACGTATTCGGGACATCCGTTTATGCCCCATATCGATCTTCCGATTGAAAAGCGGCATTTCGAGCGCTGGCTTGAACTTTTCTACCAAACTTTGGACGAAAATTTTGAAGGGGAAAAGGCGGATGAGGCCAAATGGAGGGCGTCGAAGATGGCCGAAATGTTCCTATACAAACTTACCTATTTCAGAAATTCAGGTTCAACCCATCTCATATGACCATAAAAGTCAAGTATCCCCTGGCATTGGCGTCCGTGTTTCTGTGGATCGGCTTCGTTGGGGCCATTAGTTTTATGGAGGCCTGGCTGAAATTCAGGGCACCGGGGATTACCATTCCCTTGGGGCTCGGTATAGGGCGCTTGGTTTTCAATGCCCTCAACAAGGTCGAATGGGTTCTGGCCCTCGTGGTTTTAATCAACCTACTAATCGTAAATGACGGTGTTTTTTCCAAAAGGACCATCACTTATTTTATTGCGCTCTTGGGCTTGGCGATTCAAACAGGATGGCTTTTGCCGGCATTGGACCTTCGGGCCGAACTGCTTATTCAAAACTTAGAGCCGGGAGCTTCATATCTTCATTTTTATTATGTCGGGATTGAGATGGTCAAAATACTTTGCCTCTTTATCTTTGGCATCAAACTTTTTAAAACCTAAGAAATGTCCGATACAGGAAATAAAATCAAGGAAAAGTACGAACATTTGGGAGAGAACCCCGAAACCTATCTTGAGGGACTTCTACATGCCAAACCTATTAATTACTGGGATTATGTAGAGGTTGATACCTTGCTTTCGCTTCAAAAGCCCCGT
This sequence comes from Zobellia galactanivorans, assembly GCF_000973105.1. Classification (NCBI taxonomy): domain Bacteria; kingdom Pseudomonadati; phylum Bacteroidota; class Flavobacteriia; order Flavobacteriales; family Flavobacteriaceae; genus Zobellia; species Zobellia galactanivorans. The sequence goes on along the minus strand of NC_015844.1, from coordinate 388,563 downwards.
ACGGATTTTAAGGACGAAACGATCTTTATCATGTACCATCAGGTGACGGAGCTTTTGCTAAAGATGATGCGCCACGAATTGGAACAGATCGTTGATGAGGAGAAGATTACCGAAGCTTTTTTATTGACCAAATTGGGAAGGGTCAACCGCTATACCACCATGCTGATCACTTCTTTCGATATCATGAAAGACGGTATGGATTATGACGATTTCAACCAATTCAGAAAGGCATTGACACCGGCCAGCGGCTTTCAGAGTGCCCAGTTCCGTTATATCGAAATTCTATGTACAAGCCTTGGTAACCTGGTCAATGACGAAGGAAAGAAAAGGTTGCCTGCCGAAGCCTCGGTCGAAGATTACTTTGAACAGATCTATTGGAAGGATGCCGGGTTGAACCGAAAAACGGGCAAAAAGACCCTGATGATGGAGCAGTTTGAGGAAAAATACCTGGAAAGCCTGATGGCCTGGGCCAAAAAAGTGCAGGGCCGTACGGTTGAAGATAGGGTGTTGGAGGTGCAAAATCCGTCCGTAGCGCTCACCGAAAAGCTTAGGGATTTCGACCGGCTATACAATATAGAATGGCCCCTGGTACATTTAAGGACGGCGGAACACTATCTGAACAGCAAAGGGGAGAACAAGGCCGCTACAGGGGGGTCGGAATGGAAAAAATACCTGCACCCCAAATACCAACAACGCAAGTTTTTCCCGCTATTGTGGACCGAGAGTGAAAAAAAGCACTGGGGAGAAACCGCAGACCTTAATTAAGGGAACAGCGGTTCAAACTGGGGTAGGGGATATAGGGAAGTATAAAAGGGGGCTTCCCTTCCGACATTAAACCACAATATGCCAATCTTTTGCCTATCCCATAGATGTCCCGATTTTTTGTGTTCCAAAGAAACCAGACCTTCCTTGTCCCTTCAGCAACTAGGTTTACACCGCTTCAAAACCTGTTTAGGGGATGCAATGGGGGAAATCGGTATATTTGATGCTGATACCCTTGGTTTTAGAGGTTTGAAAAACGTTGACAATGGATTATTTCAAGAAGGTTTGGCGCTACTTGCTCGTAGTTACGGTTTTTACTTCCTGTGGAAAGGATGCGGTTGATACTTCGCCCCTTGTACTGTCATATGTGCCCATAGATTTTTCAAAATTGGAATCCGTTGTGGCTTTTGGGGAAGAGATCAATGCCGAAAAGAAGAGTCCCGCCATAGAATACATCCTTCTCGATGCCAATGCCGATATCCATGCCATGGCATCGGGCTATGTTGAAGCTTTGGTCATGAACGAAGGTATTGCCGATTATGAAATACGGGTAAGAAATAAGAAATCGCCCGACTGGCTCGTCATTTATGACCATGTTTTAGATGTAAAGGTTTCCGAGGGCGACCCTATTGATCCGGGAATGGTCTTAGGTAAGGTAGGAATCGGTCAACGAACCGAAATACAGCTCAATGTAAAGACCAAGGGAACCGAATTGTCGTATTGTCCCTTGGGCAACGCAAGCCCTGAATTTGTAAGGGAACACCAAGCGTTTATATCAGATTGGTGTCTTGAAGATTCGGTAGTGCCATAGCGTTCTCAGCCGACCGAAATGCTAGACTAGCGCTTTTTGTGTAAACATAAGGGCCGTGAATTGCTTCTTTTTAAAGGTAGAAACCGATAACATCCTTTGGCGGGGTAGGTCGTAAAAAAATCCCTTTTAATTTTTTTAAAACTGACGAAGGTCATTCTTGGCCTCGGGAAAAATGCTAAGCTTTGTAACCAAAGTTACTTCGCAGATTATCAATCCGTTGTAATTTTACCCTAATTAAAAATAAAGCAAAGCATAATGAAGATAGAACAAATTTATACGGGATGTTTGGCACATGCGGCCTATTACTTGGAAAGCAATGGGGAGGCAGCTATTTTTGATCCACTTCGTGAGGTGCAGCCTTATATCGATAGGGCGGAAAATGACCATGCGAAAATTAAATATGTATTCGAGACCCATTTTCACGCCGATTTTGTGAGTGGCCATTTAGACCTGAAAAAGAAAACGGGGGCCGAGATCGTTTTTGGCCCTACCGCAAAACCGGGTTATGATGCCTTGATTGCCGAAGATGGTCAAATTTTTACCGTAGGAGCCTATAAGGTGAAGGCCATCCACACCCCAGGGCATACCATGGAGAGTACCACATACCTCTTGATCGACGAAAAAGGTAAGGAACACGGACTCATTACGGGGGATACCCTTTTTATTGGCGATGTGGGTAGGCCGGATTTGGCCCAACACGTAGTGGCCGACCTCACGGAAGAGAAATTGGCAGGCCATCTTTACGATTCGCTCCGCAACAAGATCATGCCCTTAGACGATAACCTGATCATATACCCTAACCACGGTGCAGGTTCTGCTTGTGGAAAGAAGATGAGTAAGCAAACGACAGACACCCTACGTCACCAAAAAGCGACCAATTATGCCTTGCGTGCCGATATGGGCAAGGAAGAGTTCATTAAGGAACTGTTGACGGGCTTGACCACGCCTCCGAGCTATTTTCCACAAAACGTGATGATGAACATTAAGGGCTATGATAGCTTGGATACGGTTATGGACCGCGCCAAAAAACCGCTGTCGGCCGAAGCTTTTGAAGTGCTTGCCAATGAAACCGGGGCATTGTTGCTCGATACCAGGGATGCTAAGGATTTTGCCAAGGGCTTTGTTCCCAACAGTGTTAATATAGGCCTTGATGGAAGTTTTGCCCAATGGGTAGGGGAAATGATCCCCGATGTAAAACAGGAAATTTTACTGATTACCTATCCCGGTAAACAAGAAGAGGCCATCACCCGATTGTCGCGTGTAGGTTATGACAATACCATAGGCTATCTCAAAGAAGGATTCGACACTTGGAAAAATGCCGATAAAGAAATTGAAACCGTTGGTCGTATTACTCCCCAAGAATTGGAATTGGCCTATGCTTCGGAAAAACCGCTGATCATCGATGTCCGGAAGAAAAGCGAATTCGATTCCGAGCATGTTATCGGGGCGATCAATGTTCCGCTCAATGAAATCAATCGGAATTTGGCCCGCTTTCCAAAAGACCGGCCCTTTGTTATCCATTGTGCGGGCGGGTATCGGAGTATGATCGCAGCGTCTATTTTAAAGCAAAGGGGCTGGGACGATTTTGTAGATGTCGCCGGCGGATTTGAAGAGATGAAAAATACGGGGATACGAATATCGGAATACGTCTGCCCGACCACACTACTCTAAAGCGCAAGCTTGAATACCCGTAATTTCCTGTAGATAAAAACGGAATGTCGGGACATAAAAAACAAAAACAGTAATTGAATTTGGTTGGTTATTTTTATGGGAAGCGGTCTTATTGATCAGGCCGTTTCCTTTTTTAAATCCCTTCCCTTAAAATAAAAACTATGTCATTCTTAAGTACAATATTCGGTCATAATAACGAAGCCTCCGATAAGATAGTGGTCTTGGACAAGATCGATTATGCATCGGCCATTTCAAATAAAAAAGTGCAATTGGTAGATGTGCGTACCGCTAATGAATTCAGCGGCGGACACATCAAGAACGCTTTGAACATCGATTTTTTCAATGCGGCCAATTTTGAGATTTCTTTTTCAAAACTTGATAAAACAAAACCCGTCTACATCTATTGCCGTTCAGGGGCAAGGAGTCAGAAAGCTGCCAAAAAATTAGTAGATATGGGCTTTTCGCAAATCTTTGACTTGAAAGGGGGCTATTCAAGATGGTCATAAATACGATTCACAACGAACAGGTTTAGCTTGATACAATAAAAGGTAAAATCAATATGAAGACAACGATTATAGTACAGAATTTAAAGTGCGGTGGCTGTGCCCATACCATAACCTCCAAAATTTCAGGGATGGAGGGTATATCTAACCTTAGGGTTGATGTAGCATCGGCCAAGGTGTCCTTTGTTCACGAGGATATTAACGATGCCTTAGTGGTAAAAGACCGCTTAAAGGCCTTGGGATATCCCTCTATCGAGAGTGATAATTCCATGGCGGCCAAGGCCATTTCCTTCTTTAGCTGTGCAACGGGCAAGATGTCGAAATCGTAAAAAGGCTTCTTGTCAGAGGTCAATAGAGTGGGGAAGCTAGGCGAGATACGCGTACAAAGATCTAGAAACAACTAAATTTTATATATTATGAAAACAAATATGGGGCGTACAGATCGTATAATTAGGCTTATTTTCGCAATCATTGTAGGGGTGTTGTTTTGGCAACATGCAATAGGAGGTATTTTGGCCTATGTGCTGTTGGCAATAGCAGCTATTTTTGTGATAACAAGTTTTATAGGTTTTTGTCCGCTGTATACCCTCTTCGGCTTTTCAAGCTGTAAAATAAAGGAAAAGTAAACCGCTTTAAGGGATGAAGCTTGATTGGGCAAGGAGCAAGGTCGATCGCTTATAGGGAAAAGGACTGAATTATTAGAATGAACCAACATTTAAAAGAGAAGTACGGACATATTTTTGAGAGCGACCTTCTTCAAGAAATCGATAGGGTGGCTACCTATAAGGAAATACCCGAAGGGTTTAAGCTTATTGAAATAGGGGAATTTATCAAAACGATGCCGCTCTTGGTTTCGGGGGTGGTAAAAGTACTTAGGGAAGATGATAAAGGAGATGAATTGCTGCTTTATTTCCTTGAGCATGGCGATACCTGTGCCATGACCTTAAGCTGTTGCGTAGGCCATAAAAGAAGCGAGATCCGTGCGGTGGCCGAAACCGAAGCCGTATTGATTATGGTGCCCGTGGGGAAAATGGAGGAATGGATGGCCAAATACCCAAGCTGGCGCAACTTTATTCTACAAAGCTACCACAACCGTCTGAATGAAATGCTGGAAACCTTGGATAGCATCGCATTTTTAAAGATGGATGAACGCCTATTGAAATACCTAAGGGAAAAATCACGGGTTACCGGCAGTAGCACCATTAACAGCACCCACCAAGAAATTGCCTACGAACTACATACATCGCGCGTAGTGGTGTCGCGTTTGCTCAAAAAACTTGAGAATATGGGCAAGGTAAAACTACACAGATACTATATTACCCTGGTGGACCTATAAATTTTTCGATAGGGCGGCATCTTCCTTGTAAAGATTTAACCTGTTGTAAGCTGTCGCGAGATAGACTGCCCAGTGTTCTACAACTTCATTCAAGCTATTGTTTTTAATTCGTATGGGACTAGCCCCAAAGCAATTGAATCAAGGGACAGGGGTTGATTTACAGACCCGGCATTAGTTTTTTGCAAATTCAATTAACTGTTTATAATTGCCATGGTCTGCTTCTCTTAGGGCTTTTATATATTGTTTTCTTGTTTCATTAGCTTCAACCATATTTGATTGATGCCAAGAAAATATTTCATTTCCAAATATTGATTCCATAATAATGTCGGCCATCATTCTCGAGTGTCTTCCATTTCCATTTGGAAAGCAATGAATGGATACTATGCGATGTTTAAATCTTATAGCTATTTCTTCAGGTGGAAAAGTTTTGTTTTCTATCCAATACTTAGTGTCGTCCAGTAAATTTTTTAATTCAATTCCAATTTGCGTCCACGGAATTCCAATGTTCTTTTCGGTCTTTCTAAAATCGCCTGCCCATTTCCATACATCACCATACATTCTTTTGTGCAAGCCTCTTACAAACTTTTCAGTTAAAATTTTTTCAAGTTTGAATTTTGTATGAATAGTCCATTCCACTGCTTTTTCAATATTCAATTGCTCAAATTCATCTAGTTCTGCTTGAGTAGTAATAGACTTTATTTTAAGGCCTTCCTTTTCTTCTTCGTCTAAAGGTGTTTGTCCATCTTTATAATCGAACTCTAATCCCATAATGATTTTTTCATCTCTCGTTTTATTTCGTCAGCAAGTTCTTTTATGGTTTTGTTTATTTTTTCATCCCCAATTCCTTGGTTCTCTAATTTCATGTTTTGATTCGTCCTTAAAACTATTTTTCGTGCTAGCTTTTCGGCCTTTAAGTTTACTAAGCTTTCAATCGTCCCATCTTTCGGAATAAAACCATAGACAAGTTTCATATTCAAAGCATTACCGACATCTTTTAATTTATTGAGGGTTATCTGGCCTGTAGCTTCACGTTCCTCGATTTTTTGTATAGCTCCTTTAGTTAAGTTAAGTTTGGTCCCTAATTGGTCCCTCGTCATATTAAGGGTAGTTCTAATAGTATTCACCCATCCCTTTTGTGGGACCAGGACGGTTCCGGCATCTTTAAAATTCGCCAATTTTTGGTCTAGTTGTTCTATGAGTAGTTTTTTCTTGTTTCTCATTTGTTCGTATTTTATACATATAAGTATGTAATTTAATTTAAAAGTATACATATAAATATAAAAAAAATAATAAAAGAATACTTATATGTATCTTTTTTGGATTTTGATTATACAAATACGTATTACCAAGTTTGTGTGAGAGCCTAAGTTTTAAATTAATGTCAAGGGTCTTGGCTAAGCGTAGTTGCGTGGGGTAGCACTAAATTTTGCAAGTACGCACCAAACTGACACGAGCGCAGCGAACTGGCGCAAGCAAAATCTGCGGGGATTTTCAGAAGTAGGTGAGAACAAGCAATTATTTATGGCCATTGTGCCTGTTGCGCAACTATGAATTCCATCTGCCTAATCTTGACGTTTCGGAGCGTATTCTGTGAGAAATATATCAACGTAAACTTGCTCACGTTTCCGTTTATATAAACTTGCTAAAATCCGTTTGTGTTTTATCTTTCTGTAAGCTTCCAGTTAGCTGTCTTTTGACATTTCAATCTTCCGCGAAAGTGAATAGCAGCTTTACAAGAAACATTTTGCAATGGAGTAAAAAACAATGCTCATGTTAACCTATTATTTTTTTCTTCATCAAATGGTCAATCATAATACTAGAGGTCATGAGAAAAATAGAAATAATTACGATAAAAATTTTAGCACTTTGCTTAATTGTAAGCTGTTCGGCACCAGAAGTTGAAATTATTCCAGAAACCGAAACCCAAGGAGAATACGTAAACCTTATAAACCAGCAGTCAGAACTAAAGCCGCAAGGTGGAAGGGGTACATGTATTGTGTTCGCAGCGGTAGCAGCTGTGGAGGCCAAATTGAAAAGAAAGGGTTTTGGAGAAGTGGATCTGTCTGAAGAATTCGTAAACTATGCCAGAAAGGCATTTTATATTCATCCCGTAATGCAAGATTATGTAGATGGAAGAAAAACAGAGAATCAATTAGGATCACAAGGTGGTGGTGGAGGTTTTTATACTGCTTCGCATATGCTAGCCGGATTAAAAGTGCCAAAGGAAGTGGTTATGCCCTATCAAACGAGTAATAATTACTACACACAAAATTACCCTATACTAAATCGTTTATTGAATGAAGACGAATTTAAAACCCAATTTAATTACAATACTTTTAACTTGAATCCTGAAATTTTAACTGACGATTTGTTAAGGGGGGAGCATACTTGGTATTCCGTTACCGGTGTTCAAGAAATTATTGACCCAAGGCAAAATATCGACCAAATAGAAAATGCCCTGCGCAATAGAAATGAGGTCATTATAGATTTTAGGGTTCCTGTAGATTTTAACCTTGATGAAAATAATACGTGGAGAGCCTCATCTAATGATTCGGCAAATGGTGCCCACTCGGTGCTATTGGTTGGTTTTGATAAGAGAAATCCAGATGCTTCAAAACATTATTTTATCGTAAAAAATTCATGGGGAAATGTGCGTACGGATAAACGGGAAGAGTATGCTGGGTACACTACTTTTAGCTATGATTTTATTCAGAAAAATGTTACTGTTGCAGGTTTTATCAAAGACGTTAAAACCCTTAGTTTTGGAAATGATGGATTTAAATGGCCAGAACTAAAATTTATTGGGCGTTGGAAAACAGTTTTTCATGGACAAAACGGAACTTTAGACATCTATAATATTCCAGGATTGAATGATGCCGTGATTGAAAGTCATTTTCAACAGGGCAGAATAAGTTCCAAACATGAAGATTATCGTATTGGGACTTATTATGACGAAAACGGCACTGTTTATCGCGTTAATGGAAAAATGGAAGGAAATAAATTAACATTCAGTCTCAATTATGAACAGCCCATATTACCATGGGAAGAGCCTTTTCCCGGTATATTTTCAAACGAGGAGACCTATGCGAGAGATGGTTATAAAAAATTCACATTCTACTTAGATAAGAATAATTTTATGGGTGGTTATGCCACCAAAGGGGAGTATTATAGCAGTGCGCATAAATATGTAGGTGGATTTGCAACAAAGATGGAACGCCCTAATATTAATTATACCATATTAACACGTACAACACCTTCCAATTATTTACAAAGACCGTTTAAATTTTATTCAGAATTGATTGAGGGTGATATATATTTTGATAAAACAACCTTGTATTCTAGTTCATATTTTGAAGTGAGTGGTCAATTCATAAGTGAAAATAATTTTGGTGTCTCGGTTAAGCTGTTAGTGCCAAGGGATGCTAATGAAAATACTATTTTTAAAATTGTATATCCTAATAAAGAATTACGTTTTGAATGTAAATTAGCACAACGAAAAGATGCATTTATAGGAATTCTCCCAGATGCCGATGAAGATAAGGTTATCCCCTTTTTACTATACGTTAACGAGTAATAAACTCTGATACGAAATCAGCATAGGATAGTTTTTTAGTAACTGTTGGGTCTGTAAATTAAACTTTGTCCGATTTGTCAATCCCTCTGGGACTAGGCCCAAAAGAATTAAAAACAATAGCTTGAATGAAGTTTTAGAAAACTAAGCAGTTCTATCTAGGGGGAGCTTATAAGATGTGTCATAATTGATTCCAGTAACCAAAATATAGAAAGTCCCAATACTCCCCCAATGAGATATGACAATTCCTTTTTTCTTCTAGATAGTTTAGAATATTTAATCTCATAGAAAACGAATACTTGAGTATATAAGCCAAAAGAAAGAAGTCCAATTACATAAATAATAATTGCTGTAATTATTTTCTTTTCAAACGAAATATATCTAAGAACTCCAAGAATTGTTAACCAACCCAAAATTTCAAAAAATTTTGGAACATACTTTAGAATAGCTTTATCATATTTTTTTAGAGGATTTTTAGACTTCTTCGACATTTTTTATTGGTGCTATATGCGTTTCAAGTTTAGTACAGTTCATTTCAGCTTGCAGGTAACGATTGGGCTAAGCGTAGTGTGGAGGTACGACATCTGCGACAGCAGTGGGCGAGTTGGCGCGCTGGCCAGTTTACGTCTGCGCACGAAGCTAAAGCTTTTGGTTTTGCTTTTTTTGTTCCAAAGCTAAAATTTAATATTTCGCTGTCGCGTAATCTTCAATTTAGCGACATCATAAAAATACACAGACATTTAGATTTAGCCCTAAACTCCGCATTACGTATAGGTTTTGTGCCTGTTGCGCAACTATGAATTCCATTAATACGTACTTCTTGGTTATTTATTACGAAATATAACTAGCTGATATATTGAGTTTTAATTGTTTTTGATAATTCAAAAACTATCAATTTATTCCTGATGACGAGTTGTGCAACGGTTACCATTGTTGTAACCAGTACTTATTCTACAATGCTTAATAAATCTGTGAACATTTCCGTGAATTCGTATCGCTCTGTTCCATTGTCATCATATCTCTCGACTTCTCTTATTTGCTCTGTTGTCATAAGTGTCCAATAATCTTCAAGAACATTTTGTTTTCTTGATGTCTTTTCTGCCGCGATTAAAACCTTTGCATCGCAGGTATCTGTAAAATTAAATGTGCTACCTGCTGGCAAATTCAAAACATCAATATGTACATAATTTTCAGGCTCTCGTTTACGAGTTAAATATGCTTTTATTCCATTATTCCTTAATTCTTGAATTTTATCTCTGTTTTGTTGTTCTTCATTTGTACCTAAGTCTGAGTCTAACATTACACCATATGGAATAGCAAATTGCTCAATGAGTCGAAGAGTTGTCCAATGTTTTAAGTTTCCACAACCTCCAATAGGAACTAAAGCAATCCTTTTATCCACAAAGGTATGAGCAATATATCCTCCGTTTTTTAATTGTGTAGCAGTATGATTTATAAACGTCACATCGCTTTTACCTTCTATTAGCAAAATTCCGCTTGCATTTTTTGAAATTGGGTCTGCTAAAACTCCTAAAGTATCTGCAATTTTTTCAAAAACATCTTCCGTACCTAATTCGATTGTTCTGTCATTTCCATTTTTTTGAATGAAACGTAAACTATCTAATGGCAGTAAACCTGCAAGAGCAGGTGTATGTGTAGTTAAAATTATCTGTGAATTACCTGTATTTGATAGTTCCATAAATGCTTGAATCAGCATTTCTTGATGGTCAGGATGTTGAGAGGTTTCAGGTTCTTCAAATGCGAATATTATTTGATTTCCTTGATGTTGAGCTCTTAATCTTTCTGCTTCTGCTCTGAAAAAGTTTAATAGAATTAATCTTCTTACTCCACTTCCTCTTTTATTTATAGGAATATCCTCTTCAGATTTTATTGTTAATTTAAATTGTGAATCAAATTTAGGTTCGGTTTTAAACTCTGGAATTAATTCATTCGCTAAATCAGGCGACATCTCTTTAAGTTTGTTTAAAGTCCTGTTAGCTGTGTCAATAGCTTTAATCCTAACTTGTTCTTTTATGTGTTCAAGTTCAGTATTTAATTCAGATAAGGCTTGTTGAACCGCAATTTTCATTGGGTCACTTACTTCTTTATCATCATCTTTACTTTGCCTATCTGATTGAAAAAGAGCATAAAGTGGTAAGTAAGTTTTTATAGTATCGTAAACTTTTTTAGTGTCTTCTTTGTCAACTAACAATTCTGTTTCCTCGAGCTCGAGATTTTCAAAAGAATTTCTTATTGCTTCTCGAATTGATGAATTGACATTTCCATTATAATTTTCAGTTGGAATACCCAACGCCTTAGCTCTTTGTTTTAGTTCAGCTTTTTTAAGAGTAAGTAAATCATTTCCATTATCTACACTCGGATGATTACAAATTATATAAACTTTCTCTTTAGGTTTTGCGGCGGTAGCTGCAAAGACCTTTTTTATCTCTAGTTTATTTTGTAAATTTAATAGATATTCGTTTTGTAAAGTAGTAGGATTTGCTGTATCAATTATTAAATCAGCCGGAAAATCAGTAAAAACACAGGTTATTTCAATCTTATTATTATCCGCTGTAGTGTTTAAATCGCCCTTTTCACAATTCACTAAAGAATTATTGAAGAATATTTCAAGAGCTTCGAGAATAGTAGATTTCCCTGCATCATTCTTTCCAATAAATGCAGTTAGATTAGAAATTGGAACAATTGTCTCAGTTTTATAACCTCTAAAATTTTTGATTTTTACTGTTTCTAATATCATTGGTTGGATTTTTTCGTATTGGTTACAACAACAGGATATAGTTATTGATGCTATCCTTCTTATAGCACCCGCAAACCGATATCCTTCTTTTTAACTCCTCTAATTTACCACCTTTACGAACACCTGCCTTACGGATTTACGTAAGGCCTTTAAGAAAGTTTTTAACAGGGGCTCCGTAGGGGGCAGAGAACAGTAGATAGGTCGGTCTTTGCCCTAAAAAGCGCTTAGGAGGTGGTTATTTCGACAATTATAGACTGGTGCAAGGGGTACTATTGTTGTAATTCGTTTCCCCCTCTGTAAATTCACCAGGTAGTTTTTTTCTTGCCGAGCTTGCCCATAAGTACGGGATACATCCTATCCATATCAGAGTCCTTGAATAGCTTTCGATAACGGCAAAATCTTTGTTTTGGGGCAATTGAAGATAACGTTATCATGTGAACAACGTTTTTTTTTAAATAGTGCATTTAGCAAACCATACTGTTTCTTTGGCAAATCCTTTCAATGCGGTGAACTGCCTACAGTTCATATTGGATTTCTTCGATGTCGATGTGATGCTTAAAACTGCTTTGAGTTTTAATGGTACAATTAAAAGTAAGATTGTGTCGTTAACTTTAATAACTAGCTGAAATAACTTACTATATTCATTTTTCCGATTAAAGCCTTCAAAATCCCTATTTTCACCTACTAAGATTGAAGGATAAATAGCCTTAAATTCAAATCATTACCAGCAAGTACTATTATTTATGAGACAAGTTACTATAATTGTTACCAGTTTTACCTTGGCAAATGCACACATTCCAAGCTATCCCGATAGTCAAAATTATCAAATTTTATATCGAGTTCCATTGTACCGTATTTATGTCGAGGGGAGGGACGCTGCGAACAACTTAGTACAAGAAGATTTTGAAGCGATTCGCTTTGGAGTACATAAGAGTACTTCTAGCCAACCTATGGTCGTAGGTATGGCCCAGGCTCAAACACATACGCTGTCATGGGAGGATATAAGTACAATGCCTGGTAACGCATGGAGAGTCTATGACGGGTTTTTTATTCACGAAGGACCAGAGTACCCATTAAATGGCAATTTCGGCTCGATTGGATGCGTAGAGATTTGTGGTGTATCGGAGTGGGATCGATTCAACAAGGTAATCAAAGATTTAACGGGAGTGAATAATTATAATCAAATAAGCAATAGTAACCTTTTGACCGCGGAATACGAAATTGCTACACGCCCGCCACTAATACAGGTATAAGATATGAAGCAGTTAATTATTATTTTATTGGCTATTACGCTGTTTTCCGCTTGTAAAGAGAATACGAAACAAAAACCGGAAACTCATCTAAAGCAATCAATATCAAAAACTGATAGCGTCTCAAGGTCACCAATTAAAGTTTTTACTATCATACACGATAGTACTTCTATCGGTGGTATGGAACAATTGACCAAGCTGAATAAGGGCTTGGACCAATCTTTCAAAGAAAATAAGGATGTGCTAGATGAACAATGGTTAAAAGAAAGTTTAGACAGCTATGAACGCATGGGATTTAAAAAAGTTTTAGCTCGAGATTTCGAAAATAACAGCTTTGTCAAAGCGACCCAAACCCATGTGTCTTTTTTGGCTCCTGAACGTGAAGGTACAACCGGTACTATCAATTTGGAAGAATGGCATTTTGAAGATGAGGCCACGGCTATATCTTGCTTTGAAAGTCTTACCACTTATAGGGAAAGAGAAATATATTATAAAGTCATCAATTGGATTTTTGTACGTAAAAAAAACAAACTGTTTTTAATATTTGGTTTTCACTTTAATGTAGACTCTGAACCGATGCGAACCGTAAAACAACATTTGATCGATGACCTAAAAGGACAAGGGGAATATGAGGTAATTGAAATTGGTCCAAAACGTCGACCATCTTGATGATTCTTATATATAGCGGTTACTGAAACTGGACGATTATCGTCAACTAGCTGTTTTAAGGTAGCTTCTGGAGCTATACAAACTATAAGCATATTGTAAGGAAACAGGGAGCATATAATCTTATCGCAATGGGGTAAATGTTATTTTTAATCAAATGCAAATTCCTATGGTTTTTGGGAGCCATTGGGGATAAGGGTCTTGACTAAGCGTAGTTCCTTGGGTTAGCACTTACATTTTGCAAGTACGCACCAAGCTGACACTAGCGCAGCGAACTGGCGCAAGCAAAATCCGCGGGGATTTTCAGAAGTAGGTGAGAACAAGCAATTATTTATGTCCATTGTGCTTGTTGCGCAACTATGAATTCCATTAATACATGCTTGTTAGGTTATTTTTTGAAAAATATAACTAACTGATATATCGGGTTTTAATTATTTCAAATAATTCAAAAACTATCAATTTATTCCTGATGACGAGTTGTGCAACGCTTACCATTGTTCTACACCGTTTTTTACTCAGCCAACAGCTTCTCCATTTCCTTTATCGAATCTGTATAGTCGGACGTTTTATGGCCTTTTCCGATGTGGATTGGGCTTGTGTTCAGTCTATTTGTCAAGTCCTTGATCGGCATGTTTTCGAGACTGCCGAACTCATATTTCCACCAGTCCAGGTCCCGTAATCTGTGATTTTGGTAACCAGTTGTTTTTCGGTCATTGTCCGTTGGCAAAAACTCCAATTGTCCGATTATCAAGTCCAACTTTTCAAAGTCCGTTATTATACCGTCGTACACGAGTTGTCCAAAGAACGATTCCTTGAATATTGAATCGATGTTCGTCAAGTCCGACGCTTTGATGTCCGTCAGGATTACGTTGTATTTGGTAAGTCCATTTGTGAGCAACCAACATTTTTTTCTGTCTACGTAGAAGACCGTTCCATTCCATTTGCCGAGTTTCCCGGAATCGTGATTCTGATCGGTCGAAATCAGTTTCTTGACCAACTTTTGCAGTTTCTTCGTGGTATGGATTTTTGTTCTTTTCAAAATGGTGTAGAGCGGTCTGGTATAAGATTAGTTACGTTGTTTGACGTACCTAATTTAGCAAATACAAACCGAATATAAAATCCGAGAGGATCTTCGTAAGTAGGCTTGCACTAGCAATTAATTTCATACGTTGTGTGTGCCCGGCATGGGCATCTTTTACCTACGGAAAAGCAGTATGAATTAACCTAGATTTGTAGAAAACCTGTCCTACTAATTGGGGAATGAACACTTAGAGAACTTGGTGTAGAAAAATAATCATTTAGGTGAATTTGAGTCTTCTTTATTAGTATCTTTTCCATTAAACTGTTTTTAGAGGAATGTTTTTTTTGCAACTATAAAATACAACTATTTTAAACAGTTTTTCTCTTTTTTACTTCACGAAAACATCAGTAAAATCAATACTTAACAAAATATTATAGATGATTTTCAGGGGATGGCTAAATAAAACTGGATTAAAAAAGTATAAGAAATAATAGGGTTTTTCTTTTATAATTTGTTTTTATAAAAAACACACATCAATATGTTTAGTGATACAGAAATAGCAAAAGAAATGGGAAGACAACTTGTAAAGAGAGGTGTCATGGATAAACAAACTTTAAGTAGCCTTATTAATGATGGCACCACCGAAAATGATGTAAGAGATAAGGGGAATACTATAGACCAAGGTAAATTTAAAGATTATTGGAAGGAAATGGAAAAATGGGTAAATAATAACGGAGGTGATTTTAATAAACTCAGTGGTAATTTAGCCCAAGGGCGTGAAGGAGGTAATCCAAGGGGGTTGACAGCGAAGCCATTATATAATGATGCCTTTAAGGATGTTAATATTCATATAAATTCTAGTGGTTTCAAGCCTATTAAAGCAATTTCAAATCAATTACGTTTTATAGAAATCTATCAAGGTCTACAACAAAGTCAGTCCCCATCAAGGGCATCAAGTCAGTCCCCGTCAAGGGCATCAAGTCAGTCCCCATCAAGGGCATCAAGTCAGTCCCCAAAGGGCATCAAGTCAGTCCCATCAAGGCCTAAATTTAGAAGATAATAGATAGAGCGCACCAGTGGCAAGAAAGCAGTTATTAAAATCGTTACAGAGAAAATTTGATAAACTTTCAGTCTGAGTAGTGAAATGAACGCTAACGTGTTTGTGTCTGGTTAGTTACGTGGTTTATGTAACTAATTTGGCAAATAAAAACTGAATTAAAAGTCTGCGAGTATTTTCCTAAATAAGCCATAAACAGCAATAAATTATTCACGGTGTGTGCCCAGTATGGTCGTCTTTTAACCACAGAAAAGTAGTTAATTAATCTAGAGGGTGCAAGTCCCTTATGCGCCGGGGTAACGTCTGGAAGCATTAGTAAGTCGCAAAAGGGGTAACCGTGAGGTTACACCTGAAGAAAGCGAGACTACAAAACTCGGTACCGACGAACAGGAACCGTATACGGAGGCATATTTACTTGGGTAAGCAAGCACATCATTGTAACGCCCCAAGATTACAAAAGGGTAAGTATGTAGATACGGCGGTTATTGAGCGAAAGAAGATGCAATTACCCCGATAAAGATCGGGGCAGGCTCTGGGGAGGTCTCCAAAGCTACGTGTAGCTATATGGAGAAGTCAGCAGAGGTCATATTACTTAAGGGAAACGAGCTAGGGCAGTATCCTAGAGGTCTCACGAACAAGGAAGGACCGAACGTAATTCTCTTCAAAATTCGCATAGGAGCACATGTTGTGAGACTGTAAACTGAACTCTGTCTGAAAAAAGATTATAATTATTAATTTTATTCAGACAGAATTATGACAAAGAAAGAACAGACTGAATTTGAAAAAAAGGTGCTCGAGCAGTTCATGTCGGGCAAGAACCTATTCGGAGAAGGGGGCGCCTTTGCCCCCATGCTGAAGAATGTGATCGAGAAGGCCCTTGAGGCGGAGATGGACGGCCATCTGGACGAGGGTGAGCGCGCCAAGGGCAACAAACGCAACGGCAAGGGGAAAAAGACCCTGAAAAGTGGTTTTGGCACCTTCGACATCGATACTCCCCAGGACCGCCAGAGCAGTTTTGAGCCCGAGCTGGTGAAGAAACGTCAGACCATTTTGGCGGACAACCTTTCGGAGAAGATCATCGGCCTCTACGGCCTTGGGATGAGTTACCGGGACATCTCGTCCCATCTGTCAATTTATTCCTGATGACGAGTTGTGTAACGGTTACCAATGTTGGCGTTTCGTTTTTTTTATTC
This sequence comes from Zobellia galactanivorans, assembly GCF_000973105.1. NCBI lineage: Bacteria > Pseudomonadati > Bacteroidota > Flavobacteriia > Flavobacteriales > Flavobacteriaceae > Zobellia > Zobellia galactanivorans. The sequence goes on along the minus strand of NC_015844.1, from coordinate 371,964 downwards.
TAAGGTCGTTCCGTCTTCAAAAATTACTTTTTCTGGTTTCCAAACAATTTTCAAATCTTTCAAGTCTTTATTTTTTAAGGTCTTGTCATCGTCCATAAATTGATTGTAATCGGTAGTAGCGTTCCAATTTACTTCTTGTCCTGCTGGAATTGGTTGGTCATAAACGAAGTTTAATGATTTGATTTCTTCATCAAATAAATTAGTAAATGTTATTCCACCTTTTACCGCCCTGATGGCTTTATCTGATTTGTTTTGAATTACAAACTTATAGGTGATATAGTCTTGGTAATCAACTTCTGTATATCCTTTCTCAAAACAAGAAACAATAACAGCTTCTGTTAACTTTTTAATTCGCTTAGCTTCTTCTCTTGCAGCTTTTTCAGCAAGTGCTTTTTGTTCGGCTTCAATTTTTTCTTGCTCCGCTTTCCACTTTTTGCCATCTTCTAAAATTTCGGCATAAGTCATATCTTCAAGTTTCTTGTCTTGAAATTTTAGCCTTATCATCGAACCTGCCAAAAGCTGTAATTCAGTTGAGTCAATTTTGTCTTTGATAGTTTGAATATCTTCTTTGGCTGTTTCCTCATTAAATTTCTTGTCTAATGGAGAAGAGCAAGAAAACATTAATGCCACCATTGCAATTAGTAAAAGTTTTTTTTTCATTTCTGATTAATTTAATTTTTGTCTACTCTTTAAAATCGGATTTTCGACTTTACTCCATTTATGGCTTTTTCAAATGAACGCCAACAACTGTATATGTGTACAATTACACATATACCTCTTTATTCGGGTGTAAAAACAATAGTTTAGCTTGCCCAAATACACGCGCAATGTAAAACGTCCTGTATTTTTTTCCTTACGTAAAAGCGTAACGAGGTGTTAATTAGAATATTTTTTTTTGGGATTATAAGGAGGCAGAGGATTGACGGTTGGAAATTAAAAGCCCTATAAGCGACTTGTTAGAGTTATGTATTTATAAAACCGAGGGATTCTATATCAGGTGCATTTACCACCAAAACTATTCTTTAATTAAAGGTTTTCCGGAACTCCAAGGGAGACATTTCCGTTTTGTTCTTAAACAGTTTGTTGAAGGAGCTTGGGTATTCAAAGCCTAAATTATACGCAATCTCGTTAATGGGCAAAGGGGTGGTTGAAAGCTGTTCTTTTGCTTTTTCGATCAGTTTGTTATGGATATGCTGTTGGGTGCCCATTCCGGTCAAAGACTTCAACATACTACTTAGGTAACTTGGGGAAAGGTGGAGTTCTTGCGAAATATGCTCCACCGTCGGTAGGCCGAGTTCCATTAAATTTTCTTGATCGAAGTACGCTTGCAATAGCTGTTCTACCTGCCCTAAAAGTTGATGGTTCGGGGTGTTGCGCGTGATAAATTGCCGTTCGTAAAACCGTTCGGCATAGTTGAGCAAGAGCTCCAATTGCGATACGATAATTTTTTGGCTGAATTTATCGATTGGGGAGCGATATTCTTTTTCTATACGCTTAAAGATATCGATCATCATCTCTTCTTCCTCTTCCGACAAGAACAAAGATTCGTTGATGTCATATCCAAAGAATGCATAAGATTTCATGGTTTGGGCCAAGGAGGTATTCCACAAAAAATCAGGATGCACCAAGAGGAGCCAACCGGTAGGTTTTGATGCTCCCTTTAAATTGATATTCGGATTCCTTTCCATGCCCATCACCTGGTCCGGGGCCAAAAAGGTCATTATGCCCTCGTTAAAATCGTACTCCTTTTGTCCGTAAAACAGTTTATAGGGCACGTTTCGCTTTAAACCGATGGTGTAGTATTTCTGCACCAATTTCAGTCCCTTTAGGTCTTCGGGAAACCTTACCTGGCCAAAATCGATCAGACTTATTAAAGGATGTCTGGGGGCGGAAAGATTCGCAAAACGGTGAAAGTCCAGAATTTTCGGAATGTATTTGAGATGGCCCATATTCGTATTTTACTCGATCATCGAGATGACATGCCCCTAGGCTTGCCCCGAGGTAGTTTACGGTAAGGTATATTTTTTTTTGATAATGCCCCGTGGAATATCTTGCGATTGGCAAAGATAAGTTCCAAAATACTCTAGGTGTTTCACTTAAAACGCTTTGTGCCGAGGCTTTCTTCGACTAGGCCATTCCGCCGTTGATCCCTATATTCTGGGCATTGATCCATTTGGCTTCGTCACTCGCTAAAAAAGCTACCACCTGGGCGATATCATGGGTTTCGGCAATGCGTTGAAAAGGGGAAAGTGCGGCCAAGCGGTCTACGGTCTCTTTTGTTTTTCCTTGCATAAACAACTCGGTATTTGTCGGTCCCGGGGAAACCGAATTAACATTGATCCCACGACTCCCTATTTCTTTGGAAAAAATCCGTGTAAGTTGCTCTACGGCCGACTTTGTAGCGACGTATGTACCGTAGGTTGGGAGCATCAACCGGTTTACCGAGGTGGAAACATTGATGATGCTTCCGTTTTCAGAAAGCTTTGTAGCGGCCTCGCGAAGTGTATTGAAAACGCCCTTTACATTGGTGTCAAATTGAAGTTCGAAAGCTTCGTCAGTGGTGTCTTTTATCAATTGATTGACCATAATTCCGGCATTGTTCACCAAAATATCCACTTGGCCAAAATGGGCAATGCTTTGGTCGAATAAACGGCTTACGTCTTCCTTTGACCTTACATCGGCCTGAATTTGTATGGCTTCGCCGCCTTCGGCGATAATCGCGTTCACTACATTTTTAGCGGCTTCTTCGTTACCGGCATAATTGACTACTACCTTTGCCTTGTTTTTGGCCAAGGTTT